>JAIKVT010000076.1 GCA_024685495.1 Lachnospiraceae bacterium
GATTAAAAAGGTGCTTTCACAGGATTAGGATATGATAGATATTATTAAGATTAGAGAAGAATACGAAGAACTAATTAATGAAGATTTAGAGGGCAACCGTAAAGGTGCCCTTCTTCTTAAGGATAATTTAGAACGAACACCGTTGTATTATAAGAATCGTTTTGCGTCTTATACCGTTCAGATTCCACGAGTATATTCCGAGAAGGAAATTAATCTTTTTGAAAATGTTGTTACCGTAACTTATAACATTTTCAATAAGGTAATAGAAGAGTATCTTAACAATGAAGACTATCGTAAATTATTTCCGTTTTCAAAAGAATTAGAAGAACTTATCCTTACACCTTGCGGTTATGATTTTAAATTGCCGATTGCCAGATTCGATATTTTTTATCATGAGAATACGGGTGAATTTTATTTTTGCGAGATTAATACCGACGGTACATCAGGCATGAATGAAGACAGAATTCAGGATGAGCTTAGTATTGATAATCCTGCCCACCAGAAGATGATAAGACGCTATAATTTTTCGACATTTGAAATGCTTGACAGTTGGGTTAAGACCTTTATGGAAATCTATAATACTTATGATAAAAAGGTTTCTAATCCTAATATCGCAATAGTGGATTTTCTGGACGGAGCAACACTTCGAGAATTTCAGGAGTTTGCAAGACATTTTCAAAAGGCAGGTTATAATTGTGAGATATGTGATATAAGTAAAATGCGATATAAAAACGGCAAGTTATATTCCGAGAACGGAAATGTAATAGATGCGATCTACAGACGTGCCGTTACGGTAGATATAATTAATAATTTAGATGAAGTATCTGATTTTTATAATGCGATAAAAGACAATGCCTGTTTTATGGCCGGCTCTTTTAAGACTCAGATTTTACATCACAAATATCTGTTTTATATTTTGCATTTAGAGCGAACCATGCAATTTTTGACAAAAGAAGAGATAGAGTTTGTAAAAGAGCATGTTCCATATACCGTTCCTTTTAAAGAAGAGTTTATTTCTTTAGATGAAGTCATTAATAATAAAGCGGAATATATAATAAAACCTGATGATGATTATGGCTCAAGCGGAGTGTTTGCAGGAGTTGAATTGTCACAGGAAGAATGGGAACAAAAAGTAAGTGACATTTATAACGAAAGCTTTATCTGTCAAAAATATGTTCCGCAATATGAGAGTAAAAATATAGACTTCGCTTTTGGCGACGGTAAGTGGCATAATTACATTAATATGTCAGGACTTTATGTATATGGAGGTAAATTTGCCGGAGTATTTGCCAGAGAAGCGATTGCCGGTGGAATTATTGCGTCTCATAGAAATGAAAGAACTCAACCGACGTACATTGTAAAACCTCTTTAATGCGTCTTTGTATATATTTCTGAATTGTTATATTAATTACAATTTCTTATTGACATTTCTGTGCAAAAAACCTATTATTTTGATATATGGTCAATATGTTGTGTTTTTTGTGTGCTTTTTTATCAAAAAAACATAATATCTTGTATTTAATATTTTTTTGACAGAGGTGTTGTCTTGATCGATTATACTACAGTTTTAGACAAAGCATCTGAGCTGATATTTGTTTTTGACAAAGAAGGCAAGGTTACATATCTTAATAAGATCTCTTTAGAAGAGTTAGAATATACTGTTGACTCTGTAAATGTAAGAGATATTATTCCTAATGTTTTCGATGAAGAGTCAGATATATTTGCTTTTGCTGCAGGTAATAATCAATCTATAGATACTGATGCGTATAGAAAGAATCACACATGTTTTCCTGTCAGAATACATTTTTCTTCCGATAATGAAAATTATTGTGTATGCTACATGACAGATATGCGTGAGAATGTTTCTATGCAAAAGCAAATCAATAACTTTGAAGATCATGTACATGAGATTATTAAAGCCAAGGATGAATTTACTGCTAATCTAACACATGAACTTCGTACCCCTGTTAACGGTATTAAAGGCCATATTCGTAATCTGAAAGAAGAAGAGGACGATACATCTAAGAAGCGTAAGATGGATATAGTTTTGAAATGTTGTGAGAACATGGAGACTATTATCAACAATCTTCTTGATTTTGCCAAACTCGAAAACGGTAAAATGATTATTGAATCAGAGCCTTTTAATCTGCACGAATTAATTGAAAGTTCAATTAGTATCATCGGTTCTGTTGCCAATGAAAAAGGTGTTATTCTAAATTATCATATTGATGATAAGGTCCCTGGCAGTGTTATTGGCGATGAATTTCATTTAAGTCAGGTTATTAATAATTTGCTTAATAATGCCATCAAATTTACATCCATTGGTTCCGTTGAACTTGAAGTATTCAAGACGAAGCAACAGGGTAAAGATATGGAACTTACATTTTTTGTAAGAGATACCGGTATCGGTATGAGCGTTGATGAGATGGATAAGCTTTTTCAGAGTTTTACACAGGTAGACGGCTCAATTACCAGAACATACGGTGGAACCGGTTTGGGATTATATGTATGTAAACAGATTGTAGAACTCATGGGCGGCAATATAGAAGTCCAATCTGAAAAAGGCAAGGGCTCTACATTTATATTTACCGTAAAGATGCAAAGCCAGTTTATATGTGAAGGTGAAGAAGCGGTTGTTACCATTGAAGACCTTAAGAAAGATTTTATGCAAAGCAGCTCCGATTCATCTATAACAGATGAGATAACATTTAATGATTTAGATAATTTAGAACGTCTTCGCGATCTCATTGAGAAGACAACTCTTTGTGTTGAATTAGATAATTGGGACAGAGCAGAAGGCTTTTCAGGTGTAATTAAGAAGCTGGCAGAGACAGGTCCTGAGGACTTTTCTAAAAATGCTTTTCGTCTGGTTATGAATGTTCGAAAAGAAAAGAAAGATAATTGCAGAAAATATTTGTCGAAACTTTCTGATTATATTGAAGATACACTTAAATCTTTCAATTAATCCGGATTGGTTATTGTTTATTAATAGGATATAAGTATGAGTGATAAAGAAACAATTCTTATAGTAGATGATTGGGACGTTAATATCGAACTTTTAGAAGCCATTTTGGAAAGTCTTGGATATAATACGTGTTCCGCTATGAGTGCGGCATCTGCTACAGAGATTATTAATAACAACAGACCTCACTTGATTTTGCTTGATATTATGATGCCGGACATTAGTGGGTATGAATTCTGTGAAATGTTAAAAGAAAATCCACGTACCAGAGATATACCTGTTATATTCGTGTCAGCTGCAGAGAGTGATGAGGAGAGAGAGAAAGCTTTTGAAATAGGTGGAGTTGATTTCATTAGAAAGCCTTTTGATACAACTGAGATTAAGACACGTGTTTCAACACATCTTAATATATATAATCTGAGAAGAGAGTTAGAAGATAACAATAGAAAGCTTAACAAAGTTATCAGTGAACAGAGTCGCAAGATTCTTGAAGAGAAGAAGAGAATTCTTAAGAATATAGCAGCATTTTCTTCTGATGAAAACAACAGTGCAATAGATAATGAGGCAGTTGCTAAGAATTCAAGGATGCTTGCTCAGGCACTTAATTTTTCTGACAGATATGAGAATAAGATCTCAGAATCTTTCGTAGAGGCAGTTGAAATAGGAGCGCTTATACGTGGTATTGATATTAAGATTTTTGAAGTGTTTTTTACGGAAGATGACAATGATGAATCTGTCAAGACGGTAGCTGATATAGTATATGGTTTTCATGAGGTTGGGACGGATGTTCCGCTACCCGCGATGATTGTAAAGATTACCGATGCATTTTCAAGGCTTTCTTTGCAATATAATGACCGAGAGAAAGCACTTTCGGCCCTGAAGGAACAAGATGGGTTAGATCCTTATATACTTGATATGTTTTTTAGGATCGAAAAGCAAATGAGATAATAATGGTTGGGAGAGAAGATGACAGAAAAAGAATTTGAAAGGCTGGTAGAATTTCTTGAAAGCAGATATGGAATTAATCTTGCCAGCAAAAAAGCTATAGTTCAAGGAAGACTGGATAATTATCTGGCCAGAAACGGATATTCTTCATATGAAGAATATTTGAATGCCGTAGAGCGTGACAGAAGCGGACATGAACTTCAAAATATGCTTAACATTTTAACAACAAATCATACATATTTTTGGAGAGAGCCCGATCACTTTATATTCTTAAGAGATGTAATATTACCTTGGATTGTTAAGAAAGAACAGCATACACATGATATACGTATATGGTCAGGCGCTTCATCATCGGGTGAAGAACCATATACAATTGCGATGGTTGTCAAGGAATTTTTGGGACTGAATTATAACAGTTGGAATTCAACACTGCTTGCAACAGATCTTTCCAGTGAAGTGTTGCAATATGCAATGAAGGGCGTATATCTTAAGGAGAAGATTGAGGTATTGCCTCCTGCATGGCAAAGAGCAAATTTTAAAAGACTTGATGATTTTAATTATCAGGTCAAAGATGATTTAAGAAGAAATGTTATGTTCAGACAATTTAATCTTATGAACGATTTTCCTTTTAGATCTAAGATGCATGTAATATTCCTTAGAAATGTAATGATTTATTTTTCAGAGGATACTAAGAGAGAACTTGTTAATAAAATATACAACGTGTTAGAACCGGGTGGATATTTTATTATTGGTAATACAGAAAATATCGATAAAGAGGCCTCTAAATTAGAATTTATCAGACCTTCTATTTTCCGAAAACCTTTAATGTAAATTTTCTAATGAAAGAAGGCGTGAGAATTGAGAAAGATAAAAGTACTTATAGTAGATGATTCCGTTATGTTTGCGGATATGGTTTCTAAAGGGGTTTCAGCAGATCCTGCATTAGAAGTTGTGGGTGTGGCATCGAATCCTTTTGAAGCAAGAGATATGATTTTAAGATATAAACCGGATGTTATGACTCTTGATATTGAGATGCCGAGAATGGATGGTATCGAATTTACAAGAAGATTGATGCCACAATATCCGATACCTATTGTTATGGTAAGTTCACTTAGTGATAAGGTATTTGATGCTATGAATGCCGGCGCGGTAGATTTTATCGCAAAACCGGTTAATATGACTAAGGATGAGATTTTTAGTTATATTCAACGTGACTTATGCACAAAGATTAAAATTGCATCAACTGTTGAAGTTGGTAAAAAGAAGCGTGTTGAACCTAAGAGTGTTACACCTTCCGACGATATCAAGAAGCAGGACGTGGTAGTTGCGCTTGGTGCTTCGACAGGTGGAACAGAAGCTTTAGCTGATGTCATAATGGGATTTAGAAATGATATACCGGGAACTATTGTTACACAACATATGCCACCCGGATTTACCAAGATGTATGCAGACAGATTAGATAATCAGTGCGCTGTCAGCGTTAAAGAAGCTGAGACAGGTGATGTATTAAAGCCGGGTCATGTATTTATCGCTCCAGGAGATAAACATCTTAAACTTGTTAAAAGTGGAGAACATTATAAGATTGAATGTAAAATGGGTGCTAAGGTTAGCGGACATTGCCCTTCAGTTGATTTTATGTTTTCACATGTTGCTAAAGTCGCAGGTAAAAACTGCGTTGCAGCACTTCTTACCGGTATGGGTAAAGACGGTGCTGACGGATTGTTAGAGATTAGAAGAGCGGGTGGCCGAACAATCGGTCAGGATGAAAAGTCATGCGTTGTATATGGTATGCCTAAAGTGGCGTACGATATAGGCGCTGTTGAATATCAATTACCGCTTCATTCTATTGCTCATAAGATATATAGCATTTTAGGTAGCATGTAATATGTTTAGGTGGCATGTAATATGTTTAGGTAGCATGTAATATGTTATGAAAGGAGAATTTAGTTATGAAGATTCTAATTGTTGAAGACGATTTTGCCAGCCGAAAATTCATGATGGATTATATGAGTAAGTATGGCGAATGTGACGGAACAGTTGACGGTAAAGAAGCTGTTGAAGCATTTATGATGGCAATGGATGATGAGGAACCTTACGACCTTATTTGCCTTGATGTTATGATGCCTGAAATGGATGGCTATCAGGTGCTTAAAGCTATCAGAGAAATCGAGAAAGAAGAAGGCATTTTGGCTAAAGAACAGGTCAAGATTATTATGATGACGGCTTTGTCAGAGGAGAAAAATGTCAAAAAAGCATTTGAAATGGGATGCAGTGTATATTGCAACAAGCCTGTGGACACAAATAGGCTTGAGGATGCTATGAAGAAATTAAAATTATTATAATAATACATAAAATACGAAAGGAGGAGTCTGATGAGCGAAGAAATGGATAGCATGCTGGACATGTACCTGTATGAGAATGGGCAGTTGTTAGAGCAGTTGGAACTGACTACACTTCAAAAGAAGGATGAAGACAGTTTTGATGAAGCTGACATTAATGAATTCTTTAGAGTAATGCACACCATTAAGGGATCATCCGGCATAATGATGTTTGACGACATCATGAAGCTTGCTCATAAGCTTGAAGATGTATTTTTTTACATCAGAGAATCCAAACCGGACAATGTACCACATCTTGAATTGGTAGATAAGATTTTCGCTGTGTCTGATTTCTTTAGAGAAGAGTTTGACAATATCAAAGAAGGCGGAGAGCCTACTATGGATTCTTCGGACCTTATTAAAGATATTGATAAGTTCCTAAGTAAGATTAAGAAAGAGATTGTCAGTGAGGATAAAGAGCTTCCCGAACAGGAAGAGGAAGAGGCGCCTACACAATTCTATATCGGTGCTGTCGGTGGAGAGACTGCTAAGTATTATTATGTAGAATGTTATTATCGTAATGACACTGAGATGGTTAATATTCATGCGTATGCTCTTGTTAACTCGTTAAAAGAAAAAGTTGATGAGATGTACTACACGCCTGAAGATATCATAACCAATGAAGAGACTGCTGATGTTATTTTAGATCAGGGCTTTAGAATTTTAATTAAGGCGCATATAAGCTTAGATGAACTCAATATTTTATTGGGAGGCTTTGATGTTGAAAGCACTAATGCATCTGAGTGTTCTAAAGAAGAATTTGAGGCGGGATTTGATGTTCCGGCGCCTATAGTCGGATCCGATACTATAGATCTTGGTGATCTTGGTGGTGAAGATACTGAAGAAGCTGAACAAAAAGAAGAAGAAAAGAAGGATGATATAACACCCGGTGATTATGTCATTAAGAGCAAATCTGCAGGTAAGAAAGCGACGCTTGCCAAAAGCAAGAAATCTAAAGCTCCTGCAACAAGTTTCATAAGTGTAAATGTCAATAAGATAGATCAGCTTATGGATTTAATCGGTGAAATAGTAATAGCTGAATCTGTTGTATTACAGAATCCCGATTTGAATATAGAAGGTTTAGACCTTACCAATTTCCATAAATCAGCGGCACAGCTTACAAAGTTCACATCAGAGATGCAAGATGTAATTATGTCTATGCGTATGATGCCACTTACCAATACGTTCCAGAAGATGAACAGAATAGTGTTCGATACATCAAGAAAGCTTGGTAAGAATATTGAACTTAAAATGATTGGTGAGACTACAGAGGTTGATAAGAATATTATCGAGCACATTTCCGATCCTTTGATGCATATGATTAGAAATTCAATCGATCATGGTATTGAAGAAAAGGAAGAGAGAGAAGCTGCAGGTAAGAACCCGAAAGGTCTTATCACTTTAGAGGCTAAGAACGAAGCCGGTAAAGTTATTATAAGTGTAAGCGACGACGGTGGAGGAATGAATCCTGAGAAGCTCTTTGCTAAGGCTAAGAAGAATGGAATTGTTCCAAGAGAGAAGTCAATTCACGATTATACGAATAAAGAAATATATCAATTTATTACCGCGCCCGGTTTTTCTACTAACGAACAGGTTACGGAATTATCCGGCAGGGGTGTAGGAATGGATGTAGTTATGAAGAATCTGCAGGCCATCGGAGGAATACTTGAGATTGATTCCGAATATGGCAAAGGTTCATCAATGACACTTAAGATTCCTCTTACACTTGCAATTATAAGCGGTATATTGTTAGAGGTTGGCAATCAACGTTTTGTTATCGAGACTAATTCTGTTAAAGAATTTATCAATGTTCGTCAGTCTAATGTTGTAAAAGAACCTGATGGCGGCGAATATCTCAATGTAAGAGGACAACATTATATGGTTGTTCGATTAAGTGAGAAATATCATATAGACAGTTCAGTAGAAAGTATTGATGAAGGTATTATGATTCTTACCGAATACGAAGAACGTCGAATATGTATATTCGTAGATAAGTTGCTTGGAGGACAGGAGATAGTTGTAAAACCTATTCCTGATTACATTAAGAAGGTAAGCGGACTTTCAGGATGTACTCAGTTAGGCGATGGAAGTATTGCATTAATACTTGATATAGCGACAATAGCAGGATAAAGAAAGGAGAAAGGTATGGCAGAGGAAAAGGACGTTGTTATTGCGGCAGACGATATAGAACTCGAAGGTTCTGCTATTGAAGATGCCAAGCAATATATGACATTCAAATCAGGCTCTGAATATTATGGAATTGAACTGAAATACGTCAATGAAATAATGGGAATACAACCAATTACCGCAATACCTGAAGTGGAAGATTATATTCGCGGTCTTATCAATCTTCGTGGCAAGATTGTTCCTGTTATTGATGTCAGAATAAGGTTTAAGCAAGAGCCGTTTGAGTATAATGACAGAACTTGTATCATTATTGTTAATGTCAAGAATACAGTCATTGGACTCATAGTTGAGACAATCGATGATGTTGTTACTATTAAGGACAAAGACATAGAGACACCACCATCACTCACAACTACTAAAGCAAAAGATAAATATGTATATGGCTTTGGTAAAGTAGGAGACGAAGTAAAATTACTTCTTAATCCTGAAAAACTTATCAGAGATGAAGATATGTCAGCTATAGATGCTGCATATGAAGATTTATAAATTATATGTGTATGTATATTGAATAAGGAGGCAATTTAAAATGAAAAAAAAGAGTGTATTATCAGGAATGATAGTGACAATTATCATCGTAGTAGCGCTTCTGCTTGTTTCGGCAGCGGTAAGTATTATTATTGAATTCTTAGGAACTGCTGTTATCAGCCCAATATTATCAATTATTATTGAGGCTGTTATTGTTGTAGTAGCAGTTGTAGTTGCTGTATTAGGACTTGTCAGTCATATGAAACAGTTAAGAGGTATTATAGCAAAGACTAATGATTACGTTAGTAAACTTGCTGTTGGTGATATTGACTGGGAAGTTGACGATGCAAATTACAGAGAGTATGAAGATTTCGTTCAGAATATGAAAGAACTTGTAAAATCAACTAAGATTCAGGCAGATATGGCAAGAGACATGTCTAAGGGTGATTTTACTGTTGAATCTCACATCAGAGGTGAGAATGATGAACTTGGTATCGCACTTAGAGATCTAGTAGATGAGAATAATCAAGTGCTTGCAGAAGTTCAAGAATCAAGTATGTCATTTACTGAAGGTGCTAAGGAAGTATCAGCTGCATCACAGGCTCTTGCACAGGGTTCTACAGAGCAGGCAAGTGCTGTTGAGGAGATTAATGCATCTATTAAAGATATTGCTAATAAGACTACAGCTAATGCTGAAGATGCTCGTAACATGGAATCAAGAGCACATAACATGTTAGAAGATGCAAGATTAGGTAAGCAGGCAGTTGACGGTGTTAACAGATCAATGAATGATATCAATGAATCATCTCATAATATCAGTAAAGTTATTAAGACAATTGATGATATCGCATTCCAGACAAATATCTTAGCATTAAATGCCACAGTTGAGGCTGCAAGAGCAGGTGTTCACGGACGTGGATTTGCGGTTGTTGCAGAAGAAGTTAAGAACCTTGCAGAGCTTTCATCTAATGCTGCTAAAGAGACAGCAGAACTTATACAACATGCCATTGACGTTGTAGAAGATGGTACTAACCAGGTTGATGAGATGACAGAAGCTATCGGTAAGATTTCAAATGGAATCGAAGAAATCTCAGGTACAGTATCTGCTGTTGCTACATCATCTGATGAGCAGGCAACTGCTATTGCACAGGTTAAACAGGCTATCGGTCAGATTTCACAGGTTGTTCAGACAGATTCTGCTACAAGTCAGGAGTGTGCTGCTGCAGCTGAGACATTATCTAACCATGCACAAGGCTTAAGAGATGTAATTGCAGGATTTAAACTTAAGAACGGTAATCCTGCATTCAGCGGTGGTGGATTAGGCTTCGGCGGTGGCCCTATCGGCGGCGGCTTCGGAGGCGGAGTATCTAACGACGCAATGTTTGATGATGTAGATAATGAGAGTATTATCTCATTAGAAGGAAATCTTGGTAAGTTTTAATTGTAATATTTGATATACATATATTAAAGGTCTTGGTTGATTTATATCAACCAAGACCTTTTTGGTGTCATTTCTACTCTGCATATAAATTTTTGCATATAAATTTTTGCATATAAATTTTTGAATATAAATTATTTAATTTGAATATCAGTTATTCAATAAAGAATACTTAATATATAATTAATCAGCCAAAGCTTTCTTAAGACCTTCTAAACCTTCATCCATTTTCTCGATATAAGGAGTGTAATCTACATCCTGATTAGCGCGAAGAAGCTCAGTCATTTCTGCTACAGGCTCTTTAATGGGAGTAATCTCTAAGTTAGAGACGTTACCCTTTATGGCATGTGCATATCCGAAAGCAACTTCAAAATTCTTATTATTAATGCTTTCTTTTAAATCTTCAAATTCCGTCATTTGCGGTACTTTATTGATAAGTTTTAAGAATAATGCTTCGTTGTTGACGCAACGCTTTAATGCCTGCTCGGTATCAACACCATATTCTTGTAATTTTTCCATTGACATATGTTTGCCCTCCATTTATTTGATTAATAAATATCATTTTTACATAATATTTGTATAAAAGCAAATTGTTTATTGTTTTTTTAATATTTTATCTATCAATTTGTGAAAATTTTATGTATAATACTTATTGTGTGATTTTTTGAATTTATCAAAACTCGTTTTTAAAACAGAGGGATTTTATAATGAGTGAAAATACAATTGAGAAGATAAATGATTCGAATGAGACATTAGACGAAAATGTCGATGAAGAGATTCGAAAAGAAGTTAAGGATAAAAAGAATATAAAGAGAAATGTTTTAGATGTTCTTTTTCTTGTCCTGGTATTTGGTCTGACCTTATACGGAGTATTTAGAGGAGAGAATTTAAATCAGGTCTTAGAAGATATAAAGCAATGTGATCTTTATATATTAATTGTCCCCGGTATAATATGTGTTCTTGCATTTATTATGCTTGAGTCTGTAATCTTTAAGTATTTATTTAATACTTTAGGAATTAAGTTAAGACTTACAAGATGCTTTTTATATTCTTTTGTAGGATTTTTCTTCAGTGCCATAACACCTTCGGCATCCGGAGGACAGCCGGCTCAGTTAATCTTTATGAAGAAAGACAAGATATCCGTAGCACATTCGACACTTGTTCTTTTGCTTGTTACCATAGCATATAAATTAGTTCTTGTAGTACTTGGTGGAATCACACTTATAATCAGGCCGAAGAAAATTATGGCTGCAGTTGAAGGTGTTGAATTCTGGGTATGGCTTGGAATTATTCTTAATGTTATTATAATTGCGGCTATGCTTATACTTGTTTATGTGCCGTCTCTTGCAAGAAGCTTTATTTTAAAATGTGTAAGCTTCCTTAATAAGATTAGAATTCTTAAAGATAAAGAGAAATGGGTAAACAAGACTGAAGAAATGATGGAGAAGTATAAGGCTGCATCAAAGTATTTAAAGACTCATAAGATAGTTTTGTTTAATGCATTTCTTATATCAATTGTACAAAGAGTGGCGCTATTCTTTGTTACGGTTATAGTATACTGGTCATTCCATTTATCAGGAACATCAGTTATTGAGATACTTACACTTCAGTGTCTTATATCTGTCGGTGCGGATATGCTTCCGCTTCCCGGAGGTATGGGAATTACGGAGAGATTGTTCCTTGAAATGTTTGATGAAGCATTTGGTATGTTAGTACTTCCGGCTATGATTCTTAGCAGAGGATTTAGTTATTACATACAGCTTCTTATCTGTGCAGTGATGACTGTTGTTGCATATTTGATCGTATTTAAGAAAAAGAAACGTAAGAAAAAGGAGTAGAGAAAAATGATAGGATTTTATGATTATACGGTTATAACATCATATCTTGGAGTAATATCAGCCGTTATCGGTATGATAGAAGCTTGTAACGGAAGATTTCTTGTTGCAATTATCTGTCTTGCATTTTCGGGAATGTGTGACACACTTGATGGCAAGATAGCAAGAACAAAAAAAGACAGAACAGAGCAGGAGAAGAACTTTGGAATACAATTAGATTCACTTTGTGATGTTATTTGTTTCGGAGTATTTCCTGTAGTTATGGCATATAACATGGGAATGAAAAAGCCTCTTGGTATTGCAATTCTTTGTGTATATCTTGTATGTGCCGTTATCAGACTTGCATATTTTAATGTTATGGAAGAAGAAAGGGTTACAAAGAATCCTACGGCTAAGAAAGTATACTTTGGAGTACCTATAACGACTATATCAGTTACCATGTCCCTTGCATATGTTGTTGGAATACTTATTCCGCCTACAGCATTTTCTATTGTACTTCATATCCTTTTGGTAATTCAGTCTTTTTGCTTTATTATCAATATTAAGATTCCAAAGCCAAATATGTGGCTTATATTTGCAATTGTACTTGTTGTAATAATACTTCTTGTTACAATCTTAGTATTAGCAAAGATGCATATTATTAATGTTCACGAAATTGGTGAAAATGTTACTGCATTAAGTGAGTCATATACTATGTTGTGCTAATTACCACTTTAATTTGAATATTTATGTAGTTTATATGGGCTGTGCCGAGTGTTTCGACACAGTCTGTTTATTTGTAAATATTTTTTGAAAAACTGTTATTTTATTGTATAATATATAATAATATACACGTGAGAGGATATAACTATGAAATATGCATTAAGAGACGGTAATATTATTACTCCTGATGATTCACAGGATAGATTTTTAGAGAAGCTATATACAACCGGGTTTGGACTTAAAATTCTTGATATTATAATCCAACCTGTTATATCTAAAATCGGCGGATTTATAATGAGTTTGCCTATATCGAAATTTTTTATAAAGTCATTTATAAAAAAGAATGAAATTGATATGAGTCAATATGAAGAGGTTAATTATAATTGTTATAATGATTTCTTTACACGTAAAATTAAAAGTGGTGCAAGAAGTATTGACATGGATCCGGCTCATCTTATAAGTCCTTGTGACAGTAAGCTGACTGTTTATGATATAGACGATAATTGTATTCTTCCTATTAAGGGAACGAATTATAACATTTTTTCTCTTTTGAGAGACAGAAAATTAGCCGATAAATATCGTGGTGGTAAAGCTTTAGTATTTCGTCTTACGGTTGATGATTATCACAGATATATCTATGTTGATAACGGAGCTAAGAGCAGTAACCGTACAGTAGAAGGTGTATTTCATACAGTAAACCCTATTGCTGCAAGCACATTTCCCATATATAGGGAAAACCATCGTGAGTATACGATGTTAAGGACGGATAATTTTGGAGATGTGATACAGTTAGAAGTTGGGGCGTTAATGGTAGGTAAGATTCGTAATTACCATTATATTGGCAAAGTATCAAGAGGTGAAGAGAAGGGATACTTTGAATTCGGAGGCTCTACTATTGTTGTGCTTCTTGAGAAAGATAAAGCGGTTATTGATGAGGATATTATTAATAATACTGCGAAAGATATTGAAACAAGGGTTCTTATGGGGGAGAGAATAGGTTGTAAAATGAAATAAGAGGTTCTATGGAAAAAATCGAATTGACAAAATTCCTGATTGATAAATTCAATGAGAGAAATAACGAAGTTGAATATAAAGAGGGTGAAATTGGATTTGTTGTTAATAATGTAGCTCTTCCCAATAAACATGATGTTGTCAGTGCCAGTTTTAGTGTGGGCGGCAATGATGTTACGCATGTTGTTCGATTTGTTATTAAGTTTCCGGTATCTTCAAAGAGTGATTTTAATACTTTTAATGATGCTGTGAATAGAGTTAGTTCATCTATCACTACCGGAAAATATTTTTTGGAAGGGCAGGGTAACGACGCAATGTTTTGCTCTTCTTATGATGCGACTTTTTTTAATACTAAGTTTGAGAAAATGAATGTTGAACGAACTATGATGTTTATGTTTGATTCGCTTCTTTTAGAATATTCAGATATTCTTAAGACTATATAGTTTAGAGGTAACCACAGTGAAGACAATTGCCATTATGATTGGAAATAATCAATCTGAATATATCAAGGCTCTTATGAATGAATTTGATGTTCAGTCTAAGAAGCTTGGTGTCAGATTGATATTTTTATCGGGATACAGAGTCATAGATGAGTGTCAGGATGATTCTGTAAAAGAAAACAATACAAAAGGTGAGATTAATAATTATCAATTCTCTACTATATATGATTATGTTGGTTATGCAGGCTGTGATGCTTGCATAGTATGCTATGGGCCTATAAGTGGAGTGCCCGGTGCACCATCAATAGATGATATACTTGAATTAACAGCCAATATTCCTACGATGTTTCTTGAAGACAGAGCAGATGGAGCACCATATATTATATGTGATAATTATAATTCCATGCGTGAAATGGTTAGTCATCTTGTGGTTGAACATGGGTATAAAAATATTGCATTTCTTGCCGGCCCAAAAGGTAACTATAGCTCTGAGCTGCGTCTCAAGGCGTATAGAGATGTCTTGTCGGATAATAATATAGATGTTGATGATAAACTGATTGCTTACGGTGATTATACAATAAGAGTTAAATCTATAGTTGAAAGCCTCATAGATAATAATCCGGATATTGAGGCTATTTGTTGTGCAAATGATAATATGGCCAGAGCCTGCTACAATGTATGTGCTAAAAGAGGCCTTGTTGTTGGTAAGGATATTGCAATTACCGGATTTGATAACAGTGATATTTCTTCTAAGTTGGTACCGGCACTTTCTACTGTTAATCATGATGGAAGAGCCATAGTATCTAAGGCTTTGGATATGGCTATTAATCTATCTGATGGCAAGCCTGTTGACAGTGTTGAACATCCGGCTCAATCGATGATAAGATGTTCTTGCGGTTGTAATAATGAACAGGTTGATGAAGATAAGAATTTGACATTATTTACAGAGGTTTTTGCTAACGAAAATATTAATGACTATAATATTAATAACGAAGAATTAAAAGAAATAACAGTAGCCCTTGCTAAAGAGAATGAACATCTTAAGAGCAGATTTTGGGACGTGTCATTTTTTGTAAGAGAATTTATAGAAAATAATGTTAAAACAGACAAATATTTTGAAAAATTATTTATAAGGCTTCGTGAAAGCGGACTTAGCAATGCTTATTTCTTTGTTCATAAGACGCCGTTAATATATGAATCAGACGAATTAGGCGGGGAAGATAAGAATTATAAAAAGCATATGTATTTTGCCGGAGGATTTAATGACGAAGGAAGTACAATTATTCCTGTTAAAGAATGGCATCATTATCAGATCTCACATAGAAAAGGGTTTAATCAATTCCTGCCTGAATATGATAAGAAAGGTAATTTTCACACATATGTACTTTTTGCAGGCGAATCTCAATATGGAGTAATGTTGTCAGAAGCGGAAGTGTCTGATAATGAATTCTTACTTTATATAAGCCTTCAGATCAGTAATCTGCTACATATATTTAACCTTAAGACAAGGGAAGAAGCCGTTATACAGGAAATGGAGCGTTCAATTGAACGTGTCAAAGAATCTAATCAGATTTTAAGCTTTATATCGAGATATGACGAACTTACCAAGATTCTTAACAGGCGTGGTTTTATGGAACAGGCGTTAGCTACTATTCATAGAATTAAAGGTCGTGAAGCCATGATTATGTTTGCAGATTTAGATCATCTTAAAGAGATAAATGATTGCTTTGGTCATGGCGACGGAGATTTTGCAATTACATCTGCAGCTAAATTATTAAAAGGTCTTATGCCACGTGATGGCTTTGTTGCAAGAATAGGTGGAGATGAATTTGTTGCATTTATTCCTGTGCCCGGTGATGTTGAAGCAAAAGATCATATGAAGAATATTAAGGACAAATTAAAAGAAGCAATGTTCTTATTTAATCTCACATGTAATAAACCGTATTTTGTTGAATTATCATCAGGCTTTCATTCGTTTGTATGCGAAGCAGATATGGACCTTGCAAAAATTATTGCAAGTTCAGATGAGGTTCTTTACGAAGATAAGCAAAAGAGAAGAGAATCTATTAAAAAAGGCTGATTAGAATTAAGAAGGACTTATAATGGAAGATGTTAGAGTTATCACCGTAAGTGGATTTGCATTTGAAAATCCCCAGATGGGTGAAGAAGCATTAAAAGAGCAAGAGGCAATTGAATATGTCAATAAACAGCTCGATTTTGATAATATACAATCTCTTTTAACATTATATAATCAAATGGTTACAAGGAGAATGTTTCATACAGAAGTCGGTTATGTATATCTTAAAAATATACAGGATTATTTGATGAAATCGAATGTCGATCCGGCTAATATTGAATCAATTCCCGTGAATCTTGATTATGAAATTGATTCAAATGAAGAAATTGCTTCGAATAAACAAAATGAAAAAATAGAATCAAGATCCAATCAAAGTTCGGAATATAAGGACAATATTAAGTTTAAAAATAAAGAAAAGAAGCTAATAGAAAAACTTAATAAATATAAAAAATTAACCATATCTTTTATTACAATTTCTATTGTCCTTGTAATTACTGTAGTTGCTATGTTTATTGTGGCAAATACAAGCAATAATCCTACAATACTTAATTATGAAGAAGTAATCCAGGATAAATATGCTTCATGGGAGCAGGATTTGCAAAGGCGCGAGGCTGAGCTTTCTAAAACGACTAAAGCGCAACAATAAAAAAGTTTTCTAAAACGACGAAAGCGCAACAATAAATGTGTTAAAAAATAAAAATGAGGAAGAAAAATGGCAGCAAAAATACTTATAGCAGATGATGAAAGCAGAATAAGAAAATTAGTTAGTGACTATATGACAAAGGAAGGTTATGAAGTAGCCCAAGCAAGTGACGGACAGGAAGCATTAGATAAATTTTATGCTGAAAAACCCGACATTGTTATACTTGATGTAATGATGCCTGAGTATAACGGGTATGAGGTGTGCGAAGAGATAAGAGATACGTCTGATACACCTATTATTATCCTTACTGCTAAAGATACAGAAAAAGATGAGCTTAACGGATTTTCAAAAGGTGCTGATGAGTATATCTCTAAACCATTTAGTCCGAAGATTTTAGTGGCAAGAGTTAATGCACTTCTTAGAAGAAGCAACGTAATAGGTGAAGAGACAATGCTTGAAGCCGGTGAAATTATGGTGGACATTAATGCTCATACTGTTACCGTTCATGGCAAGAATTTAGAGTTGTCTGTTAAGGAATTTGAGTTGCTTTGCTTTTTTATCAATAATCAGGGAATTGCATTATCAAGAGAAAAGATTCTTGATAATGTATGGGATTATGACTACTTTGGTGATGCCAGAACAGTTGATACCCATGTTAAGAAATTACGTGCCAAATTAAAGGATTACGGCAAGTATATTCATACAATATGGGGAATGGGGTATAAGTTTGAGGTCGAAAAATAAACCCAAGAGATTCTTGGGTATCAGAAAACAAATGGTCATTATGATGACCGGTCTTACATCTATATTAATCCTTTTGTTATTACTTTTTAATGTATTCTTGTTGTCATATATCTATCGCCAGGTAAAGACAAATGTTATGGAGGAGGTCTTTGCTGAATTAGATGAAGCTACAATAGGCGGAGCATTATATGAGAACAGATATGACAGAAAGTTAGAACAACTATCTCTTAATAATAATTTTGATATTATTATTACGTCTTATGACGGAACTGTAATTGTTTCCACAGGTAAACAAAAAAACAATACATCGCAAAGACTTTTAGATGCAATTTTATCTAATAGAGACAATGAAAAATGTCTTGAATATACTGATGCGTATCAGATTATCCTTGCTGAAGATGACTATGTGAATGAGGAATATCTTGTCCTTGCCGGAACATTATCTGATGGTAATCTTATAATGATCAGATATGCTGTTGAAAATATGAATCTGTCGATTAAGATTCTTGTTCAAACACTTATTGTTGTTGCAATTATAGTATTTATTTTTACATTTATCATTGGAGAGATTTTCGCAAACAGATTAACAAAGCCGATTGTAGAATTGACTGATATCTCCAAGAAAATGGCAGATTTGGATTTTGGAGTCAGATATAGGCCCAGAGATACAAGAACGGAGATTGATATACTCGGAGAGCATATGAACAAGATGTCGGAAGATCTTGAAGATGCTTATGTTAATCTGAGGAAAGCTAATATTGAGCTTAAAAAAGATGTAGAATTAAAAGAGAAAAATGAAGAAATGCGAAACGAGTTTTTATCTAATGTCTCACATGAATTAAAGACTCCCATTGCACTTATTCAAGGCTATGCGGAAGGCTTGGCAGAAGGTATGGCCGATGATCCCGAAAGCAGAGCATATTACTGTGATGTAATTGTAGATGAATCCAATAAAATGAATAAGCTTGTAGCTCAATTGATGTCTCTTAATGAATTAGAATATGGAAGCCAAAAAGGCGAAAAGGAAGAATTTAATCTCTCTGAATTAATAAGAAATGTTGTTGATTCATCCTCCATACTTATTGAACAGGCAGGTATTACTGTTGAATATGAAATGGAATATGACATTAATGTAGTAAGTGTTTATGAAAATGTTGAGATGGCTTTCTCTAATTATTTGAGTAATGCAATACACTATTGCAAGAATGAGAAAATAATACGTATTTGTCAGGTGGATAAAGACGATAAGGTGTGCATAAGCATTAATAATACAGGAGATAATATCCCTGAGGATCTTATTCCGAGACTTGGTGAGAAGTTCTTTAAAATTGATAAAGCCAGAACGAGAGAATATGGCGGAAGCGGAGTCGGCTTATCTATTGTGAAATTGGCCATAGAATCTATAGATGGAAAGTATGGCGTATATAATACGGATAACGGAGTTACCTTCTGGTTTGAAATAAGTAAGTAATGTAAAAATGTCTATTAATTAATGTAAATTTTTGTATATTTTTGTTGAATATTAACGACTAAAATGATAACATTAATTAGAGTAGGTTTATAATTATAATCATGGAGCATGGCATGAATAAGAAAATTATACTGGGTATTATTATATGTGCTGTATGTGTTAGTTTTTGTGGATGCTCCTGGGTACAATCCATATCAGATGAAGACATGAAGTCAATTGCCACATATTCCGCTAAAATGGTAGCGAAATACAATGTCAAGCAAATAGACGGTGTTGTTCATATTGATGAATATGATGTGTTGCAGATTGCCGATGAACAGGCCAAAGAAGAAGCCAAGAAGCAAAAGGCTGCTAATACAACGAATTCAACAAAAAGCAATTCATCTAATTCGACTAATAATGCTACGGCGACGAAGACGCCTGTGCCTTTATCAACTGCATTAGGTATTAGCGGTGTAGATTTTAAATATCAGGGACAGGAAGTTAAAGATAGTTATGCTAATGCAGTGTATGATATGAGTCCCGGAGCAGGTAATAAGTTTCTTGTTATGAAATTCAAAGTGACTAATACATCCGGTGGTGATACGAAAGTTGATGTGTTATCGCTTAATCCTAAGTTTAAGGCAACATTAAACGGAGCGTCAACAGCGACTAATGATTTGTCACTTATGCCTGAGGATTTATCTACATATCAGGGAACCCTTAAAGCAGGGGAGAGTAAGGACTTAATAATTCTCTTTCAATTTAAGAGTGAGGATTTAGCTAATATACAGAGTGTTTCTTTGCAATGTACTGCTAAAGGAAGCACCAATGACATAACATTATAAGTATCAGGAGGAAAGTAAATGGATACAAATATTTTATTGGAGTCGGGGACCAATGAGCTAGAGATACTTGAATTTAGAGCAGGGGACAATCTGTATGGTATTAACGTTGCCAAGATCAATGAGATTTTGTTATATCAACCGGTAACACCTGTTCCTAATGCACATCCATGTATCGAAGGAATATTTATGCCGAGAGATACGATGATTTCTGTTATTAATCTTAGAAAATGTCTTGGCTTAGAAGATGTATATGATAATGATGGATTATTCATTATTACTAACTTTAACAGTCTTAATACAGCATTTCATGTTGATGAAGTTTTAGGAATTCACAGAGTTTCATGGGAAGAGATTATAAAGCCTGATTCAACTATTAGCTCTGATGATTCGGGAGTTTCTACAGGTGTTATTAAATTATCAGACAGACTTGTCGTTATCTTAGACTTTGAGAAGATTGTATCTGATATCAATCCTGAGACAAGTCTTAAAGTATCTGACATGGATTCTTATGAGCAAAGAGACAGATCTCAATCACCGATTCTTATTGCAGAAGATTCTTCACTTCTTCAGAAGCTTATTGTTGAGTGCCTTAAGAAAGCCGGTTATACTAAGATTATTACTAATGATAATGGACAAGAGGCTTGGGATAAGCTTTGTGAATTACAGGATAACGGAACGGTTCTTAATGATGTCCATTGTGTAATAACTGATATTGAGATGCCTTTGATGGATGGTCACAGATTGACTAAGCTTATCAAAGACGATTCAGAGCTTAAGAAGATACCGGTTGTTATCTTCTCGTCTCTTATTAATGACCAGATTAGACGTAAAGGTGAATCGGTAGGAGCGGATGCTCAGCTTACTAAGCCTGAGATTGGTAAATTAGTAGAAGCGGTTGATTCACTTATCGAGCAATATGAAAGTGAAAGATAAATTGATGTGATTAGCATGGGGGTGTGATTTATCTCACACCCTCATTTAGTATGTATAGGCGAAAACTATTTATTTTACGTAAAACAGTGATTGATGGAGGGTATTAATTTGTCTAATTCAGAAGATTATTTAGATGGATTATTAAATTCTATAAGTCAAAAGAAATCAAGTGTTGAAAATGCTCTTGATGAAGATCAAAAGAATATTCAGGCTAAAATTGCCGATATGAGCAGCTTAGATCCGGGCGACGATTTCATGGATGCAACCGGAATCAGTGACTTTAAGCCTAAGAAGATGTCGCATGATAATTTAAGGCAGGCATTTTCTGAGTCTGATTTTTTAAGGGATTTTGAAAATGAGTTATCATCAGGGACAGCTGATGATTTCATTGAAGAATTCGAAAGAGAAATCGATGACGAAGAGGCCAGGTTCCAGCGTGGAGAAGAAATTCCTGAAGATAAAGGTACGGAATTTATACGTGCGCTCATGGAAGAAGAAGGTGGATTAGAAGGCGCTGATGGTGAAGAAGATGAAATAAATGAAGCTTCGGATTCACCGGAAAGTGATAATGATTCGATAAGTTCTGATGCGAATGATGATAATTTAGAAAGTTCTATCGAAGATACATTTGTAACTATTGATGATTCATACCTGGATAATCCGGATGCGAATGCCAAAGCTGATATTGATCCTTCTGTTGAAGAGCAGATTGAACAAGATGGCTCATCTTCACAAATGGACTCTTCTGATAACGGCTCTGAAGATGATGCCGGGGATAATGCTTCTGACGATAGTACTTCTGCAGAAGGTGATTCAGATAATATTGAAAATGCGTCATCAAGTAATGAAGTGTTAAGTGAAGCAGACGAATTATTGTCTGCAATAGGAGAGGGTTCATCGGAAGCTGAGGCAGATAGCAGTGATGGTGCATCGGAAGATGAATCAGGTAAAGATGCAGTAGAAGAAGCTGTTGATGCACAACAGGAAGCTAAAGACAATCTTAAAAATGATGTGGCCAATAACGAAGATATTCAAAATATTCTCGATGAAGTGGCTAATATTGTGAGTGATGATGAAGAAAAAGACGATGAATCAATTCTTCCTAAGGAATATCAAAGTGATGAGCACGACAGTGTTGATGCATTAGAAGTTAACGAAGACGGTGTGTCTTTAGTTGATGAGAATGCAGATCTTGATGCACTTTTAGAAGGCGAAGAAGGAATGTCCGATATAGGAGATTTATTAGACGCCGACGAGAATGATATAGAGTTAGATGAATCCAGAGATGCTTTCGAAGCATCAGTCGATAAGGCGGAGAATGCAACTCAAAGTCAAAGTGAAGGTGATGCTTCTGAAGGTGGAGAAAAAGTCGGATTTATTCAAAAAATCTTAAACATATTCAAGAAGAAGAAAAAAGAAGATCCTGAAGAAGCCGCTAATGAGCTTCTTAATGTAGCTGCCGGCGGTGGTGTGGAGGATACTAGCGATGAGAATCAGAGAATCCTCGAAGAAATGGACGAAGAAGATGCAGCAAGCTTAGATGCTAAGCAGAAAAAAGCCGAAGAAAAAGCAGAGAAAAAGGCGGCTAAGAAGGCTGCAAAAGCTGAAAAGAAAGCTGCTAAAAAAGCTGAGAAAGATGCTAAGCCTAAGAAAGAAAAGAAGCCAAGTGCACTTAAAACTTTCTTGACCGACGATAAATCTAAGAAGATACCTATGAAGGTTATAATTATATTTGTATTATTTGTTGTAACCATTATTGTTGGAATCATATTACTAAGTAATATATACAGTAAAAGAGCTACGATGAGTGAGGCAAATTCATATTACGCAGCCGGTAATTATGTTGCAGCCTATAATTGCCTGTCGGGAGTTAGCGGTTTAAATGAGAGTGAGACAGAGACTCTTAATAAAGCCAGAATTCTTGCGGACCTTCAGAATAAAAAGGCCGAATATGATACATTTATGCAAAAGAAAGATTATGAGAATGCTTTAGATGCATTAATCGTAGCAGTCGGAAGATATAATGAGAATTTAGAGCAGGCCAAAGAATTAGGCGTTAATGCTGAATATAACGGTATAGAATCCATGATTGTCGGACAATTAAAGGATCAGTTTGGAATGACCGATGAAGAAGCAACTCAATTGTATGCTGTCAAAGGTCGTACTAAGTATACCGTTGCACTTAATGATAAACTTCAAAAGTTAGGAATGAGTAATAGTGGTAGCAATAATTGATTATAATGCGGGCAATATAAAAAGCGTAATGAAAGCTTTTAACTATATTGGAGAAGAAGCTGTTTGCACCAGAGATTTTAAAGAAATACAAAAAGCCGATAAAGTTGTTTTGCCCGGTGTGGGTTCGTTTCAGTATGCAATGAATGAACTTAAAAGGTTTGAACTTGATAAAGCTATCTATGATGTGGTTGATAGAAATGTTCCTTTTTTAGGTATATGTCTGGGCTTGCAATTGTTATTTAACGGTTCTGATGAAAATCCTGATTGTGAAGGTTTATCGCTTCTTGACGGATATATTTATAAAATCCCTGAGGATAATTGTTTAAAAGTTCCTCATATTGGATGGAATTCATTGAACTTATCTAATGACGGTACTTTGTTTAATGGAATTGATAACAATTCTTTCGTATATTTTGTTCATTCTTATTATCTTAAGGCGAATGATCCGACAATTGTTAAAGCTTCGTGTGATTATGGTGTAACAATACATGCGTCCGTTGAAAAAGACAACATTTATGCGTGTCAGTTTCACCCTGAGAAAAGTTCGAGTGTAGGTCTTAAGATCCTTAAGAATTTTGCGGAGATAGGTTATGCACACTAAGAGAATTATACCTTGCTTAGATGTTAAAGATGCAAGAGTTGTTAAAGGAATAAATTTTGTAAATCTTAAAGATGCCGGAGATCCCGTAAGCGTTGCTAAAGCTTATGATAAAGCGGGAGCTGATGAAGTTGTATTTTTAGATATTACAGCCAGCTCTGATAACAGAGATACAGTTGTGGACATGGTCCGTGATGTTGCAGCGAATGTTTTTATTCCGTTTACTGTAGGTGGCGGAATAAGAACAGTTGATGATTTTAAATTACTTCTTAGAGAAGGCGCTGATAAGATAAGTATTAATTCTTCGGCTATTGACAATCCTGACTTAATATCTGATGCGGCTGACAGATTCGGTTCTCAATGCGTCGTTGTTGCAATTGATGCTAAGCGTCGTGATGATGAGGGCTGGAATATCTATAAACACGGTGGTCGAATTGATTGTGGAATTGACGCTGTAAAATGGGCTAAAGAAGCTGAAAAAAGAGGTGCAGGCGAGATTCTTCTTACAAGTATGGATTGTGACGGCACTAAAGCCGGATATGATATTAAGCTTACTAAGGCTATATCTGACGCTGTTTCAATACCTGTAATTGCATCGGGCGGTGCCGGTTCAAAAGAACATTTTAAAGAGGCCTTAACTGTCGGTGGTGCGGAAGCGGCGCTCGCAGCAAGTCTTTTTCATTACAAAGAATTAGAAATTAAAGAGTTAAAGGAGTACTTAAGAGATAACGATGTGCCTGTCAGATTATAAGATTAATAACGGTTGGAAAGATTTTTTCGAACAACAAAAAGGACAGAAGTATTATAAGGACTTAATGAATTTTGTAGACGATGAGTATTCTAAAGGGACAGTCTTTCCGGCTAAAGAGAATGTGTTTAAAGCGTTTGAGCTTACAGATATAAATGACATTAAAGCTGTCATTATAGGTCAGGATCCGTATCATGAGATAAATCAGGCTATGGGTCTTGCTTTTTCTGTGCCGGTTGATGAGACGATACCTCCTTCGCTTCGAAATATATATAAAGAAATAGAAGAAGAGTATGGCACTAATATAAATAAGACAGGAGATTTGACTGATTGGGCTAAGCAGGGAGTTTTACTTATTAATTCTGTTCTTACCGTAAGAGAAGGCGAAGCTAATTCTCATAAAGATAAGGGCTGGGAAATGTTTACAGATAATGTAATACGATATACAGATAAGACGAACAGGCCAATTTGTTATATGCTGTGGGGTAATTACGCCAGAGGAAAGAAAGAGCTTATTAATAATTCTAATTCTTTAATCCTTGAAGCGGCTCATCCAAGTCCGCTTTCGGCAAGCAGAGGCTTTTTTGGATGTGGACATTTTAAGAAATGTCATGATTTTGTCATGGAAAACTATAATTATGATATAAAGTTTTTTAAAAAGAGCGAAGTATTGTAATTTGTAGGTTGTCTGTGTTATAATGTAATTGGAAATAGATGTTTTGATACGGATGTCATTACATAGACTAAGCCTTTGTGGCTATAGTCTGAAACAACAAAGGAGTGTGATTTTTATGGCAGTTTCTTGGGATTCTAATTCAATTTCAACATTGTTTTCAAGTCTTCCGTCATCAGGAACAGGTTTCTTTGGAACGGGTTCTTCATCGAGTACAAATATGCTTTCAGATTTGTACAGTATCCGTAATGGTTCATATGGAAAGTTAATGAAGGCTTATTATTCTCAGAACAGTACTTCAACATCCGGTACTTCGGATACTGATACTGAGGATACGACTGATGCTGTTTCTTCATATACATCTTCGCAGGCTACGATAGCGAATAATGTTAAGAGCGCAGCGAACAGTTTGTCTTCGGCAGCTAATGCATTAATCGATTCGGATCTATATTCTAAAGTTGCAACTACCGATGCGGATGGCAATGAGACAGAGGCTGTTGATGTTGACAGTGTTTATGATGCTGTTTCAGATTTTGTAAGTGCTTATAACAAGACTCTTACAGCAGGTGCTAAATCAAGTTCGTCAACAGTTCAGTCGAGTATTTCATCTATGACAAGTTATACGAAGGTTAATTCTAATGCTTTAGCAGAGCTTGGAATTACAATTGGTTCCGATAACAAATTGTCAATTGATGAAGAGACATTTAAGAACGCTGATATGGATGATGTTCAAGAATTATTTGGACAAAAAGGAAGTTACAGTTATCAGATAAGTGCTTTGGCTACTTCAGTATCGTCTGCCGCAAGTTTTTCTAATATTACGGGATATACAAGCGCAGGTACTTATTCTTCTGCAAGCCTTTCATCATTCTTTGATTCAGTGTAAATTGACTTATTAAGATGTTAATAGATGTAGGTTAATTTATTAAACTGTTAATCAGTGTAAGTTGAGTTTTTAGTATTAAGATGTATATTAAAGCCACATCCTATGTACTTAATGTATATAGAATGTGGTTTTTTTATTGAAATTTTGAGCATATAACCTATCTTTTACTTTATACTAGATATTAGTAATTGTGAGTGCTATAATTCCACATATAGTAGTTTTAGAAATAAAAGGAGAATGATTATGGAGAAATTATCAATTGCTAAGGAGTTATCATCTAACGCATATCCGGGTAGAGGTATTGTCGTAGGTAAATCACCTAACGGTAAATTTGCTGTGACCGGATACTTTATTATGGGAAGAAGTGCTAACAGTCGTAATCGTGTATTTGTTGAAGACGGTGACGGACTTCGTACTAAAGCTTTCGATGAATCTAAAGTTGAAGATCCAAGCCTTATTATTTATGCGCCTGTAAGGGTTTTGGGTAACAAGACAATTGTTACTAACGGCGATCAGACTGATACAATCTATGAAGGAATGGATAAGCAACAGACATTTGAACAATCACTTCGTTCAAGAGAGTTTGAGCCGGACGGTCCTAATTTTACACCTCGTATATCAGCTATTATGCATATTGATAATGGCAGCTATAATTATGCAATGTCAATTCTTAAGAGCAATAACGGCGATGATTCCTCATGCAACAGATATACATTTGCATATGAGAATCCTGCTGCAGGTGAAGGCCGTTTTATTCATACATATATCGGAGACGGTAGTCCGCTTCCAAGCTTTGAAGGTGAGCCTAAGCTTGTAGATGTATCGGATGACATTGATGAATACACCAAGTTACTTTGGGATAATCTTAATGAAGACAATAAAGTTTCATTATTCGTAAGATATATTAATATTGAAGACGGAACATATGAAACAAGAATTGTTAACAAGAATGTATAGATTTTTTTTAGGAGGAAGATCATGAAAGAATTAGAGTTAAAATACGGATGTAATCCCAATCAGAAACCTTCAAGAATTTATATGGAAGAGGGAGAACTTCCAATTAAAGTTTTATGTGGTAAGCCCGGTTATATTAATTTTTTAGATGCATTTAACGGATGGCAGCTTGTTAAAGAGCTCAAGAAGGCTACAGGTCTTCCTGCTGCAACATCATTTAAGCATGTATCGCCGGCAGGTGCTGCAGTTGGACTTCCACTTTCAGATGTTGAGAAGAAGATTTATTGGGTAGACGATATGGATATGGAGTTTACCCCTATGGCAAATGCGTATGCAAGAGCCAGAGGAGCTGACAGAATGTCGTCTTTTGGTGACTTTATATCTTTATCAGATGTGTGCGATAAAGAGACTGCCATGATAATCAAAAGAGAAGTATCAGACGGTGTTATTGCTCCCGGATATACTGATGAAGCACTTGATATATTAAAGCAGAAAAAGAAGGGCAATTATAATGTAATCGAAATCGATCCTAATTATGAGCCTAAGGAATTAGAGCGTAAAGAAGTATTTGGAATTACATTTGAGCAGGGTAGAAATGAGCTTAAGATTGATGATGAATTCTTTGCTAACATAGTTACTAAGAATAAAGAATTATCTGAACAGGCTAAGATTGATCTTGCTATTTCAATGATTACTCTTAAGTATACTCAGTCTAATTCAGTATGTTTCGCAAAGGACGGCCAGGCAATAGGTATCGGAGCAGGTCAGCAATCCAGAATTCACTGTACACGTCTTGCCGGAAGTAAGGCAGATAACTGGTGGCTTCGTCAATCGCCTCAGGTTCTCAACCTTCCTTTCAAAGATGACGTTAAGAGAGTAGACAGAGATAATGCAATCGATTTATACATCGGTGAAGACTATATGGATGTATTATCTGACGGCGCTTGGGAAAATGTATTTACAGTTAAGCCTGATGTATTTACAAGAGAAGCTAAGAGAGAGTGGCTTGATAAGATGGAAAATGTTGCTCTTGGTTCAGATGCATTCTTCCCATTTGGCGACAATATCGAAAGAGCTTACAGAAGCGGTGTAAAATACGTTGCAGAACCCGGCGGATCTATAAGAGACGATAACGTTATCGAAACTTGTGATAAATATGATATGGTGATGGCATTTACAGGACTTAGATTGTTCCACCACTAGAATTATAAAGATTTATATCGATTAAAAGGCAAGCCCTGTATCTATAGGAACTCCTAAGCGATTTTCATCATGAGCGTGGAGTTACCTATAGATGCAGGGCTTTAATTAATTATATTATTTATGATAATAGTGTAGAGCTATTTTAAATTCTCATAAACTTTCTGGATTTTTCGGATATAACTTTCGACGAAGTCTTGTTGGCCAATATCATATTTGCAATTTGAGTTGCACCTATGTCTGCAAGAAGAACATCCTTTGCATTCACATTTTCAAAAGAAAAATCCAATGCGTCGTTTATAGAAGTAAAATAGGGCAGTGTACATTTTTTCTTTATATCACCCATTAGACTCAAACCATTCTCATTTATTCCCAAGACAAATATATATGGAATAATCGGATAAATATCGCCATCTTTTTTAAAATACAAATCCTCGGTAATATCAAGCAGTATATGGCAAAGCACGCGTGATATTCTCGTATGGGTGATATCTTTACTTTTCAAAAGATTGGCAAAAGCAGAATAGGTCGTGTAATTATTAATTTCACCGAATATTTTATTACGAAGACTTTCGCTACAGTCATGGATGTGCTTCAAATCAAAGCCGACGGTATTGCCATCACATAAATCAAATTGAATTAACTTATAGCCAAGCATAAGTGATACGTCTTCGGGGCTTAAGAATCTATTGTTATCGTATGCATTTTTATATATGGAAAATGCGTATTTGGGAACGACATCTTTTATTACCTTAAAGTTATTATTTGATATGGCATTTCTTATTGCCGTAGCAGAGCAGATGTCTATATTAATATCAAAGTCGTTATTAGTATCTAAGTCGTTATTAATTTCAGAGTTGTTATTAATTTCATTATTAATATTTATTTTAGTATCGTTGTAATCAGAGCCGATTCTTTTTATACATACAGGTTTAATGGAACTGCCTGTAAGTTTTATGGCTTTAAGATATTCTATTGCTAATATGTTGTTAGGCTTACTTAAGGCATTATGAATGGATGAATTATCTAATGAAAGCAGATTGTCATCATCAATAAGCGACATAATTGTTTTTTCTCTTGCGACAGGATAGTTGTAGCCGCTTTTTAAATAAACATTTACTAAATCAAGATAGTCGTCATGTTTATCAATCTCAAGCTCTGATATCACATTTAACAGATTAATATCATTATCTTCTGCTGAGAATAAAAGGTTATCAATTATTCCTAACGAGTCAAGAAGTTTGACGCCGCCGTAAGCATAGCCGCTTGATGAATCAGTTGCACAGTTAACAGGTAGTTGTATCACAAGATCAATACCTAAGTTAAGTGCGATTTTTGTGCGTTCATATTTTGATAGAATTGCAATTTCTCCACGCTGTGTAAAATCAGGACTTAATGCAACGACAATGAAGTCTGATTTAAGAGTGTTTTTTGCGTAATCTATCTGATATTTATGACCGTTATGAAATGGGTTGTATTCAGCTATAATTCCCGTAACCATATTAATATTCCTTTTTCTTTTATTTATTGGATTAATTCTAACATTTCTTCGATAAATATCAAAATACTTATAAAGTAAAACGTTTTACCTACATTAAGTTGAATCACTGATTCTGATTTGGTAGAATGCTATAAGATATTTGACATATGATTTTTACTTGAATAGATTTCAGATTATAAATAATTGCAGGTGAAATGTTATGAAAAAGATTAGTGAATTTATCGGAAAATTTATGGCGATTATTGTATTGGCAGTCGCCGCTTTGGCGTTATTTGTTCCGAGAAGTTGCATGTGGATACAGACCGGATGGGTTAATTACCTTTTAATGATTGTAATGTTTGGAATGGGACTTACGATGAAACTGTCGGATTTTGCAGTCGTATTTAAGAAGCCAAAAGATGTCATTGTAGGATGTATTGCGCAGTTTATAATTATGCCGCTGCTTGCCTTTGCATTGGGAAAAATATTTGGACTAAACGATGAACTTTTAATAGGAGTTATTCTTGTAGGAACTTGTCCGGGTGGAACATCGAGTAATGTGATTACGTATCTGTCGAAAGGCGATACGGCAATGTCTATCGGAATGACAAGCATTAATACATTGTTAGCTCCGATACTTACACCTCTTTTGACATATTTTTATCTTAGAACAACTGTAAATGTTGATATTTTATCGATGTTTTTATCTATTATTCAAGTTGTAATTTTACCGATAGGGTTAGGAATTATAATTAATAAATTCCTGGGGAAATACACACAGAAGGTAAAAGACTTACTGCCTACTGTTTCGGTTGCGGCGATATGTATGATTATAGCATCTGTAGTTTCTCATAACAGTGAGAAGATAATATCTACGGGACTTATTATTTTTGTTGTTGTAATACTTCACAATATACTTGGTTACTTATGCGGATTTTTAGTAGGTGTTATTTTCAAAATGGATATTTCAAGAAAGAAGGCTGTCTCTATAGAAATCGGAATGCAAAATTCCGGTCTTGCAACTACACTTGCTAACTCTTCATTTCCTAATATGTCAATGGCGACAGTGCCCGGTGCGGTTTTTTCGGTGTGGCATAATATTTCGGGTGCAATTCTTGCTTCAATTTATAGAAGAATCGGCAATAAAAAAGAAGAGTAAATTTGCCTGATTAAGCTTTATGAATAAACATTCTAAGAGCAAATGATTCTTGTAAAATCAAGGTGTTTTTGATATACTGAATTTTGTTTTTGCAGATAAAATATTTGTATTTAGATATAAATTTATTTTAAGAACAGGGGAATTATGGAAGCTTTATTTAACGAACTTATACAAAATTCTTTTTTCATATATGCTGTTAGGATTATTCTTGCGGGGATATGCGGTTTTTCAATCGGCTTAGAGAGATATATTAATAATAAATCAGCGGGTGTTCGTACTCACGTCGTTGTATGTTGTGCATCTGCATTATTTATGATTGTTTCCGTACACGGATTTGAAGATTTAGCATACAGTCTTACGGGAGTAAGAGACGCGGATCCGTCACGAATCGCTGCACAGGTTGTTACAGGAATATCATTCTTAGGTGCTGGTATGATATTTAAAGACGGTGATGCCATTAAAGGTCTTACAACTGCTGCCGGTATTTGGTCTACCGCTGCAATCGGTCTTGCAATCGGTGGAGGAATGTATTTAATTTCAATATTTGTTACAGCATTTCTTATAATATTTATGATTATTGTATCAAGATCCAGACTTGTTAAGAGAAATGAAGCGGCAATTGATTATAACCTTAAAATCACCGTCGCGAAGGGCGTTGATTTTTATCCCGTTATCGATGAAAAAGTTAAAAGTCTTAATGCACAGACAAGTAATATGAAAATTAAGAAAAATGACGACGGTACAGTTACCTACAGATTCAATTTGCATTTATCCGAAGAACATCATACAAAAGAAATGGCAGAGTTTATGAAAGAGCATGAAGAGATTAAAGATATATCTGCTAATACTAAATAGCATCAAAAGATTCTAGATATATCATTGAGTATTAAATAGATATTAACTTTTTGTTATTTTTCTTGTAAAGCATTTTTATAGGTGTTATACTTGATAAGCGTTGTTTTTAGAAGCATTTAATGTTAAACAATAATTAAAGCAGAGGAGAAAAGAGATGAACGTATTAGTAATTAATTGTGGTAGCTCATCACTCAAATATCAGGTTATTGATTCAGAGACTGAGCAGGTTAAAGCTAAGGGACTTTGTGAGAGAATCGGTATTGACGGTAATTTCTCATATCAGCCTGCAGGTGGTGAGAAAGAAGAAGAAGCTAAGCCAATGCCTACTCATAATGAAGCTGTTTCTTATGTTATTGAGGCGCTTACCAATGACAAGACAGGTATATTTAAATCATTAGATGAGATTGATTGTGTAGGTCACAGAATTGTCCATGGCGGAACAAAGCTTACTCATTCTTTCATAATTAATGATGATATTGTAAATGAGATTGAGAACTGTTCTGATCTTGCTCCCTTACATAACCCGGCTCATATACTTGGTATTAAAGCATGCGAGAAGCTTATGCCTAACGTTCCAATGGCTGTTGTATTTGATACTGCTTTCCAGCAGACAATGCCGGCTAAAGCATATCTTTATGCTATTCCTTATAAGTATTATGAAGAAGATAAAGTAAGAAAGTATGGTTTCCACGGAACATCTCATATGTTCGTATCACAGCGTGCGATAGAACTTATGGGTAACCCTGAGCATTCTAAAGTTATCGTATGCCATCTTGGTAACGGTGCTTCAGTTTCTTGTGAGGTAGATGGAAAATGTATGGAGAATTCCATGGGTCTTACTCCGCTTGACGGTCTCGTAATGGGCACAAGATGTGGAGATATCGATCCTTCAGTTGTTGAATACATTAACAAAAAGCACGGCAACAGTGTTGAGGAAATTCTTAACATTTTCAATAAAGAATCAGGTGTATATGCTATATCAGACGGTATGTCTGACTTTAGAGATATCGCGAATGAAGCAGAAAAAGGCAATGAGAGAGCTCAACTTGCACTTGATATGTTTGCATACAGAGTGGCAAAATATATTGGTTCATATGTTGCGGCTATGAATGGTGTTGATACAATTTGCTTTACTGCAGGTATCGGTGAGAATAACGGAATGATTCGTGGTATGATTTGTGATTACCTTACATTCTTAGGCCTTAAGTTAGATGATGAAGCTAATAAGGTTATTGGTGAAGAGAAATTAGTATCATCTGCCGATTCGAAAGTTAAAGTATATGTAATTCCTACGAATGAAGAGCTTGCAATTGCAAGAGAGACAGTAGCATTACTTAAGTAATTTGATTTATAATTTCATAATGATGATAAGACAACTCTCCTTGAATTTATAATTCTTTGAGAGTTGTTTCTTTATTTGTCAATCAAATTACAATATGGTATAATATCTTTCGTGTGTGTATGCGAAAGTGTTCAAAAATACCGACTGTATTTTTGGTTTTGTTAAAGATAGAAAAAGGGTAAAGTTTTGAAAATAGCAATACTAACAGACAGTAACTGTGGCATCTCTTTAGAAGAAGCCAAAGGCACGGATATATTTGTTCTTCCAATGCCTTTTTATATTGACGAGAAGCTTTATTATGAAGAGATAGATTTGACACAAGAACAATTCTATGAGAAGTTAGAAGACAATTGTAAAATTACTACGTCAATGCCCGTTGTGGGTGATGTGCTTGATAAGTGGGATGAGCTTTTAGAAGAGTATGAAGAGATTGTCTATATTCCGATGTCAAGCAGCCTTAGCGGTTCTTGTCAGACGGCTTATATGTTATCAGAAGACGATGATTATGAAGGCAAAGTTTTTGTCGTAGATAATCAGCGTATTTCCGTAACCATGAAAGAGTCTGTTTATGATGCTTTGTATTTAGCAAAGAAAGGATATACCGGCGAAGAGATTAAAGATATATTAGAGGATCATAAGAGAGATTCGGGTATATATATTTCTTTGGCTACATTAGAATACTTAAGCAGAGGCGGACGTCTTACCAAATCTGCAGCGGCACTTGGTAATTTACTTAGGATTAAACCCGTGTTACAGATTCAGGGTGGTAAGCTTGATACATTTGCAAGGGTAAGAACAATTCCGCAATGTAAACAGGCTATGATTAATGCTGTTGAAGATGACATTAAGAAACGATTTGAAAATGATCCGTCTAAAGTAACCATTGCAATTGCGCATACTCATAATGAGGAGGCTGCTTTGGAGTTCCGTGATCAGGTTTTAGAGATTTGGCCTAAGCGTGATATTGTAGTTGATCCACTTTCCTTGTCAGTAGCATGTCATATAGGTCCGGGTGCATTAGCGCTTACGGTTGGTCGAAGAATAGACAGTTTCAGTGAATATAAATAATAATTACTTGCGGAGGATTTATAATGGTTAAAGCAGTAGTAGGAGCCAATTGGGGAGATGAAGGTAAAGGAAAAATTACAGATATGTTGGCTGAGCATGCCGATATAATTGTAAGATTTCAAGGCGGAGCCAATGCCGGTCATACCATAGTTAATAATTATGGCCGATTTGCACTTCATACATTGCCTTCAGGAGTATTTTACGATCATACAACAAGCGTTATAGGTAACGGTGTTGCACTTGATATTTCCAAATTATTTAATGAGATACAGGAAGTTATTAAAGGAGGCGTGCCAAAGCCTAAAATTCTTATATCTGACAGGGCTCAGATTGTTATGCCATACCATATATTATTTGATACTTACGAAGAGGAGCGCTTAGGTAAAGCATCATTTGGCTCTACTAAGTCAGGTATTGCACCTTTTTATTCTGATAAATATTCTAAGATTGGTTTCCAGGTATCTGAATTATTTGATGAGGATATACTGAAAGACAAAGTGGAAATGGTATGTGAGAAGAAAAATGTATTATTAGAACATTTATATCACAAACCTTTACTTAAACCTGAAGAAATACTTAATACATTACATGAATATAAAGAGATGATTGAGCCTTACGTGGCTGATGTATCATCATTCCTTGATAAAGCACTTAAGGAAGATAAAACTGTCCTATTAGAGGGACAGCTTGGCACATTAAAAGATCCCGATCACGGTATTTATCCTATGGTTACGTCATCATCTACTTTAGCTGCATTCGGTGCAATAGGAGCAGGACTTCCACCTTATGAAATTAAAGAAGTAATTACTGTAGTTAAAGCTTATTCTTCAGCAGTTGGAGCCGGTGAATTTGTATCTGAAATATTTGGCGATGAAGCAGAAATGCTTAGAAAAAACGGTGGCGATAAAGGAGAGTATGGCGCTACAACAGGACGCCCTCGTCGTGTAGGTTGGTTTGACTGTGTTGCAAGTAAGTATGGCTGTAGAATGCAAGGTGCTACTAAAGTAGCATTTACAGTATTAGATGCATTAGGCTATCTCGACGAAATACCGGTATGTGTAGGATATGAGATTGACGGCGAAGTAACTACACAGTTTCCTGTAACATCTAAGCTTAGCAAAGCAAAGCCTGTGTTAAAGACTTTACCGGGATGGAAATGTGACATAAGAGGTATACGTGAATTTGATAAATTGCCTGAAAATTGTCGTAAATATGTTGAGTTCGTAGAAGATCAATTAGGATTTAAGATTGCAATGGTTTCTAACGGACCGGGCAGAGACGAGATAATATTCAGATAATTATATGGGAACTAAAAGCTATTATTTAGTTCCCTGATTTTTTGTTATTTCACATTTAAATCACAATTGTGCAATATTATATATTAGATTTTGTAATTTAAAGATAGGAGGATTTATTAATGATTCAAATTCGTAATCTTGTGAAAAAATATGGTAATCATACAGCAGTTGATGATATTTCACTTGATATTGAGCCGGGACAGGTATATGGATTTTTAGGACCTAACGGTGCCGGAAAATCTACAACCATGAATATTATTACCGGTTATCTTGCTGCAACTAGTGGAGAAATTAAGATTAACGGATACGATATTTATAAGGAGCCTGAAAAGGCTAAGACTTGTATCGGATACCTTCCCGAAATCCCACCGCTTTATTTAGACATGACTGTTTATGAATATTTAAAATTCGTAGCAGAGTTAAAGGGCTTTGAAAAAGCTAAGATTGACAATGAAGTTAAGCGTGTTATGGAGCTTACCAATATTACTGATGTATCTGAAAGAATTATTAATAATTTGTCTAAAGGATATCGTCAACGTGTCGGATTTGCTCAGGCGATTGTGAGTTCGCCACCAATCGTTATTCTTGATGAGCCGACAGTCGGACTTGATCCTAATCAGATAAGAGAGACAAGAGACTTAATTAAGAGTCTTGGTGATTCTCATACTGTCATTTTAAGTTCGCATATCTTAAGTGAGATAAGTGAGACATGTTCGCATGTATTTATAATAAATAAAGGCAAGATTATTGCTAACGATACTATTGATAACTTATCTAATTATTTTAACTCTCATCAGGTTCTTGAGATTACCGCTAAGGGCGATAAGTTAAGATGTAAAGAGATAGTTGAAGCTATTGAAAATGTTAATTCCGTATCGGTAGATTTAGGTGACGAAGACGGTACAGTTAAGATTACCGTTGACGCTGTAGATAATGCGGATGTCAGAGAAGATGTGTCTTTGGCGTTATCTGCCGAAAAGATATCTATATTTGAGATGAAAGAAGATACAAAATCATTAGAAGATGTCTTCTTACAACTTACAGGTAAGGAGGAACAAGATGATAGCAATATTTAAAAGAGACTTTAAATCATTATTTACCAACGTTATAGGTTGGGTATTTGTCAGTGTGCTTTGTGCATTCTTTGGCTTATTTTTCCTTGTGTATAATTTGGTGAGTGGATATCCTTATTTATCTTATCCGATTTCAAGCATATGTACTGTTGTAATTATTGTTACACCTATTTTATGCATGAGAATATTTACGGAGGAACGTAAGAATAGGACAGATCAACTTATATTTACATCACCCGTATCTCCTATGAAAATTGTGTTTGGTAAATTCTTGGCTGTAGCAGCAACATTTACCATAGCATGCGTGTTTATAGGTCTTTCACCTATTGTACTCGAAGTGTATGGTGCTTCTGCATTAGGACAGAATTATACGACTTTATTTGGATTCTATATATTTGGGCTTGCTTGTATTGCAATAGCTTTATTTATATCAACATTAACTAAGAGTCAGATTATATCCGTTATTCTATCTTTTGTTGTTTTATTCCTCGGATATATTATGGATTCAATTATGGGCATGATATTTACGGAGGAGACCCTTTTATCTAAGATATTAGGATGCCTTTGTCTGTCACAGCCGCTACAAAGCTTCCTTAATGGAATATTTGATTTAAAAGCGCTTATATATTATGTGCTTGTAATAGTTCTTTTTCTGTTCTTTACATATTGTGTTATTCAAAAGAGAAGATGGACGTTATCAAAGCAGGTTTTATCACGTATTCTTTCGCGTGGTGCTGCAATTGTTATATCAATTGTAATCGCTATAGCCGCTAATGTGGGTATTTCTTACATACCTGATAATTATATGCAATTTGATGCAACTGCAACCGGAGTTTATACGATTTCCGATCAGGGTAAAGAGTTCTTAAAATCATATGATAAGGAAGCCACTATATATGTACTTGCTTCTGAGTCTTCTTGTGATGAGAATCTGAAAAAGACTTTAGATCAATTTGGCTCATATAAGAATATAACTGTTGAATATATCAACATGGAAGAAAATCCTACGTTTGCATCACAGTATACATCTCAAAACTTAAGCCAAAACAGCCTTATCGTAGTAAGCGGTAAAAACTATAAGGCCATAAGTTACGATGATATATATGAATATTCCATGGACCAGTCATCATACAGTTACAATGTGACGGGATATGACGGTGAAGGATTGATAATTAGTGCGTTAGAAAAAGTTGTTAACAGTGATAACAACATTTTAATCTGCACATTGACAGGACATGATGAACAGCAACTTGGTGAAGGAATAACATCAGGTCTTACTAAGGGAAATTACGATCTTCAGTCTCTTAATTTCTTAGAGAGCGAAAGCGTTCCCGAAAAATGCAGAATTCTTATAATTAATGCGCCGTCTACTGATTTATCAAAAGATGATGTCGCTAAGATTCAAAGTTACGCGGATGCAGGCGGCAATATAATATTTAATATTGCAAATGTTAATTCCAATGCCAGGGCTGTAGTATCCATAAATGATATGCCTAATTATAAGGGATTGCTTGAAAGCTACGGCTTTACCGTAAAGAACGGTGTTGTATGTGAAGAGACAAGCGGATATTATTACAGACAAAATTATGCGCTTCTTCCTGAAGTCTTAGAGTCTGACGTATCTACAGAAATTGCCGGAAAGCAATCAGTGCTTTTATACAGTGCAACAGCTGTTGATTATACTGAAAGCGAAGGCACAACAATAACACCGCTTCTTAAGACTTCGGATGACGCCTTTATTAAAGCTAATCTCGATGGTTCGCAAGGAAGCAGTACGGAGAAAACTGATAACGATGAGAGCGGAAGTTTCTACCTTGGCTTAGAAGAGACAAGATCAAACGGCTCAACAATAATTCTTTACGGTTGTCAATATCTGTTTAATGATGATATGGACAGTTATGTGTACGGACATAACTCTAAGTTGTTTACTAATACCATAACTGCTTTAGCGGATGACGGAAATAATGATGTGTCTTCTGTTATAATTCCTTCTAAATCATTAAAGACAGAGTCTATAATGGTTACCGGTGCAGCACTTATAATTTACGGTGTATTATGGGGACTTCTTATACCGCTTGCTTGTTTGATAGCAGGTATTGTAATTTGGGCAATACGTAGGAAAAAGTAAATATATATAAACCCGCTTTAAGGGTTGATTTAAATGTGTTTTAAAAGGCGCAAGAAAAGAGTGTGAAACAAAAACTATGTTTAATTCATTTTCTTGTGCCTTTTTTTTATTTTTTTACAAAAAAACACAACATTTAGTTACCAATTATTATTTTATATGTAAAATATGCTAGACAAGAGCAACGAAATCTAGTAATATTAAATAAATGTATGATTATGTGCTTTTATATGATACATAATAAGAATCGGGTGGTGTTTAGTTTTGGATTTAGCGTCTCTAATCGGATTAGTCGGTGGTATCGGATTAATGGTGTTTGGAATCATCTCTAATGGTGGTTCTATTCCCAGTTATTTGGATTTGCCGTCTTTTATTATTACATTTGGTGGTTCGCTTATGTCCACTATGGCATCTTTTAAGCTTAAGGACTTTATTAACGGACTCAAAGGAGTCTTGCTTACGATTCAAGAGCCTAAAGTGGGTAATATTAACGATGTAATTACAACAATTATAGATATGTCTAATGTGGCGAGAAAAGAAGGATTGTTAGCTCTTGAAGAAGCCGGTGGAGATGTTGATGATGAGTTCCTTAAGAAAGGTATAATGCTTGTCGTTGACGGTACTGATCCGGAACTTGTAAGAGGTATCTTAGAGACAGACCTTGTATCTATAGAAACTCGTCATAAGAAAGTTATCGGTGTTTGGGAAAAATGGGCTGAAATGGGTCCTGCATGGGGTATGATCGGTACTCTTATCGGACTTATTCAGATGCTTAATAACATGTCGGATGCATCAACTATCGGACCGTCAATGGCCGTTGCGTTGATTACTACATTATATGGTTCCGTAATTGCTAACTGGCTTGCAAGTCCTACAGCTGCTAAGCTTGCTGTAAATAACTCATTAGAGATTATGCTTAAAGAGATTACCGTAGAAGGTCTTCTTTCAATTCAAGCCGGTGAGAACCCTCGTGTAATTGAAGAGAAACTTAAGACATTCCTTCCTCCGAATGAAAGAGGAGCATTAGATTCTGACGAAGAGGGCGGAGGTGAAGCTTAGTGGCTAAGAAGAAACAAGAAGAGCCACCGAAAGGCTCCCCGGCCTGGATGGCCACGTTTAGTGACCTTATGAATTTGCTTCTTTGCTTCTTCGTATTGCTTTTCTCAATGTCAACAGTAGATGCAGAGAAGTTTGAAATGGTTGTTGAATCATTACAGGAATCTTTTTCGGTGCTTCCTGCCGGAGGAACATCGGTTGGTGAAGGTCAGTTGATTTCTTCGGGAACACAGATGCTAGAGCAATTTGATATGTTTCTTAATGCTTCATCAGGATCTGCCGGGGAGAATCAGAATGATCAGAAGGCACCGACAGAGCAGGAACAGACAGATCAATATGTTGCTAAAGCTACCGCTGAAAGCGAAAGCATGGCTGAACAGATAGAGCAAGCTTTGCAGGCTGCAGCTTTACAGAATATGGTAGAGACTGAGTTTAACGGTCAATATGTTAAGCTTACACTTAACGGAGCATTGCTGTTTGACTCGGGTGAAGCTACAGTCAAACCTGAAGCGACAGAAATAATTCAGAAATTAGCAACAATATTAGAATCTTATCAGAGTAATGAGATAGATATAGAAGGTCATACTGATAATGTTCCGATGACCGGTTCCGATCAATATGAGAACAATAATGTTCTTTCTATGTATCGAGCTCTTAATGTAGCTGATATGATTAGGGGATTTTCCAATATCCCTGCAGAGCATATTAAGTCATCCGGTAGAGGAGATTATGTACCAATTGCCGATAACTCCACTGCTGAAGGAAGAGCAAGGAACAGAAGAGTAGAGATTAAAGTATATAATTCATATTCATCAGATGTGAATTAATAATAATACTAAATATGTGAGGTTTATTGATGAAGAAGAGTCTATTAACGGTGATAACATTTGTACTTGTACTCATTAATCTTGGACTTACCGGAGTACTTACTTTTGTGCTTGTACCATATGTATCGTCAGCAAATAAGCTGGTATCATCTGTGGCTACTGCAATTGAATTAGAACAAAAAGCCGGAGCTGCTCAAGAACAAAGCGGCAATTCAGCAAGTACTTATCCTATCGATCAGATTGAAGTATATGATCTTAATAAAGAAGCTGATGATAAGGGGATGACAATTAACCTTAAAAAAGGAGCTGACGGCAAGGACCATTATGCAGTAATTAAGGTTAATCTTTCTATAAATAAAGAAAGTGAAGTTTATAGCAAGTATTACGAGACTCTTGATACTAAGAAGAGTTTGATTCAGACAGAGATTAACAACGTTGTATCACAATATACTGTTGATGAGATTAGAGAAAATCAACAAGCTGTTCAAGATGAGATATTGAAGAGACTTCAGAGTATGTTTGGCGAAGACTTTATAGTTGGCGTTGGTTTCTCAAGTGCTACTTATCAATAAAGTAAAGGTGGTGAGAACTCGTGGGAGACGTATTATCTCAAAGTGAGATAGATAACCTGTTACAAGCTCTTAGTTCCGGCGAGATTGATGCCGAAGAAATGAAAAGTAGTAGTTCTGAGAAGCAGGTGAAGGATTATGATTTTGCCCGTCCTTCCAAGTTCTCAAAAGAACATCTCAGGACACTTGAAATTATATTTGAACATTATGGACGATTACTTTCGACCAATTTACCTGTTTACCTTCGTAAGAATGTACAGGTAGAGGTTATGAACTCCGAAGCTGTTACATATATGGAGTTTTCAAATGCGTTATCGAATCCTGTACTTCTCGGAATTGTAGATTTCTCTCCGTTGGAAGGCAGTATCATAATGGAGATGGCTTCTAAGCTTGGATATGCTATAGTAGATAGAATGCTTGGTGGAGAAGGAGAACCCTTAGATAAAGTAAGAGATTTCTCTGAAATTGAGCTATCTATTGTAGAAAGAATAATGATAGCTTGTATTGAACTTCTTCGTGAGCCGTGGCAAAACGTTGTGGACGTTGTGCCAAGACTTGAGAGAATAGAGACAAATTCACAGTTTGCTCAAATCATTTCTCCGTCGGAAATGATTGCAATCGTTACAGTTAATATAAAAATTGGAGAAGTCGAAGGCTTGATGAATGTCTGTCTTCCTTATATTACATTAGAGCCGGTAATGGATAAGTTGAATACTAAGTTCTGGTATTCTAATATGCAAGAGAGAGAAGACTTTGAATATAAAGACAATATTGAAGCTTTGATTTCTAAGGCGACCATACCTGTTAAAGCGGTGCTTGGTAATAATGCCATATCAGTCGGTGATTTTGGGGCACTTCAGGTTGGTGATATAATTCGATTGGACAAGAAAGTCGACAATGAGCTTGATATATATGTTGGAGATATGAAGAAGTTTACAGCTTTACCGGGATCTTCCGGTAATAGTTATGCGGTTCGTATTACAACTGTTATTAGGGAGGAAGAAGAATGAGTGACGTTCTATCAGAAGAAGAAATTGCTGCTTTATTCGCTCAAAGTGCAGCGGAAGACGGAGACGGTGGTGGCGATTCTTCCGGTTCAGGTGGCGGCGCCGGCTCGATTGGCGAACAGTTAACTGAAGAAGAAATTGATACAATTAAAGAAATCGCCAATATTAGTATGGGAAGTGCGGCTACAACGCTTTTCTCGCTTGTTAACAATAAGGTAGATATTTCAATACCGGATCCGAGTCTTGCGACATGGTCAGATATTGTTGATGAATATGAGAAGCCCTGTGTTTTAATTAAGATTTCATATACCAAAGGTCTTAATGGTAGTAATATCTTAGTATTATCAGAGCATGATGTTAAGGTTATCACGGATCTTATGATGGGCGGAGATGGTACTAACTTAGATGGTGAGCTTGGAGAGATTCATCTTAGTGCTATCAGTGAAGCGATGAACCAGATGATGGGATCTAGTGCTACATCACTTTCTCAGATGTTGGATATGATGGTGGATATCAGCCCGCCTTCATCAGATTTAATAGATTTACATGAGTCGGGAGACGGAAGTGAGATAGATGCTTTCTTAAAAGAGACATTTGTCAAAATTTCATTTAAATTACAAATCGGTGATTTGGTTGACAGTTTCCTGATGCAGTTATACCCGGTACCTCTTGTTAAGGAAATGGTATCATTAGTCAGAGGTAATATGGAGTCAGATTCAGATTCGACTGTGAACGATGCGTCTGCTTCAAGTGAACCGGAACCTGCACCGGCTCCCGCACCGGCACCGGAGCCTGCTCCGGCACCTGCGCCGGCTCCACAAGCGGCACCGCCACCTCAGGCGGCACCTATGCAGATGGCACCGCCGCCGCAGCAACAGGTCAATGTTCAACCTGCTCAATTCCAACCTTTTGCAGGAACATATCCTACGGCTTTACAGCCTGAGAATATCGATTTGATTATGGATGTTCCATTAGAGGTTACCGTTGAACTGGGACGAACGCATAAGTCGATTCAAGAAATTCTTGATTTTGCACCCGGTACTATCTTAGAACTTAACAAGATTGCCGGTGAGCCTATAGATGTGTTAGTTAATGGCAAGTATGTTGCTAAAGGAGAAGTTGTAGTTATTGAAGAATCCTTTGGTATTCGAATTACTGAAATTATGAAATAATTTTAAGGAGAGTAGAAAATGGCAAAAAATATTTTAATTTGTGATGACGCTGCATTTATGAGGATGATGATTAAAGATATTCTCACAAAGAACGGTTACAACGTAGTCGGTGAAGCGGAAAACGGACTTAAAGCTATTGATGCTTATCAGGAACATAATCCGGACCTTGTTCTTATGGACATTACGATGCCTGAAATGGATGGAATTGATGCATTAAAAGGTATCAGAGAGAAAGATCCTAACGCTTGCGTAATTATGTGTTCTGCTATGGGTCAGCAGGCTATGGTTATCGAAGCCATTCAATCGGGAGCAAAGGATTTTATTGTTAAACCTTTCCAAGCAGAGCGTGTTTTAGAAGCTGTTAAGAAGGTTATCGGATAGGAGCTTAGATGATTTCAACAGGCCAGAGCTTCTTTCAGTTAATCATTGTACTTTTATGCTTTGTCGGTGTACTTGTACTGGCATATTTTACGACTAGATGGCTGGCTAATTATCAAAAAGGGCGTTCTTTTAATAAGAATCTTAAGATAATTGAGACTATTAAGCTTTCCCCCGATAAATACGTTCAGATAGTAGCTTGCGGCAAAGAGCGTTATCTTATACTTGGATTAAGTAAAAATGAAGTTACAATGCTTGGCGAAATGACGGCTGATGAATTAATTGAAGTAGATACAATTATTTCTGATGACAATGAGCCGGGCAATGTTACTACGACATTCAGTCAGATTATTGACAAAATGAAATCCAAGAAATAGGGAATAGTGTACTAAAATGAGTAAGTGGAAGAAAATATATTTTATTGCAAGTATTATTTGCTTGGCACTTGCAATTAGTATAGGCTGTGCTTTTTTCTTTACAGATACAGCTTACGCAACTGAATATGGGGCGACGTCTAATGCGCCTAATGCGAGTAACCAAAGGACATCTACCGGAACAGGATTTAATCTTTCGTTTAACGGAGATACGGGTTCATTATCATCTACGGTAGAGATACTTATAATTCTTACGGTAATTGCGTTAGCACCTTCAATTCTTGTAATGCTTACCAGTTTTACAAGAATTATTGTTGTATTACACTTTACGAGGACAGCGCTTGGTACGCAAACTTCTCCGCCCAATCAGGTTATGATTGGTTTGGCGCTTTTTATTACTTTGTTTATAATGTGGCCTACCTTTTCGACTATATATACGGATGCTATTCAACCGTTCGATAGTGGGCAGATAACACAAGACGAGGCGTTAGAGAAGGCTGAAAAACCTTTACGTGATTTCATGTACGGGCAGACTCAGACTAAGGATCTTGATATGTTTTGTGAAATATCCAATACGACATATGAAGATTATGATGATATACCTTTTACTGTTCTTGTACCCAGTTTTATTCTAAGTGAACTTAGAACAGCATTTATTATAGGCTTTTTAATTTATATACCATTCATTGTTATAGATATGGTTGTATCTTCGGTGCTTATGTCTATGGGTATGATGATGTTGCCGCCGACTACCATATCGTTACCGTTTAAGATTTTACTTTTTATTTTAGCTGATGGATGGAATCTTGTTATAGGTAGTCTTATTAAGACATTCTATTAGCTGTGAAGTGATTATTATTTTATATCATGATTTGTGACAGTTTATTAATTCTTTGAGTTAGAGGTAATATTATGACAGAAGGACAGGTTCTAGATATTGTTAGAGATGCTTTATACAATGTAATAATTTGTTCGGCGCCTATACTTCTTATTTCGTTAGTTGTCGGACTTGTTATCAGTATTTTCCAGACGGTTACATCTATTCAAGAGCAGACACTTACCTTTGTGCCAAAGATTATAAGTGTATTTGTGGGAATAATTGTATTTGGTTCATGGATTGCCAATAATATTACAGGATTTATGACTAATCTCTGGTCGAATTTCAGCTTATATTTAGGCTAAGCTTATGATTAATACAACATTTGAATTAAATTCTATAGAATATTTTCTGCTTATATTGACCAGAATATCAACGTTTGTATATGTTGCTCCTTTTTTTGGACAACGTAATGTTCCGGGTCGTATAAAAGTGGGACTTTCAGTGTTTGTGGCGATACTTGTGTATTTTGGAGTATCACCTACTATGCAAACATATTCAACTACACTCGGATATGGTTTTTTGGTTTTGATTGAGGGAATTACAGGCTTGCTAATTGGTTTTATGGCAAATATTTGTAATTCCATTATTACTTTTGCGGGAACTATGATAGATATGCACGTTGGCTTATCTATGGCACAAGAGTATAACCCGACACTTCAAAGTCAGGTTACAGTATCCGGTGAGCTTTATTATTATTTTATAATGATGCTCCTTATTGTTACTAATATGCATCAATATATATTGAGGGCATTAATAGATTCGTTTTCAGTTATTAATTTGGGCGGTGCAAATTTTAATCCTGATACTATGCTTACACAGATGATTGCATTTATAACGGATTTATTTATTATCGCTTTTAGAATAACACTGCCGATCTTTGCTTGTGTAATGATTCTTAACTGTATTTTAGGTATTATGGCCAAAGTTGCCCCGCAGATGAATATGTTTGCGGTTGGTATTCAGATTAAAGTATTAGTTGGATTTTCAGTAATGTTTCTTACAATATTTTTACTTCCGGATATGGCAGACTTCATATTTAAAGAGATTAAGAACATGGTAACACTTACAATTAATAATATTACTCCTACAACATAAAAAGGGTGATAAGAATTGGATGAGAGACTGATTTTACAATATAATTTACAGTTTTTTGCCAAAGATGGAGACGGCGGAGAGAAAACTGAACCCGCCACTGCCAAAAAGCTAGAAAAAGCAAGAGAAGAAGGACAGGTAACTAAATCGCAAGAACTTGGTAACGCAGCAAGTCTTGTGGCGCTTTTTATAGCACTTAGAGTATTTATATCATTTGTCGGTGAAAGAATGGTGGGTAGTTTTACCAGAATATTTAATGCTATTCCGGATGTTGTTGCTACCGACAGAAAAGGATTATCTACTACGACTGTAAGCAGTGTGATATTAGATAGTATTTTACAGATACTTATTATGTGTGCCCCTTTTTTTATAATTGGTGTTGTTGTTGCATTTATTGTTACTGTTGTACAGGTTAAATTAAAAGTAACGCTTAAGCCGTTGATGCCTAAGTTTTCTAAATTTAACCCTGTGAATGGATTTAAAAGAATTTTTTCCACACAATCTATTTTCAATTTGCTTTTATCGATTGTTAAAATAATTCTTATTTTCTATATCGCTTACATGTCAATTAAAGATCATGCGAATGAATTGTTTATTCTATATGATTTATCACTTTGGCAGGCAATTGGACTTATAGGTGACATTATTATTGATACCGGTCTAAGAATTGCACTTGTATATATAATTGTCGGTATTGCAGATTATATCTTCCAAAGACATAAGTTTAACGAAGATATGAAAATGACTAAAAAAGAAATAAAAGATGAATATAAGGATGCTGAAGGAGATCCTCAGATTAAAGGACAGCAACGACAACGTATGCGAGAAGCGTCTATGCGTCGTATGATGCAGGATGTACCTAAAGCTGATGTAGTTATCACTAACCCGACACATGTTGCTGTAGCATTAACATATAATGTGGGAGAGTCAGGAGCTCCCGTAGTTATCGCTAAAGGAATTGATTTTCTTGCAGAAAGAATTAAAGAAGTTGCAAGAGATAATGATATATTAGTAAAAGAAGATGTGTACTTAGCCAGAAGCTTATATGCGGCTTGTGATATAGGTCAGGAGATTCCGCCTGAATTATATGAGGCTGTTGCAGTAATTCTTGCTGAAATTAACAGATTTAATCCTAATTTAAGATAGATTTGTACATTGATTTATAGAAGTTTTATGAAAGGAGGAAAGACTTATGGGCGGTTTTGCTGTAAAGAGATCCGATATAGCTGTTGCGGCTTATTTGCTTGCGGCTGTTATATTTTTCATAATCCCTATTCCTTCGTTCTTACTTGATATAATGTTAGCGATTAATATATCAATAGCATTAATAATTCTTCTTAACGTACTTTTTGTAAAGGAAGTTTTGGATTTATCTTTCTTCCCAACGTTATTACTTTTTACGACTATTTTTCGTATTTCACTTAACGTATCATCTACAAGACTGATTTTAACAACCGGTTCTCCCGGTAACGTTGTCGAGACATTCGGTTCGTTCGTCGGTGGTGGTAATCTTGTCATCGGTGCTATCGTATTTATCGTTTTGATTATTATCCAGTTTATGGTTATCAATAAAGGTTCCGAGCGTGTGGCTGAAGTATCAGCAAGATTTACGCTTGATGCTATGCCCGGTAAACAGATGGCTATCGATGCCGATCTTAATACAGGAGCCATAACAGAACAGGAAGCTAAAGAAAGACGTGAGAAGATTCAAGCTGAGTCAAGCTTCTTTGGTTCTATGGACGGTGCTACTAAGTATGTAAAGGGAGATGCCACAGCAGGTCTTATCATTACATTTATCAACTTTATCGGCGGTACGGTAATGGGTGTTGTTAGTGGTGGGCTTGATTTTGCTGCTTCTATTCAGCAGTATGGTGTGCTTACAATCGGTGACGGACTTACTGCTCAGATTCCGTCTCTTCTTATTTCTCTTTCAACAGGTATTCTTGTAACAAAAGGTGCTAAAGAAAACGAAGAGTTTTCAGAGACGCTTATTCAGCAGCTGTTTGGATTACCTAAGGTGTTGTTTATAGTTGGTGGAGTGCTTATTGGTCTTGGTATTGTTACACCTCTTAATGTATTCTTGTTTGGAGGTTTTGGTGCAGCATTTATTGTTGCAGGCTTTTCTATGCAAAGGACTATCGGCCAGGAGACTATCGAAGAAGAAGTCGCGCAGGAAGAATCCGAAGCAGAGGAGATACGTAAACCGGAGAATGTCGTCTCCTTACTTTCTGTTGATCCGATTGAGTTAGAGTTTGGATATGGTATTATTCCGCTTGCCGATGTTAATCAGGGCGGTGATTTGTTGGATCGTGTAGTTATGATACGAAGGCAAATTGCATTAGAACTCGGTACAGTTGTGCCGATTATAAGATTACGTGATAATATTCAACTTAATCCGAGTCAATATATAATTAAGATAAAAGGTATTCAGATAACTGAGGGCGAGATAATGTTTGATCATTATATGGCTATGAATCCCGGATATATCGAAGAAGAAATTGCCGGTATTCCTACTACGGAACCGTCATTTGGACTGCCTGCTTTGTGGATTACTGAGAGCCAACGAGAGATGGCGGAAAGTTTAGGATATACGGTTGTTGATCCGCCTTCAATTATTGCCACACATTTAACAGAGGTAATAAGAAGTCATATTGCTGAATTACTTACAAGGCAAGATGTATCTAACCTTATTGATAATCTTAAAGAGACTAATCCTGCAGTTGTGGATGAGCTTACACCTAAGCTTATGGGGCTTGGTGATATTCAAAAGGTATTACAAAACCTTCTTGCAGAGGGTATATCTATAAGAGATTTGTTGTCTATATTTGAAGTTTTAGCAGATAAAGCAAGTACTACAGCTGATACGGATGTTCTCACAGAATATGTACGACAGGGGATGAAAGCTGCTATTTCAGGTAAATATTTTGTTCCTAATGAGAAGACTGATGTCGTGACATTAGATCCGAAAGTAGAACAGGAGATTATGGGTTCTATTAAGCAGACCGAACAGGGTGCATATCTCACTTTAGACCCTGAGCGAATCAGAAAGATTATGGATTCGACAGAAGCTGAGATTAAGAAATTAGAAGACTTAGGAAAGATGCCTATCGTTGTATGCTCTCCGATTGTCAGAATGTATTATAAAAAGATGACTGAAGAATACTTCAAAGATTTAATAGTAGTATCCTTTAGTGAAATAGAATCAAATGTTGAATTGCAGTCAGTAGGGATGGTGACCTTAAACAATGACAATTAAGAAATACCAAGGCAAAACTAAAGAAGAAGCGATTGCATTAGCCAAGAATGAATTGGGTAAAGATGCTGAAATTATGAATGTCGAAGAGAAAAAATCCGGTGGTTTTTTGGGACTTGGCAAAAAGGTTGTTTATGAAATAACAGCTATGGTCGACAGAGATATTGATGAGCCGGTTAATATGGCTGCATCTGTCGATAATAAAGATTCGGATAAATCATCTGTATCGAATTCTTCGACATATGGTCGTTTTTCGGCAGTTGCAGATCAGGATATCAAAGTGTCATATGATAAAAAAGAAGATAAGCAGGAGTTAGAAGAGACTAAAAGACAATTTGCTGAGTTAAGTAAAATTTTTAGAGACAACGAGAATCAAACTCAAAGTGCAAATGATTTAAGTGGAAATAATATCTCGTCTAATTCCGGTGTTGTATCTGATAATTCTAATACAACACAAGCCGGTAATGACGCATTTAACGACATTACATATTCAAATAATATACCCAGAACATCTAATGCTTCTAACAACAGAGGGAAAGAATCTGTTGTGGTTTCTTTTGTCAGCAATGATGATAATAATCATCCTGAAGTGACAGTAGAGAAAAATAATAATCATAGATTTGTTAAGACATTGTACAATACACTGTTAGATAATGATGTTGATGAGAAATATATTAATCAACTTCTTTTTGATATGGAAAAGGTCTTAAAGAATGGTAAAAATGTCAATTACCTTATTTCAAATGTGTATCAGAAGATGATTCTTAAATTAGGACAACCGTCTACTATAAGTATGGCAAAAAAAGGTCCTAAGGTTGTATTTTTTATCGGTTCTACTGGTGTAGGTAAAACAACGACTATTGCCAAGCTTGCATCTGAATACAAAATGGAACAAAAAAAAGAAGTTGCATTTGTTACTATAGATACATATAGACTTAAGGCTACAGATCAATTAGGCGAATATGCATCTATTATGAAGATTCCCATGTCGGTTATATATGAACCGGGTGAATTGAGTGAAAAAGTTGACAGATTATCGGGTTATGATCTTATATTGGTAGATACTTCAGGATTTTCACATAAAAATAACGAGATGAGAGAAAATGTCGTTAAATTGATTAATGAATTAGATGAAAAATATGAAAAAGAAGTATATCTTGTACTTTCCTCAACGACAAAATATAAAGACTTAAAAGAAATTATAGATTCTTATAAAGAATTTACTGAGTTTAAAATGATTTTTACCAAATTAGATGAGACGACTAATCTTGGTAATATTCTTAATTGCAGATTGTATTCGGGAAGTAGTTTATCTTATGTTACTAACGGTCAAAATGTACCTAACGATATTGAAGTCTTAGATACTCAGAAGCTCGTGAAACAGTTACTAGGAGGCGATTAAATGGATCAGGCTGAACAGCTTCGCAATATTGTTAAGCTTCAAGATCAAAGAAATATTTCCAACGCCAAAGTAATAACTATTACGAGTGGAAAAGGTGGCGTTGGTAAATCCAATATGGCAGTTAATTTGGCTGTTCATTTTAGGAATAAAGGAAAGCGTGTTATAATATTTGATGCCGATTTTGGTCTGGCAAATGTTGAGGTGATGTTTGGGACTGTTCCTAAATATAATCTTTCTAAGGTGCTAGACGGCGAGATGCGAATTGAAGATATAATTACTAAGGGACCGATGGATATAGGATTTATATCCGGTGGCTCAGGAATTGTCGGACTTAATAATCTTAATAAATCTCAGGTTGATTATTTAATATCTAATTTATCACGACTTAATGAATTGACAGATATTTTAATTATAGATACGGGAGCAGGGGTCTCGGATAACGTATTGGAGTTTGTATTATCATCGCCTGAGGTAATACTTGTGACAACGCCCGAACCCAGTTCTCTTACGGATTCGTATTCACTTGTTAAGGCGCTTTATAAAAGTCCTGAATTTATAAAAAACGGCACAAATGTCAGACTCGTAGCTAATAAAGTAAATTCTAAATATGAAGCTGATGCCGTATATGATAAAATAAAGACAGTGACCGGTAAATTCTTGGGTGGAGATATTAAATATTTGGGTATGATTCCACAAGATTCTGCGTTAGAGAAGGCGGTTAGAAGTCAGAAGATTGTATCTATAGTAAATCCTAATGCGAAATCATCTAAAGCGTTTTCAGAAATAGCCGGTGACCTTTTAGATGATAAGGTTAGTTATAAATGGGGTATTGCACAGCTTTTTAATAGTTTTATTCATAGATGATGCATATATAGGCGGGGGAATATATGAGCAATAAAGAAATTTTACCTGGAAACAGAGTAGACCTTAGGCTATTACAAGATGTTAACAGAGAAGAGAAGTCCGGAGGCAGTTCCGGTACATACATGACCTCTGTTTTTGATATTGACGGTGATAAGTATATTTTACATTTACCGACTCAGGGGGGTAAGATATTACTTCTTCCATTAAATGTCAGGTACGAATTTGTATTTACAACAAATAACGGATTATATAAAGCAGAAGGAACTGTTACTGAAAGGTTTAAAAAAGATAATTTTTATCTTATGAAAGGTGAACTTACAAGTGATATTGTTAAGTTCCAAAGAAGAGAGTTTTATCGTATGGAGTGTTCTATCCCTGTATTGTTTTTGTCTTTGGAAGATGACGAGGGTGAAGCAGAAAAAATGGCCGAGGTAAAGGAAATGATTAAAGATCCTTCAAGGCCTGTTGCTATAAGAGGACTCGGTACAATACTGGATATTTCCGGAGGTGGTGTAAGGTTCATTTCTGAGAAAGATTTAGAAGAATATAATTATATATTTGTGCATTTTGAGGTTCTATTAAATAATAAAAAGACAAATTTGGAAATTGTAGCGAAAATTCTTGCTAAAGAATATAATCCTGATAATAGAAAATACGTATATAGAACGAAGTTTCTTTTTAAAGACACAAAGATGCAGGAGAGAATTATCAGATATATTTTCGAAGAAGAGAGAAGAAACAGACATAAAAAAATCAATTAAATATTTATAATTGTAAAAAAATTGCAAAAAACTACAGTTTTATGCGATTTTTTTGCGTTTTAGATGACTATGCACTATTGAGAAGTATATATAATGCTATAATTTTATCATCTAACTTTAATAGGAGATAGTGTTATGGATAAATCCGGTAAATATGGCATTGTTGCAATTGCATGTTCTACCGGAGGCCCACAGGCTTTACATAAATTATTGCCTATGTTGCCGGAGCGCTTGGGGGTTCCTATTGTTGTATTACAGCATATGCCGGCGGGATTTACCAAGACTCTTGCAACCAGGGTAAATGATATAAGTGCTTTAACCGTTAAAGAAGCTGAAAATGGTGAATTGTTACTTCCCGATACTGTTTATATTGCGCAAGGTGGTAAACATTTTGAAGTCAAGGGTAAGGCAGGCAAATTGTATGCTAATGTTTATAAAGGGCCACCGGTTAATAATTTAAGACCTAATGCTGATGTAATGTTTGAATCATTAATTGATGTAAATGTTAAATCAATAATATGTGTAGTGCTTACGGGTATGGGTTCAGACGGGACTAAAGGAATTGCACTTTTAAAAGAAAAAAAAGATGTTTTTTGTATAACTCAAAATGAAGAGAGCTGTGTTGTATATGGCATGCCAAGAGCTGTAGAATTAAGCGGCTTGTCAGATGCATCGGTTCCTTTGTATAAAATAGCAGAAACTATATCTAATAAAATAGGGGGATAAATAATATGGATATAAGTCAATATCTCGATATTTTCATCGACGAAACAGCAGAGCATATTCAGAGTTTGAGCGATAATATTATGGCACTCGAACAAGAGCCTGAGGATGCAGATACTATTAATGAAATTTTTAGAGCTGCTCACTCGCTTAAAGGTATGGCAGGTACCATGGGCTTTAAGAAGATGCAACATCTTACACATGATATGGAAAATGTATTCCAAGAGATAAGAAATGGCAATGTTAAGGTTAATTCCAACATGATTGACATTTTATTTGAATGTCTTAGTGCTGTTGAAGAGTATCTTGAAACTGTAAAATCCACATCAGATGAAGGCTCTAACGAGAATGAAGTATTAATTAAGAAATTAAATGATTATCTTGTTCAGGCAGAAGGTGGAGAAGTTTCTTCTGATGATGCAGGTGAAGGTGAATCTGCAGAAGAGGCTAAAGAAGAAAAACCTGCTGATGATGGTGCTGCGTCAGATGCGCCTTTTAAATCTATTGAACTTGATGAAGCTCAAAAGACTAAAGTTACTGAAGCTGCTGAGTCAGGACTCAAGTTATATGGCTGTACAGTGTTTATTCAAAGTGATTGCTTGCTTAAGGCTGCAAGAGCATTCCTTGTATTTAAAGCAATTGAAGACTTTGGCGAGATATTAGTATTTAACCCCAGTTCACAAGATATTGAAGATGAGAGATTTGATCTTCATTTCAGTTTGATTATAGGAACACAGTCTGAGTTTGAACCAATTAAGACTGCTATATGTGCCGTATCAGAGATTGATAAAGTGGAATATGATACTATTACTCCTGATATGTATATTCCTGAAGATGAACTTCCTAAAGAAGAGGAAGCGAAAAAAGTTCCTGCTGCAGCTGCTCCTAAAGCAGCCAAGAAAGCAAAGAACAAAGATAATGGCGGCGGTGCAAAACAGGCTAAGAAAGCAAGCAATAAGCCTGTTACGGCAAGAACTGTTCGTGTAGATATTGAGAAGCTTGATGCTTTAATGAATCAGGTATCAGAGCTTATCATTGCAAAGAACTCACTTGTTTCTATCAGCACAAGTGAAGGTGGAAGTAATAATTCGGGATTTGAAAGCCAGGGCTTCCATGAGCAGATTGAATACTTAGAGAGAATTACAACTAACTTACATGAATCGGTTATGAAGGTTAGGATGGTTCCTATTGAGACTACAGTTAATAAGTTCCCTCGTATGATTCGTGATTTGTCTCGTAAGCTTGACAAGCCTATGACACTTGTAATGTCCGGTGAGGAGACAGAGTTAGATAGAACTGTTGTGGATCAAATTGGCGATCCTTTACAACATTTACTTCGTAACTCAGCCGATCATGGTATTGAAGATGCCGAGACTCGTGCACAAAGAGGTAAGCCTGATGAAGGTAAGATTGAACTTCATGCTTATCAGGAAGGTAATAACGTAATTATCGTTGTTCAAGACGATGGTGGCGGAATTGATACAGAAAATGTTAAGAGAAAGGCTATTGAAAGAGGTCTCGTTACTGAAGATGCTGCTGAAGATCTTACAGATAAAGAGATAATTGATTTCTTATTTATGCCTAGTTTCTCTATGGCTAAACAAATTACTGATATCTCAGGAAGAGGTGTTGGACTTGATGTTGTTAAGTCTAATATTGAAGCCTTGGGTGGAGATGTTGAAGTTAAGAGTGATTTCGGACATGGTTCTAAATTTACGGTAAGACTTCCATTAACTCTTGCTATTATTCAAGCATTAATGGTTGAAGTTCGTGATGAGAAATATGCTATTGCATTAGGCTCTATTCAGAATATCGAGAATATTACCGTATCAGATATCAAGTATGTACAGGCCAAGGAAGTTATTCATCTTAGAGGTCTTGTTATTCCTATTATTAGACTTGATAAACTTTTAGATTCTGTTCCAAAGGAACAGGAAGATCACAATTTGACTGTAGTTGTCGTTAAGAAGGGTGACAATTATGCCGGACTGGTCGTTGATAATTTAATAGGACAACAGGAAATAGTTATTAAATCTCTTGGTAAGACTATTGATAATAATAAGATTATTAATGGTGCTACAATTCTTGGTGACGGTGAAGTTGCATTAATTATTGATGTTAATGCTTTAGTATAAATTGGAGGTTTAATTATGGCTGGTAATCAAATGGAAATTATCGATCAGGAGAAAGTGCAATATATTGTTGTAAAATTAGGTAGTGAGCAGTACGGACTAAATATTTCATTTGTAGATAATATTGTTCGTATGCAGAAGATCACAAGAGTGCCTAAAGCGCCACATCATTATGTTGGAGTTATAAATCTTAGAGGTGAAATTGTTCCCGTAATGAGTGTAAGACGTAAAATGGGTCTTGAGGATGATGAATATACTAATAGAACACGTATTATCATTCTTAAATTAGAAGTACAAGGACTTATAGGTGTTATTGTGGATGAGGTTAAAGAGGTTATTAACCTTGGCGAAGACGATATTGATAGAAATGTTCAAAACGCTAATAATAGAGCGGATGCCAACTTTATTAACGGCATTGGTAAAGATGGAGAAGAGCTTATATCTATTTTCGAAATCACATCTATTGTTGATGCGGTTGAGACTGTATAGTGATTGGAGATATATATGGCAAAACTTAGTTTTGAAGAAGTCAACGAATTATATCTTGATGTATTAAAAGAAATTGGAAATATCGGAGCGGGTAATGCTACGACAGCTATTGCTAACATGCTTAATCTTCGAATTAATATGCATGTACCTAAAGTAGAATTATTACCTGTTGAAAAAATTGGTTCATCAATCGGTTCTGAAGATGAAATTATTGTAGGTATAATGTTAGGAGTTGAACATGATATTGAAGGTTCTATGATGTTCCTTATGGATATGGCTTCTGCACATTTGCTTGTTAACAGATTAATGATGAGGCCATCGGATTATGATGCTGATTTTGATGAAATGGATTTATCTGCAATCAAAGAAATTGGTAATATTATAGCCGGTTCTTATCTGTCAGCGTTGTCAAGTCTTACTAATATGGTTATTATGCCTACTGTGCCTTATGTTGCGGTCGATATGGCGGCATCAATATTAAGTGTACCCGCAATACAGTTTGGTATGATGGGAGATAATGCACTTATGATTAAGACTGAATTTGATGATGAAGTTGCTATTAACGGATACTTTATCCTTATGCCGGAAGAAGATTCTTATAATAAGATTTTGAGTGCGCTAGGTATGGCGGTTTAGGAGTTTATATGGGGCAAACAATTAAAGTCGGAATGGCAGACTTGAACATCTGTAGAGCGCCTGACAGCCTTACGACTATTGGGCTCGGATCTTGCGTTGGAATTGCATTATACGACCCCGCTTTGAAGGTTGCAGGTTTGGCACATATTATGTTGCCGGATAGTACACAGATTAAAAATAATTCTGTTATTGCAAAATTTGCTGATACAGGCATTTTAAAATTATATAACGATATGGTTAAAGCCGGTTCTAATAAGTATCGTATGGTTGCGAAGATTGCTGGTGGGGCTAAGATGTTCGAACTTAAATCAGCCGCTGCTTCCAGTATAAATATAGGAGATCGCAATGTTCAGGCCAGTAAAGCGATGCTTAAAAAACTTGGCATTCCTATTATTGCTGAAGATACAGGCCTTAATTACGGTAGAACCGTTATATTGGATGGTGAGACGGGGGATTATATCATCCGAGCTGTGGGTAAGGAGCCTAAAACAATTTAAGTTGAACAGATAATAGGAACGTTTGACTTTGGAGATTTTTATGAAGAGAAAAGGGATTCCTTTAATTATTACATTAGTTGCATGTCTTATCACTTGTGTTGTTTCAATTGTACAGAGAGTTGAATTTAGTACATTTTTCATTAGATTCTTAGTGGTTCTGTTAATATTTGGAATAATTAGTATAGTAGTTGCTATCATAATTGATAAGAATTTTAAAGAAGAGGATCCTGAGGAAGGAGATAATGAATCTTCCGAAGAAATTAGTGGTGATAATGATGAGATTTCCACTAATATGGGTGATGGACAATTTTTAGATGAAGATGATGAAGATGACGAAGATTTTTGATACGGAGGCTTTTAATAGATGAAAGCTGTGGATAAAGATAAGCTTTGGAAATCTTATTCAGAGAATCGTTCACAGGATATAAGAGAAAAACTTATTGTTGAGTATGCGCCATTAGTTAAAGTGGTGGCTGGAAGACTCAGTATGCATCTTGGTAATACAGTTGAGTTTGATGACTTGGTAGGTTATGGAGTCTTTGGTTTAATAGATGCAATAGACAAATTTGATACGGGTAAAGATGTTAAGTTTGAAACTTATGCCAGCGTCAGAATAAGAGGGGCGATTCTTGATCAAATCCGTAAAATGGATTGGATTCCAAGAACAGTACGACAAAAACAAAAGAAAATTGATGAAGCTACAAAGGCTGTAGAGAATAAAACCGGTAAAGTCGCAACAAACAAACAAATCGCTGCTGAACTAAATATTACTCCTAAAGAGTTGTTAGAATGGCAGTCCTTACTTAAGACTACCAATGTTGTTTCGCTTAATGAATATGTGGAACAGGGCGCAGAACCTGCAATGGATGCAAGACGTAATTCACATTTCCAACAGCCTGAGACAGCAATTTCAAAGCAGGAGCTTAAAAAAGTTTTAGCCGAAGCTCTTGAACAATTGACAGATAAAGAAAAAAAAGTCATTTTGTTATATTATTACGAAGAAATGACATTAAAAGAAATAAGTGCAACGCTTGAAGTATCCGAGTCCAGAATATCACAGTTACATACCAGAGCACTTAATAAAATGAGAAGTAAAATGGGAGATTATATGGAGGTTTTTGCCGGATAGTAATCTACATCATCCCATTAGGTAGTTAAAACTTTATATTTGAATCAGGATTTAGGAGAGTATACCTATGAATCAAGAGAACGGATATATACAAGTTGAATACAGAGATGATAATGAGGCGTTTGTTCTTTATTATCCGCCAACCGGTAGCGGTGAAAAACCCGCTTATAAAGAGTGCGCGGAATATTTAAAAAGCAAAGGCTTTGAGAATTTTAATAATCAGGAACTTCGTCAATTATTGACCGGTAACGACAAGGGTGAGATGTCACTTGGTGTTGGTGATGGCATAGAATTTAGCGAAAGTCTTAATTATACGATTTCGCTCGATAAGATGAAGGTTGTATGCAGGTTCTATCCGCCTTCAAAAAATGGTAATGTACTTAATGTACAGGATATTTTAGGAGAGCTTGCCAAGAAAAATGTTAAATACGGAATAAATCAGGAGCTTATTCTGGAATTTATGAATAACAGAGTCTATTTTACGGACATGGTGATTGCTGAAGGTGTTAATCCTGTTCATGGAATAGATGATAAGATTGAATATTTCTTTAATACTAATCCGTCATTAAAGCCAAAGCATAATGAAGACGGATCGGTAGATTATCATGATTTAGGTAATATTTGTCAGGTTAAAGAAGGGGATTTACTTGCCCGGCTTCACAAAGGTGATAAAGGCTCTAACGGTAAAGATGTTACCGGCAAAGATATACCTTGCAGAACTATCAAGACTCTTCGTCTTGAACCCGGTAAAAATATGACCATGAATGAAGATATGACAGAATTGTATTCTGATGTTACAGGCCATGTATCTTTGGTTAATGACAAGGTATTTGTATCGGACGTATATGAGGTTCCGGGAGATGTCGACAATTCTGTCGGTAATATCGAATATAATGGAAATGTGCATATCCAAGGAAGTGTCAGAGGTGGTTTTCAGGTTATAGCTAAGGGAGATATCGTAATAGACGGTGTTGTAGAAGACGCCCTTATTCAGTCTGATGAAGGTCAGATTATTGTTAAATGTGGTATCCATGGAATGAAGAAAGGCCTTCTCGATGCCGGTGGCAACATTGTAACTAAATTTATAGAGAATGCAAGTGTATTCTCAGGTGGTTATGTTGAAGCCGGTACAATTACACAATCTGATGTATCAGCTTCTGATGACATTATTGTTTCTGAGAAAAAAGGTGTTATTACAGGTGGTGTAATCAGAGCAGGTGGCATGGTAGATGCTCAAACTATCGGTAATACAATGGGCACTGTGACGAAGATTGAAGTAGGTATGGCTCCCGATAAAAAAGAGCGTTACGTTCAATTACAAAGAGAAATTACAGTTATCAGTCAGAATATTAATAAATTAAAACCTATAATAAAGACATATAATAAATATATTACCGAAGGCAAGCAATTAGATCAGAAGAACGCGATGTATCTTCAAAAGTTAGCAGGAGAGCTTACTAAGAATACAAAATTACTTGAAGAAAATCAGAATGAGTTTAATGAACTTCATCATGAACTTATTACTTCAAGACATGCGAAGATTAAAGTTAATAAGGATGTTTATCCCGGAGTTAGCATTACAATTTCCGATGTTAGTTTCCAGGTTAAAGATAAACGAAGTTTTTGCCAGTTTGAAAAGAAAGATGGAGAAGTTTATGTAACTAATCTTTAGTAACTGACGCTTCTTAAAGCCTTTCTTACATTGGGATAAGGAGGTGGGTTTATGTCACTTAGTCCAATTAATTTTAACGGTATGATTCAAAATACGGCTGAGGTTGGTAATATCAAAGCCCAAGAGGACGCTCGGCCTGAAGTTAATCAATCTAATATGCAGGCGGTTTTTAATCAGGAAGAGGAACATGAGAGCCGTTCTGTTAATCAATTAGAGGAAAAGACGAATCAATATGATCTTGGTGACGGCAAGGGTAACGGCGGCTATCAAGGCGGTAAAAAGAAAAAGAAAAAAAGAGAAGAAGAGAAGAAATCTGACGGTGTAGTTAAGAAAAAAGACGGACATGTTTCTTTCGATATGTCTGTATAACTTGTAGTCGATTTTGGTAATTATTAAAGTATAATAAGGAGATATTATGGCAGGTCTTGAAATAGGACTGGTTGTAGTTGGTATATTGATATTTGTAGGCAGCTTCTTTGTGACTGAGAAGCTGTCTTCTTCTGATATGCAAAATATTACAAGAATCAGTGAAGATGAAGTTAAAAATATTGTTGCAAAACAAATCGCTAAATCTGATGAAGTAATTGACGAGAGATTACATGAAAAATTAGATGATGCAGTAAATGATTTTGCGATAAGAACTGATGATGAATATGTGGCTAAGATGAATCAGATGAATGAGTATTCTGAGAAGGTTTTAGAAACTATGGAAAAAACAAATAATGAAATTGTGTTTATTCATAGTATGCTTAACGACAAACAGGAAACAGTTACTGAGCTAACATCTAAACTTGATATTACAAAGTCGCAGCTTCTCCAATTAAAAAGTGATGTGGATGAGCGCATTAAAGAATTAGAAGAACAATATGAAGAGAATATAAAACTTAAAAAAGAGCAGGAATTTGTGACGGGTATCGGAGCTGAACAAGTTGAAAGTGAAACTGTCAAATCTTTTGAAGATGAATTGATAGACAGAATTAATGATGAAGATTCTGATGCACCTGACGGATTTAAAGAAGTCCTTAAAGCATCATCTATAATAGAGAGTGAAGAAGAACACAGACTTGATGAAATGCTAGAGGGTAGTGATAAAGAAAATGATTCAAGCGAAAGCAATATAACAGAAAGTAATGTATCACAAAACAATTTATCTGATAGTAATTTGTCTGAAAACAACTTAAGAAAAAGTAACAGATTAAATATGTCAGCAACTGAATCGGAAATAATTAAATTATATAAAGAAGGCTACAGTGAAATTGAAATCGCTAAAAGATATGGAAAAGGAATTGGCGAGATTAAATTAATTCTTGGCTTATACAATTAATTATGGGCTTATATAATTAATTCTTGGCTTATATAATTAATAAAAGAATCATTATCAGTTCAAAAGTTATATGATATTAAGAGGATAAATATGAAATTAAAGTATTATATGCGTGGCATTGGAATAGGAGTTTTGGTTACAACAATAATTCTTGTTGTTGCATTCGCATTTTCAGATAAAAATATAACAGATCAGGAAGTGATTGCAAGGGCAAAAAAATTAGGAATGGTTGAAACTAATACAACTGCTAATAACTCGACTAATACAACGGCTGATTCTTCTAATAACGATACTGAAGCAACCGGTAATCAGACAATACCGGGTGCTACTAATCCTATGCCTGATTCTACGGCTAATACGCTAAAAAATTCAACATCAGCGGCTCAAACGAGTGGAGATACTGTTGAATTTACGATTAATACAGGTGAGAGTTCGAGACTTGTTGTCGAGAGGTTGGCTGAAATGGGTATTATAAGTGATGCTTACACATTTAACAAATATGTTAATGAAAAGGGCATCGATGGAAGTCTGCAGCCCGGAACATTTAAGATTAAGAAGGGAATTAGTGAAGAAGAGTTGTCAAATCTTCTGATAACTAAGCAGCAATTTAGAGAAAGTGTATAAAATCCTTGTCATTAATTGTACATTGTGCTAAAATGTTCAAGGCTTTTAAATAAACACACATAATGATTAGGAATATGGTGTTGTTAATGCAATTAATTCCTAAATTGATTTATGTGGAAGAATTAACCATGGAGGTAAAGAAAATGAGTGTTATTTCAATGAAACAATTGTTAGAAGCGGGTGTTCACTTTGGACATCAGACAAGAAGATGGAACCCTAAGATGGCTCCTTATATCTTCACAGAGAGAAACGGTATCCATATTATTGACTTACAGAAGACTGTAGGTATGGTTGATGATGCGTATAATGCCGTATTTGACATTACATCACAGGGTGGTCGTATTCTTTTTGTAGGTACTAAGAAGCAGGCTCAGGATACTATTAAGACTGAAGCTGAAAGATGTGGAATGTATTATGTAAATGAGAGATGGCTTGGAGGTATGCTTACTAACTTTAAGACAATTCAAAGCAGAATCGACAGACTTAAAGCTATCGAGAAGATGGAAGAGGACGGTACATTTGATGTTCTCCCTAAGAAAGAAGTTATGTCTCTTCGCAAAGAGATGGAAAAGCTTACAAGAAACCTTGGCGGAATAAAGGATATGGGACGTGTGCCTGATGCTATTGTAGTAGTAGATCCTAAGAAAGAAAGAATTTGTATCGAAGAGGCTCATACACTTGGTATTCCTCTTATCGGTATTGCTGATACTAACTGTGATCCTGATGATTTAGAGTTTATTATACCTGGTAATGATGATGCTATTCGTGCAGTTAAGCTTATTATTTCTAAGATGGCTGATGCTGTTATCGAGGCTAATCAGGGTCTTATGGATTCAGGTAATAACGAAGAAGCTGCAGACGATGCAGAAGGTTCTGAAGAGTAATTATATAAATAATAGATTGATATAAATTGGAGGATAATATTATGGCTATCACAACAGCTATGGTTAAAGAACTGCGTGAGAAGACAGGCGCAGGTATGATGGATTGTAAGAAAGCATTAAATGAAGTTGCAGGAGATATGAAGGCTGCAGTTGAAGCTCTTCAGAAGAAGGGTGTAGCTAAGGCTGCTAAGAAGGCAACACGTATTGCTGCAGAAGGAATCACAAGAGTTGCTGTAACAAAAGGTAATGCTTGTGTAGTTGAAGTAAATTCTGAAACAGATTTTGTTGCTAAAAATGAAATATTTAGAGATTTTGTTCAGGAAGTTGCAGATAAAGCTCTTGCATCAGACCTTCAAGGTGGAGTTAACGGTGAAGATGTTGACACTCTTTTAGAAGAGACAGGCCTTAAGGATGAATTGATTGACAAGACTGCTACAATCGGTGAGAAATTATCAGTAAGAAGATTTGCCAAAGTAAACGGTGATATGGTTGTATGCTATATTCACGGTGGTGGACGTATTGGTGTTCTTGTTGCTGCTTCAGGTGAGAGAAATGATGCTAACAAAGAAGCTCTTAACAATGTTGCAATGCAGATTGCAGCTATGAATCCTGAGTATATTTCACAGTCTGATCTTACAGATGAAGAGAAAGCTAAGCAGGAAGAAATCGTTAAGGAAAGTGCTCTTAACGATCCGTTCTCACTTCCTAAACCAATTTTATCAGAGCTTATTAATAAGGCTCTTGAAGAGCGCTGGAGTGAAGAAGATAAGGCTATCTATGAAGAGAAGAAGTCTAAGATGAATTTCCTTCCTAATTTCTTATCTGATGATGCAAAAAATGCGCTTGCAGAGATTTCAATGAATGCAAAAGAGAAGATTTATGAGAACAAGATTTTCTCAGGTCTTGTAAATGGTCGTGTTAATAAGAGATATAAAGAGATGTGTCTATACGATCAGGTATATGTAAGAGCCGAGGATGGTAAGCAGACAGTTTCTCAGTATTTAGCTTCAGTTGACGAGAACCTTAAGGTTACTGATATGGTTCGTTTTGAAGTTGGCGAAGGTATTGAGAAAAAAGAAGAAGATTTTGCCGCTGAAGTAGCTGCACAGATGAATTCATAATCATCGGTTTTCTTAAAAAAGATATTAATTAATTATAAAGGTGCATGTTTTCTGTTGACCCAAATTATGGGTATAACAGACAGCCTGCACTTTTTTAAAGGAAAATATTTATGAGTCAGGATAAGAAAGATAATAATCTTAAAGACACAAGAGATAAAAGAAAACGTGTTGAAAGAATAAAAAATGGAATTATTATTGCAATATTCGTGTCAATTATTGTCTCATTAATTGCTATTATTGGTTTAATCATTTCAATTGTAAATATGATTGGACTAAGTAGCAGAATTGAAGATTTAGAAAAAACTCAAGTTAATAATACTCAACCTGCTTCAACTGCTAAGCAGGAAAATAATACAGATACATCTAATATTATTCAACCTGATAGTGGTGAAGTGCCTTCTGTATATCTTACATTTGATGATGGGCCAAGCACTAATACGGAGTCAATTCTTAATACATTGGCTAAATATAACGTTAAAGCAACATTTTTCCTTGTCGCAAAAGAAGATGATGCTTCTAAAGATTTAATTAAGAGAATGTCCAATGAAGGTCATTCTATAGGAGTGCATTCTTACTCTAACAAATACTCCGAAATTTATTCATCTATTGATTCATTTAAAAATGATGTAGATTCAATGAGAAGTTATCTTGAATCCATAATTGGTTATAAGCCAACTTTATACAGATTCCCGGGCGGAAGTGGCAATAAAGTTACTAATGTAGACATCAAAGAATGTATATCATATTTGGATTCTTTAGATATGAAATATTTTGATTGGAATGTTTCTAGTGGTGATGCAGCAAGTAATGCATATACAAGTGATGAATTAGTTGAAAATGTTATGAAGGATGTGGTAAAATACAAGACATCGGTAGTTCTTTTGCACGATGCAGATAATAAAGGAACTACAGCCGAAGCATTGCCTTCTCTTATTGAGGCTTTGCAAGCGGCAAATGTCAATCTTTTGCCAATAACTGATGCTACACCGTTAGTACAACATGTTAAGGCAAAATAAATAGTTATCGGAGGGATGTAAAATGGGATTTTTTAAGGATTTTAAGGACGATTTTTCAGATGCGGTTAATGAACTTGTCCCGGATGAAGGCAGTAATAATTCGACAGAATATGATGAACCTACAGATATGAATGATTCTCTTGATGAGGCAATTGACGTTGATGATGAATTATCAAAATTAGACGGCTTGTTTGAGCAGGTATCTAAGAAAGTAGAAAATAACGAGACTTTTGCTCCTACTACAGATGATAGTTCATCCACTGCTGATGAAGAAAAGGCAGACACGAAAGAAGATAAGGCTGAAAAGAAGAATAACATTTTCGACAAGAAAAAATCTAAGAAGAAGGATAAAGATAAGGATAAAGTGAAAGAGAAGGAGAGTGAGAAGATGGATTCATTTAAGACTTATATACCGGAAGACATTGATGTTACACCACAACCAGCAAGTACACCAAGTACAAGTAGTACAATCAGTCCAACTATTACAGCTGACGTAGGAGCAGTTAGTGATGAGAATGCTGTTATTACTAAGGGCATGACAATTAACGGAAGTCTTGAGTCTACAGGTTCAATCAACATTGAAGGTACTATTAACGGTGATATTACATGTAACGGTAAGCTCGTTATTACCGGATATGTAGAAGGTAACAGTAATTCTGCAGAGTTCTTTGCTGATGCAGCTAAAGTTAACGGTGAAGTTAATACAACAGGAACAGCAAAGGTTGGTGTTGGTTCAGTAGTTAAAGGTAATATCGTTGCAACATCTGCTGTTATCGCCGGTGCTGTAAAGGGTGATATTGATGTACAAGGACCTGTTGTTGTCGATACATCTGCAGTTGTTGTTGGTAATATTAAATCACGTTCTGTACAGATTAACAATGGTGCCGTAATTGAAGGTTTCTGTTCACAGACATATGCAGAAGTTGATGTTGAGGACGTATTTGGATCATGAAAAGAGTCTTACTAAAGCTTAGCGGAGAAGCCTTAGCCGGTGACAAAAAGATGGGCTTTGATGAGGAAACCTGTATTAAGGTTGCTAATCAAGTTAAAGAGATAGTTAAAGCCGGTGTTGAAGTTGGAATCGTTATAGGCGGTGGAAATTTCTGGAGAGGCAGACAGAATAATACAATTGATAGAACTAAAGCCGATCAGATAGGAATGCTCGCAACTGTTATGAATTGTATATATGTATCTGAGATATTCAGATATGTAGGTATGGATACGCTTGTTATGACTCAGTTTGCTTGTGGTGATTGTTCGGTAATGTTTTCTAAAGATGAGGCTACGGCTGCTTTATCACAAGGTAAAGTTGTATTCTTTGCCGGAGGCACCGGTCATCCGTATTTTTCAACAGATACGGCGACTGTTTTAAGAGCTGTTGAAATCGAAGCCGAATGTATTTTGCTTGCGAAGTCTATTGACGGTGTATATGATTCGGATCCGGCAGTTAATCCGAATGCTAAGCGATATGATTCAATTACAATACGCGAGGTTATAGATAACAGATTAGGTGTTGTAGATTTGACGGCATCTATTATGTGCTTAGAGAATAAGATGCCTATGTATGTGTTTGCGCTTAATGAAGAGAGCAGCATAAGTAAGGCCATTTCCGGCAAATTTAACGGAACGGTTGTAAGCGTGTAATATAAGATATATTATTTTATTTTTTATAAATTTAATATTAAGATATATTAGATTTTGATTTTTCAGGGGGATATGACATATGGATGAGAGACTTAGTAAATACGAAGATAAAATGCAAAAGTCACTTAACAATTTATTTTCTGAATATAATTCAATACGTGCGGGAAGAGCTAATCCTCATGTGTTAGATAATGTTCAGGTAGATTATTATGGTACACCTACTCCGATTAATCAGGTTGCTAACGTGTCAGTTCCTGAAGCGAGATTAATTCTTATTCAACCCTGGGAACCCTCTATGGTAAAAGAGATAGAAAGAGCAATTAATACTTCTGATATAGGAATTAATCCTACTAATGATGGTAAAGCGATAAGACTTGTCTTTCCGGAACTTACTGAGGAACGTCGTAAAGAACTTGCTAAAGATGTCAAAAAGAAAGGTGAGAATACGAAGGTAGCCATTAGAAATATCAGAAGAGATGCTAATGATTCGTTCAAGAAGTTATCTAAGCAAGATGACGTGTCTGAAGATGATATTAAAGAGCTTGAAGAAGAAGTGCAAAAGCTTACTGATAAATATATCAAGAAAGTGGATAGTGCAGCTTCAGACAAAACAGATGAAATTCTTACAGTATAGAAAATAAAAAGACACTGTCATTTGAATCGGTGTCTTTTTTTCTTTAATTGATATTTTTCATAAGGAGATAATTCTATGGTGCCTAAACATATTGCAATTATAATGGACGGTAACGGCAGATGGGCTAAAGCCAAAGGCCTCCCGAGAACTGTTGGACATATTAAGGGAGCTAAAAATATTGAGACTATTGCCAGGGCCGCTAAAAAATTGGGAGTAAAATATCTTACTGTATACGCATTTTCTACCGAAAATTGGTCTAGACCTGAAGATGAAGTAAGTAAACTTATGGAGCTTCTCATTGAATATCTTAATAAGGCATATAAGAATGCTGAAAAGAATCAAATGAGAGTAAGAGTTATTGGTCAACGTGAAAGATTAGAAAAAAGAATTAAAGATCGAATCGAAGAAGTAGAAGAAGTGACGGCAGGATATGACGAAATATTCTTACAGGTTGCCTTTAATTATGGTAGTCGTGATGAGATAGTAAGAGCGACAAGAAAAATAACTCAAGATGTCAAAGAAGGTAAGTTAGATTCGGCAGATATCACAGAAGAGACATTTGGCTCATATCTCGATACAAAGGATATTCCTGATCCGGATTTACTTATAAGAACAAGCGGTGAAGAAAGAATATCTAATTATTTATTATGGCAACTTGCGTATAGTGAGTTCTATTTTACTAAGACTCCCTGGCCTGATTTTTCGCCTAAGGAACTAGAAGCCGCAATTGATGAGTTTAATAATCGTAACAGAAGATTTGGAAATGTGTAATCAAACGATAGTCTATGATTTTGTTTGAGTGATGAAGGAGATAAAATGGCAGACAAAAAATCAGATAAAAAATCCGGATTTATTACAAGACTTATTTCAGGAATTGTTCTTGTTATAATTTTACTTGTTGTTATTATACTTGGAGGACCTGTACTGCTAGTGTCAATGGGTATAGTTTCCATTATCGGAATGTGGGAATTATATAAGGTTTTTAATGTACATAATAAACCTGCAGGAATAATCGGATATTTGTTTTGTGCAATATTTTATGCTAATTTACAATTCGGCTTTATGCGTGAAACATACCTTATATTCGTAATTTTCCTTATTATTGAACTTGCAATATTTGTATTTTCATATCCTAATTATAAAACAGAACAAATAATGGCTGTATTTTTTGGATTATTTTATGTAGCTGTCATGATATCATTTATATATCAGACAAGATTGCTTCCTAATAACGGAGCTTATGTAGTATGGCTTATTTTCTGTTGTTCATGGGGAGCTGACACTTGTGCTTATTGTGTGGGAATGTTGTTTGGTAAACATAAGATGTCGCCTAAATTAAGCCCTAAGAAATCTGTTGAAGGAGCTATAGGTGGTATAGTCGGAGCCGCACTAATTGCAGCGATATATCTTATTATTGTAAGAAATCTTATGGGAATTGTATGGCTAGATATAGTTATATTATCTGCTATTGTTGCTGTAGGTGCATTTATATCAATTATTGGTGATTTGGCAGCTTCAGCAATTAAGAGGTTTTATGATATTAAAGATTACGGTAAATTAATACCGGGTCATGGAGGGATTTTAGACCGTTTTGATTCAGTTATAATAACAGCTCCAATTATTTATATTTTGTCATTTTATTTTGTCTAGGTATTATTAATACCATATGGAGGTTAAAATGAGAAAAATAGCACTTCTTGGTTCAACCGGCTCAATTGGTACACAGACATTATCAATCGCAAGAGAGAAAAAAGATCTTCAGATTGTTGCCATGTCGTGCGGTTCTAATATTGATTTATTTGAAAAACAAATTAGAGAGTTTAATCCGTCTGTTGTATCAGTTTCAGATGAGAATAAAGCAAAAGAACTTCAAGATAGAATAAGCGATTTATCTACAGAAGTATTGTCCGGAATGGATGGTCTTATAGCTGTAGCGACTTGTAATGAAGCTACAATTGTTGTTACTGCAATAGTTGGTATGCTTGGTATAAGACCGACTATAGCGGCTATTAACGCCGGTAAAGATATTGCTTTAGCTAATAAAGAGACACTTGTAACTGCTGGACATATTATAATGCCTCTTGCAAAGAGTAAGAACATTTCAATACTTCCTGTTGACTCGGAACATTCTGCAATTTTTCAATCATTACAGGGTAATGATGATAATAGAATACATAAGATTTTACTTACTGCAAGTGGTGGTCCGTTTAGAGGATTTAAAGGTGAACAACTTCAAAATGTTACATTAGAAGATGCACTAAAGCATCCTAATTGGAGTATGGGGCGCAAAATAACTGTTGATTCTGCGAGCATGGTTAATAAAGGCTTAGAAGTAATTGAAGCAAAATGGCTCTTTGATGTTGAGTATAATCAGATTGAAGTATATGTTCATCCACAATCTATTCTTCATTCAGCTGTAGAATATGAAGATGGTGCTGTGATTGGACAAATGGGAGTTCCCGATATGCGACTTCCCATTCAATATGCTTTGTATTATCCGAAAAGACTTAATATGTCAGGTGAGCGTCTTGATTTATTTAAAGTATCAAATCTTACTTTTGAAAAGCCTGATTTAAATGTGTTTAAAGGCCTTGGATTTGCATATGAAGCTATCAAAAGAGGCGGTAATATGCCTACAATATTTAATGCCGCAAATGAGAAAGCAGTTGCGCTGTTTTTAGATAAAAAGATTTCATTTATTGATATATACAGACAAATTGAAAATGCGATGAATAAGATTGATTTTATTGCTGATCCTGATTTGGATGAAATACTTCAAACAGAACAGGATGTATATAAGTTATAGAACAGGCTGTATATAAGTTATAGAACGGAGTTTTGAATGCTTAAAATTATTATTGCAATTTTAATATTTAGTTTTATAGTGGTCTTTCATGAACTGGGACATTTTTTCGTTGCAAAAAGATGTAATGTTAAAGTTAATGAGTTTTGGCTTGGTATGGGTCCCAATCTGTTTTCGTTTACTAAAGGTGAGACGAAGTATTGCCTTAAATTACTGCCATTTGGTGGTGCTTGTGTAATGGAAGGTGAAGACGAAGAGAGTGATGATGAAAGAGCATTTAACAAAAAACCATTATGGCAAAGAGCATTAATTGTTGCGGCAGGACCATTTAGCAATTTTATTCTTGCTGCAATATTATGTGTTATAGTGGTTGTTGCTATGGGAATTGATAAACCGGTTGTTTATTATTTGACGGAAGGTGGAAGTGGCCAGGAAGCCGGCTTACAAGTCGGTGATGAAGTGACTAAGATGGGCAGTTATAATATTAATTTTGCACATGAGGTTTCTCCATATATATTCTTTCACTCAGATGAAGATATTGAAGTTAAATTTTTAAGAAACGGCGAAGAACACACAACCATTGTGACTCCGAAGTACAATGAAGAAAAAGGTCGTTATATGATAGGCGTTACATGGAATCCGAATCGAATTGACGGCAATTTCTTCGAAGATATATATTATGGAATGTGTCAGATGAAATACTATATATATTCGACATTTAAGAGTTTATCGGCGCTTATAACGGGACAGGTGTCATTTAAAGAAATGTCCGGACCTGTTGGTATTGTTAAAATTATCGGAGATACATACGATCAATCCAAATCCTCAGGTGCATTATATATTGTCATGAATCTTCTTAATCTGTCGGGACTTTTATCTGCAAACCTGTTTGTTATGAACTTACTTCCGATTCCGGCACTTGACGGTGGACGACTTTTGTTATTCTTATTTGAAGGAATCAGAGGTAAGAAGTTAAATGAAAAGATTGAAGGCAGGATACATTTAGTTGGATTTGTATTACTTATGGGAATTATGGTCGTTGTAATGTACAACGATATTGTTAAAATATTTGTTAATTAAATAAATTTGCTATAAATCACTCCACGCTCATATTAAAAATCGCTTAGGAGTTTTTATGGCAAATAATTCAATTATTAAATAATTACTGATGGAGGCGGCTAAATGGGTAGAGACAATACTAAGGTTATAAAAATTGGTGATAGAGTTATCGGCGGCGGTAATCCCGTACTTATCCAGTCAATGACTAATACTAAGACTAATGATGTAGAAGCTACGGTAGCACAAGTTAATTCATTAGCTGCTTGTGGTTGCGATATTATAAGATGCGCTGTTCCTGACATGGATGCTGCAAAGGCTCTGTCAGAGATAAAAAAAAGAATTGATATACCTTTAGTTGCGGATATACATTTTGATTACAGACTTGCAATAGCCGCTATGGAAAATGGCGCTGATAAGATAAGAATAAATCCCGGCAACATAGGTTCTAAAGACAGAATTAAGGCTGTAATAGATGTTGCAAAAGAAAGGAATATTCCTATCAGAGTTGGAGTTAATTCCGGTTCATTGGAAAAGGATATAGTTGCAAAATATGGAGGCGTTACAGCTGAAGGTATTGTAGAATCTGCAATTGATAAAGTAAGAATCATTGAAGACATGGGATATGATAACTTAGTTGTAAGTATCAAATCTTCAGATGTATTAATGTGTGTTAAAGCGCATGAATTAATATCTAAAGAAATTGATTATCCGCTTCATGTTGGTATTACTGAATCAGGAACTATAATATCCGGTAATATCAAATCATCTATCGGCTTGTCTTTAATTCTTAATCAGGGAATCGGTGATACCATAAGGGTATCCCTTACAGGTGATCCTTTAGAAGAAGTGAAATCTGCCAAATTAATCCTTAAGACACTTGGCCTTAGAAAAGGCGGTGTTGAAATAGTATCTTGTCCTACCTGTGGCAGAACTCAGATTGATCTTATTTCATTGGCAAATCAAGTTGAAAATATGGTCGCAGATATACCTCTTGATATTAAAGTTGCTGTTATGGGTTGTGTGGTTAACGGACCCGGTGAAGCAAAAGAAGCAGATATAGGAATTGCCGGAGGAATTAACGAAGGCCTTATTATCAAAAAAGGGGAAATAATTAAGAAGGTTCCTGAAGATCAGCTTATTAATGAACTTCGAAATGAATTACAAAATTGGGGTAAATAGATGGAGAAATTATTCTTTGAAGCTTTTCCAAAATTAGATTTAGATGAAGATTTATGTAACGTTTTAAACGATACTAAAGTCACAAAGGTAAGCACTAACAGATCGAGAGATGCTGTAAGTGTTTATCTTTATTGTCATACTTTAATTCCTAAGAGAAGAATTAGAAAATTAGAAAAAGAAATTAAGTCACAGGTTTTTTATCTTGATGACCTTAATGTAAATATAATTGAAAAATTTGACTTATCTTCACAATATAGTGTTGAGTCTTTTTTTGAAGAGTATAAAGACAGTATATATCATGAACTTAATGAATACAGCAGTCTTTTATTTGCAATAATTAAAAGAGCTGATTTTGTATTTGAAGATGATAATGTGACAATTATATTAGAAGATAATGAATATACAAAAGAAAGAGAAGAGGAAATACTTCATATTTTTAGCAAGATATTTTGTGAAAGAGCAGGCTTAAATGCTGTTATAGACTTTGATTACAAAGAAGTTAAAGGTACTGATTATCAAAAGAAAAATGATTTATATGTAAAAAACAGAGTTGATAATATAATAGATAATCTCGAAGCTTTAGAAGAAAAAGAACGTGAAGCCGAAGAAGAAAAGAATGAGAAAAACAATAAAGAGTTTAAAAATCAAAAGAGAACTTACGGCTTAATTAAATCTTCTAATAAAGACGTTATATTTGGTAAAGAATTTGATGATGATGCAAAGGATATAATTAATCTTAACGTCGCTGATTGTGGTGAAGATGTTGTTATTAGTGGTGAGATTTTTAATATAGAGTATAGAGCCATTAGAGATGACAGAAATGTTGTAACTGTATCAATTTATGATCAAACTGATTCTATAGATATTAAATTTTTCATTCGAAATGATTTGCTAGATGAATTTAACGGTCATTTCAAAAAAGGTGTTGGAATAAAAGTAAAAGGACTTTTAGATTACGATAAATTTACAAACGAGATTGATATATACAGAGTACATGGCGTAATGAAATCACCTGTGGCACATGTTACCAGGATGGATAATGCAATTGAGAAGAGAGTTGAACTTCATTGTCATACAAAGTCCAGTGAAATGGATGGTGTTTCTTCTGCTGCTGATTTGTATAAAAAAGCAAAAGAATGGGGACATAAAGCGCTTGCGTTAACAGATCACGGTGTTGTACAGGCATTTACTGAAAAGGCGCTAGGTAAGTCAGGAGCATTTAACGATCCTGATTTTAAAATAATACTCGGCTGTGAAGCTTATATTGTCGATGATTATAAGACGATTGTAACTAATCCTAAAGGCCAGGATATTAATACTTCGTATGTTGTATTTGATATAGAGACCACGGGACTTAATGCACAAAAAGATAAGATAATAGAAATTGGTGCCGTTAAAGTTAAGGATAATGAGATTGTTGATAAGTTTTCTACATTCGTAAATCCAAAAAGGCCGATTCCATATGAGATTTATCAGTTAACTTCAATTAGTGATGAAGATGTAATTGATGCACCGACAATTGAAGAAGCATTGCCGGAATTTCTGGACTTTTGTGAAGGATGTGTTATGGTTGCACATAATGCAGAATTTGATATGGGATTTATTCAGGCAAAAGCTCTTGAACTTAATTTGCCTTGGGATAAAACCGGTATAGATACTTTAGGACTTGCGAGATATTTGATTGCTGATATAGTTAAATATACTTTAGATGCAGTTGCTAAAAAATTAAAAATTGATTTAGGCCATCATCACAGAGCGGTTGATGATGCACTTTGTACCACTAAGATTTTTATTCACTTTATGAAAGATCTCATAGATATGGATATTCATAATGTTGATGAGATAAATGTCAAGTGTGAACAGGATGATAATACAATAAGTAAACTCAATTCATACCATTGTATTATTTTAGCCAAAAATGATATTGGAAGAATTAATTTATACAGACTGGTTTCTGAGTCACATTTACGATTTTACAGACGTCGTCCTAAGATGCCTAAGAGTCTTATTAATGAATACAGGGAAGGCTTAATTATAGGTTCGGCTTGTGAAGCGGGAGAACTTTATCGTGCGCTTTTAGACGGCAGAAGTGATGATGAGATAGCTCGCATTGTACAATTCTATGATTATCTTGAGATACAACCTGTTGGAAACAATATGTTTATGATTGACAATCCTAAAATTGCTGTATCATCCGTAGAAGATATTCAAGATATTAATAAAAGAATTGTCAAATTAGGTGAACAGTTCAATAAACCCGTATGTGCCACATGTGATGTACATTTTCTTAATCCTGCAGACGAAGTATATCGACGTATTATTATGGCCGGTAAAGGCTTTGACGATGCTGATAATCAGGCGCCGTTATATCTGCATACAACAGATGAAATGCTCGATGAATTTTCATATCTTGGATATGATAAAGCAAAAGAAGTTGTTATAGAATCAACTAATCTTATTGCTGATATGTGTGATAAGATTAAACCTACAAGACCGGATAAATGTCCGCCTGTTATTAAAGACTCTGACTCTAATCTAAGAGAAATTTGCATGAATAAAGCTCATGAAATGTATGGAGATAAGTTGCCGCCTATCGTTGAAGAGAGATTAGAGAGAGAATTAAAATCAATTATAGATAACGGATATGCCGTTATGTATATCATTGCGCAAAAACTTGTGTGGAAATCAGTTGAGGACGGATACCTTGTAGGCTCTCGTGGCTCCGTTGGTTCATCATTTGCAGCTACTATGGCAGGTATTACGGAAGTTAATCCTTTAAGTGCGCATTATTTATGCCCTAATTGTCATTATGTGGATTTTGATTCTGACGAAGTATTACAATTTAAGGGCAGAGCCGGATGTGATATGCCGGATAAGGTATGTCCTAATTGTGGAACACCTCTCAATAAGGAAGGCTTTGATATTCCGTTTGAAACATTCCTTGGCTTTAAAGGTGATAAAGAGCCTGATATTGATCTGAATTTTTCAAGTGATTATCAATCTAAAGCTCATAAATATGCTGAAGTAATATTTGGTGAGGGACAGACATATAAAGCTGGTACTATTGGCGGTCTTAAAGAAAAGACGGCATTTGGATATATTAAAAAATATTATGAAGAACATGGTGTCACTAAGAGAAAATGTGAGATTAACAGATTGGTTGATGGATGTATCGGAGTAAGGAGAACTACCGGTCAGCATCCCGGCGGTATTATTGTACTTCCTAAGGGTGAAAATATATATTCATTTACACCTATTCAGCATCCTGCAAATGATGCTAAGAGTGGTATTATAACGACACATTTTGATTATCACAGTATTGACTCTAATCTGTTAAAACTTGATATGCTCGGCCATGATGATCCTAATATGATTCGTATGCTCGAAGATATCACGGGAATTGATGCGACAAAGATACCGTTAGATGATGAAAAAGTTATGTCCTTATTTAAGGACACATCTTCGCTTGAAGTTAAACCTGAAGAGTTGTGGGGTAATTGCGATTTGGGAACACTCGGAGTTCCTGAGTTTGGTACATCATTTGCTATGGATATGCTTCGTGATGCTAAGCCTAAAGAATTCTCGGATCTTGTCAGAATATCAGGGCTTTCACATGGTACGGATGTGTGGATTGGTAATGCTCAGGATCTTATCTTGAGTGGTAAGGCTACAATATCAACTGCTATATGTACCAGAGATGATATTATGACTTACCTTATATCTAAGGGATTACCGTCTGAAGAAGCATTTACCATAATGGAAAATGTAAGAAAGGGAAAAGTCGCTGCCGATGTAAATTCAGAGAAATGGCTTAAATGGAAACAGGATATGCTAGATCATGACGTGCCCGATTGGTACATCGAATCATGCGAGAAGATTAAGTATATGTTCCCTAAAGCACATGCCGTGGCTTACGTTATGATGGCATGGAGAATTGCGTATTGTAAGATTAATTATCCGCTTGCTTATTATACGGCATATTTTTCGATTAGAGCGAAAGCTTTTAACTATGAACTTATGTGTATGGGCAAATCACAAGTCGAAGCTAATCTTAAAGAGTTCGATGACAAGGAATTTCTTTCAGATAAAGAGAAAAATGAGTACAGCGATATGCTTCTTGTTCAGGAAATGTATGCACGTGGATATGATTTCCTTCCGCTGGATTTATATAAATCTGATTCGAGATACTTTAAGGTTGAAGACGGTAAAATAAGACCACCGTTTATTGCGGTTGACGGAATGGGTGAAGCTGCTGCCGATTCTCTTATGATTGCGGCCGCCGAGAGCGAATTCATATCAAAAGACGACTTGAGAAATAGAGGCGGCTTATCTAAGACAGTAGTAGAGACCTTAGACAGACTCGGAATAACAAAGAATCTTCCGCAGTCTGATCAGTTCTCGTTATTTGATATGATAAGTTAGCACATATAATTAGTTAGCGCATATAATTAGTTAGCACATATAATTAGTTAGCAAACTTAATTTGATAAATTAGAAGTATAATATCTCTGAAAGGTTTAGACATGAATATTGATAAATTATTGTTATATAAAGTTGATGAGAATTCGACATTATACAGATTTGCGGCTTTAATTGAAAAAGCTAAAAATCATGAAGTGGATTCAAAAGAATGCTACGACCTATTGTCAAAGCTGATTAATTTTGGTTTAGAGCATGGGTTTTATGATAATCTGTGGCATTGTTATATAACTTACATCATGGTATATAACGAGAATTCTTACAGTATGAACTGTGAGATGAAGGGCATGGGTAAAGGCACGCTTGAATCAATCGCAGATCATGATTTTGAGATTTTAAAAGAATTATTTGATTTTGATATCAATGATTTTGGAATTGACATGGATATGGATTCCATACTTGAGTTTTCTAATGATAATTTGAAAGGCAGAGTATTTAACAAAAGAATCAGTGATAATATTTGCGAGTTATCAAATAATTTGGAGAAATGTGACAGTGTAGCAGAGTTTAAAGATCAGGTTGTAGATTTTTATAAGCGTTTCGGTGTTGGAATTTTAGGACTTCATAAAGCATTCAGATTAAGTGATGATGGTGAAATTACGCCGATTACGGGAATTGCACATGTGTCTTTAGATGACTTGTGCGGATACGAGAACCAGAAGAAAAAATTAATGGATAATACCAATGCTTTTGTTGCAGGCAGAAAGGCTAATAATTGTCTTTTATACGGTGATGCCGGTACCGGTAAATCAACAAGTATTAAGGCTATCGCCAATATGTATTATGATAAAGGCGTTCGCATTATAGAAATCTATAAGCATCAATTTAAGTATATTAATAAAATCATTTCCAAAATAAAAAACAGAAACTATTATTTTATTTTGTATATGGATGATTTATCATTTGAAGAATTTGAAATAGAATATAAATATCTCAAAGCTGTTATTGAAGGCGGTCTTGAGAAAAAACCATCTAACATATTAATTTATGCAACATCTAACAGGCGTCATCTTATAAGAGAAAGCTTCAAGGACAATACTGAAGTTAACGATCTTCATAAGAGTGATACTAAGCAGGAGAAACTTTCGCTTGCAGACAGATTTGGTGTAACAATTTATTATGGTGCACCGACACCTAAAGAGTTTAAGCAAATCGTGTTGGCATTAAGAGACAATAATAATATAGATATGGATGATGATGAAATCTTACTTGAAGCGAACAAATGGGAATTACATCATAATGGCTTGTCCGGAAGAACGGCGCAGCAATTCATAGATTATTTGCTTGGATTTAATGATTTAAACGAAAGGAATTAAAATGAGTACCGATAGAAAGATATTATTTACGGATTTAGACGAGACACTTCTTACAACCGATAAAAAGATTTGTTCTGAAAATGTTAAAGCAATAAGGAAGATGGTTGAAGCCGGACATATATTTGCAATTAATACGGGCAGACCTTATAACGCTGCGGCTAAATTAACAAAAGATTTAAACTTAGGAAAGAATTGCTATATACTTTCTTTTCATGGTACTAATGTCTATGATTGTTATCAGAATAAAGTTATTAATGCTAATTATTTGCATACAGAAAAAGCAATAAAAATTCTAAAAGATATTGATAAAGAGGGCATTCATTCACAGACATTTACATTTGATGGTATATATACTACATGTGATGATGACATTATGGTTGAGTATAATAAATATACATTTGAACCTGTTAACTTTGTCAATGATTATGATGAAATAAAAGAAAAGAAGCTATATAAGGTTATGGCAATTGATTTTAATGACCATGACAGATTAGATGCTTTTCAAAATAAATATATAGATGAGACACAAACTGATTTTAATACATTTTTCTCTTGCCCTGAGTATCTTGAATATACTTTAAAAGGTGCTGATAAGGGAGATGGTGTAAAATTCTTGGCAGGTCACCTTGGTATATCAATTGATAATACCGTGGCAGTAGGGGACGAGGGCAATGATATGCCTATGATTAAAGCTGCCGGAGTTGGTGTATGTATGAATAACGGATTTTTTAAAGTAAAAGATATAGCGGACTATGTTACAGAGAATGATAATAATAACGGAGGAATTGCTGAAGTTATACACAAATTCATACTTTAACAACTAAATAGTCCACAAAATGTGTGCAATTTTAGAAAAACACACAATATATTGTGGATAAGTGTTGACAACATATTAGAAAGATGTTAGTATGATAGTGAGCAACGGATTTGCTCGGGAACTTATTCAATTTAATATGCACCAAGGAGGGGATCAATATGGTTGAGATGAATTTCCGTGTATCAGAAATTTTTCACAGCTCCGATTCTGATGATTCCCGAAGACATGCTGTCGATAACCGTAAACCTCTTCAGCGGGACAGTTCGTCAGAATTCGGAAGCATATTCAAAGCTGCTTGTGACGAGGTTAACTCCCAAGCAAGTAACACACACCAAAATAGGGGTTATGTCCCTAAAGTCAGTGCATCGTGGCAACCGACTGTACTGATTAAGTAGAATTAAGTTTCGACTATGGAAAGGATCGCTTAAGCGGTCCTTTTCTATTTGGTAAATGTTGTGCTATATGTATTGACTATGGTATTATTGATTAGAAGTTATATATAATATTTTTATGGGGAAGGGTATGAAGTATATAAAGACTGGTAAGTTTATTGTTTCTTGTCTGATAATTTTAAGTATCGGACTTCTTTTATGTTCTTGTAGTAAAAAATCTAATACGCCTGATTATAATCTCGAATATAATATGAATAAGTTTAGTAAAGTTGATACAAACTATATCAGAAATACCGGCTTATTTATCAAGAACTTTGAAATAACAATCCCTGCTACAGTAAAAGATTTGCCTATTAATTCTACAGGAGAGTATTATTTTCAATTTGATAAAGAAGATTTTTTTACAAATGATACGAAAATAAAGCCATATCAGGAATTTTTCTTTAGCGGCAATGCCTCGATTGATTTATCATCATTAGATAAGCTTGGAACATATTATGCTTACAACAATACTGATAAAGATAATCCGGCCAAATTCTGTGTAGTCTACGCCGTTAGTATCAATACAAGACATTTATATGATGACAGATTCATTATTATAGGTGAAGACAGAATAATTAATATGAATCATTATGAAGAAATCTGTGATATTTTTAAGAAAAATGTTGCTAATAAAGATTTATATATTGAGAATATATCGCGTAATAATACAATATATTCTGTATATGAATATCAGGATATTTTATACGAAGTAGCTAAAGTTGATGATCAAACAACTATTACTATGAGAGTTGATAAAGATATATCCGATTGGAAGTAGATGTACGCAAAGCACTTTAATTACCGGCAAATTAAAAAAGGCAATAATTTGCTGAATGTAATTTCCTGGCAATAATTTGTTGACAATATATATCAGATTATGATATATTACAGTAGTTGTAAAACAAAGAAGAGTATCCACTCTCACCTAAGCGCATTCAGGCGACTTAGTGTTAATATTTCAAAACAATTATTTTTGTGTTGATTTAAGTGGATGATCTTTTTTCGTCCACTTGTTTTATTTTATGGAGGTACGGAGTCATTAGTAATATACAAATCAATGAACAAATCAGAGACAAAGAGGTTCGTCTTATTAACGAAGATGGCGAAATGATTGGTATTATGTCTTCAAGAGAAGCAATGAGGCTTGCTGATGAAGCAAATCTTGATCTTGTTAAGATTTCTCCTAAGGCTAAACCGCCCGTATGTAAAATTATTGATTACGGAAAATATCGTTATGAGATGTCTCGCAAAGAAAAAGAAGCTAAGAAGAAACAGAAGACATTTGAGATTAAAGAGATAAGAATGTCTCCGAATATTGAGGCTAATGATCTGAATACTAAAATGAATGCGGCAAGAAAATTCATAGCCAAAGGTAACAAAGTTAAAGTTACACTTAGATTCCGTGGACGTGAGATGGCACACATACAGGAGAGCAAACATATCTTATATGATTTTGCTGAAAATATGTCTGATGTTGCCGTTGTGGAGAAAGAACCAAAGCAAGAAGGAAGAACATTAAGTCTGGTTCTTGCAGAAAAGAAATAGGAGGAAAGAAAATGCCAAAAATTAAGACAAATAGAGCAGCTGCAAAGCGCTTTAAAAAAACAGGAACAGGAAAGCTTAAGAGAAATAAGGCTTACAAGTCTCACATTTTAACAAAGAAGACTACTAAGAGAAAAAGAAATCTTCGTAAGTCAGCTATTATTGATGCTTCAAATGAAAAGAATATGAAGAAAGTATTACCATATCTGTAAGATTTTTGACAGATATATTGAAGGCAATAATGATTATTTGGTAATACTTATTTAAGGAGGATATTAAAATGGCTAGAGTTAAAGGCGGAATGAACGCCAAAAGTAAACATAATAAAGTACTTAAGATGGCAAAAGGCTACAGAGGAGCAAGATCTAAGCAATATCGTGTTGCAAAGCAATCTGTTATGAGAGCATTAGCATCATCTTATGCAGGACGTAAGCAGAGAAAACGTCAGATGAGACAGCTTTGGATCGCAAGAATTAATGCTGCTGCAAGAATGAACGGTCTTAGCTATTCTAAGTTTATGTACGGTCTTAAGCTTGCAGATGTTACAATGAATCGTAAGATGTTAGCTGAGATGGCTGTTAACGATGCTGAAGGCTTTGCATCACTTGTTGAACTCGCAAAATCTAAGATTGCATAATTTTAATCTTAGACAGAAGGTTTATAGACACATAATAATGATAGGAGGGGTTTTATGGCAGTATTAGTTACAGGTGGAACAGGTTATATCGGAAGTCATACGGTAGTCGAATTACAAAATGCCGGATATGATGTTGTGGTTTTAGATAATTTATCTAATTCCAGTCCTAAGTCTTTAGACAGAGTTAAAGCTATAACCGGTAAAGATGTTACTTTCTATGAAGGTGATATCAGAGACAGAAAGATTTTAGAGAAAATCTTTGATAATGAATCTATTGATTCATGTATACATTTTGCCGGATTAAAAGCTGTCGGAGAATCCGTTGAAAAGCCCTGGGAATACTATGACAATAACATCACAGGAACACTCACATTAGTTGATGAGATGAGAAAACATAATGTTAAAAATATTATTTTCTCAAGTTCTGCAACAGTTTATGGTGATCCTGCTGAGATTCCCATTACAGAAAATTGCCCTAAGGGTCAATGTACCAATCCATATGGTTGGACTAAATCTATGTTAGAGCAGATTTTATCTGATATGTATAAGGCTGATAATGAATGGAATGTAGTTTTACTTCGTTACTTTAATCCTATCGGAGCACATAAATCGGGTACTATGGGTGAAAATCCTAACGGAATCCCTAATAATCTTATGCCATACATTACTCAGGTTGCTGTTGGTAAGAGAGAAGAGCTAGGTGTATTTGGAAATGATTATGACACACCTGACGGTACCGGTGTCAGAGATTATATTCATGTAGTTGATTTGGCAGACGGACATGTTAAAGCTCTTAAGAAGATAGAAGAGAATGCAGGCCTTTGCATCTATAATCTCGGAACGGGAACAGGTTATTCTGTACTTGATATCGTTAAGAACTTTGAAGAAGCTAACGATCTTAAGATTCCTTATTCTATTAAGCCACGTCGTGCCGGCGATATTGCAACATGTTATGCAGATCCGGCTAAAGCTAAAGCTGAACTTGGATGGGAAGCTAAGAATGGCATTAAAGAAATGTGTGCAGATTCTTGGAGATGGCAAAAAAATAACCCAAATGGTTATGATGATTAGTCTTTAGTTAAAAAACACTTGCAATTCGAATCATTTTAGTATATTATACTATTTGTTGTGACAATAATGATTATTGTTACAGTTAAGTAATCTTTTATGATTACAGCCATGGTTCGTTGGTCAAGTGGTTAAGACGCTGCCCTCTCACGGCAGAATCAGGGGTTCGACTCCCCTACGAACTGTTTACATAAAGAATTACTTGATGAAGAGCAAGGTTACTTGCTCTTCATTATTTATGTAAAAAGAATATTTTTTATTGATAATTGTTTAAATGAACATTTTAATTATTAAGGGAAATGTATGTCAAAAAGAGAGAACTATGAAAAGAAAACAGAAGAATTAATACTTCCTATTCTCGATGAAATGGGATTCGAGTTGGTTGATATTGAATATGTTAAGGAAGGGCAAGACTATTTTCTGAGAGCATATATCGATAAACCGGGTGGTATTACAATTGATGATTGTGTAGATGTATCGCGTAAGATGAACGAACTTTTAGATGAACATGATTATATAGATGATCAATATATATTTGAGGTCAGTTCACCGGGTCTAGACAGACCACTGAAAAAAGATAAAGATTTTGAACGTAATCTAGGTAAAATGATTGAAGTTCACACATTTAAAAAGATAAATAATGAAAAAAATTTTGTGGGCGAACTTGTTTCATATGATGACAATTCATTTACCGTTAACATAGATGAAGAAGAAATGGTGTTTAATAAGAAAGAAGTTTCATTAGTAAAATTATATTTTGAATTTTAAAATTTTCTAGGAGGGAATTATGGACGTTAAAGTTTTAATTGAAGCTTTAGAAGGATTAGAAGAAAAGGGTATTACTAAAGATGTTGTTTTTGATGCAATGGAAGAAGCTCTTTTAAATGCATGTAAACAGCATTACGGTGCTAAAGAGAATTTTACTGTTTTTATTGATAGAGATAAAATAGAATGCCGTATTATTCAATCTCGAGAAGTTGTTGAGGAAGTTGATAATCCTGTAAGCCAAATATCGTTACAGGATGCTCAGTTAATTGATAAGGTTTTTAAAGTTGGAGATACTGTTAATACTGAAATTGACACAAAAGATTTTAGCAGAATTGCTGCAACTATCGCAAAGGGTACGATTACACAGAAGCTTCGTGAAGTAGAGAAGCAAAATATTTATAACGAATTCAGTGAGCTTAACAAGACTGTTGTTACAGGAATTGTTCAAAGGTTCTCTAATAGAAATATTTGTATAGATCTTGGTAAAGTTGATGCATTTTTATCTGAGAAAGAGCAGGTTAAAGGTGAGCATTACAGACAGTCTGATAGAATTAAAGTATTTATCGTTAAGGTAGATAATAACAATAAGGGCGTTAAGGTTAGCGTATCGAGAACACATCCTGACCTTGTAAAAGGTTTGTTTAGTGAAGAGGTTTCCGAGATAAAAGACGGAATTGTTGAAATTAAGAATGTTGCAAGAGAGCCGGGTAGCAGAACTAAGATTAGTGTTTATTCTGCTGATGAAAATGTTGATCCCGTCGGTGCTTGCGTAGGTGTTAACGGAACTCGTGTTAATGCCATTGTTGATGAATTAAACGGTGAGAAAATAGATATTATAAATTGGAGCGAGAATCCCGCACAATTAATTGAAAACGCGTTAAGTCCTGCAAAAGTTATTGGTGTTATAGCTGATGAAGACGAAAAGACAGCTCAGGTAATTGTGCCTGATTATCAATTGTCACTTGCTATCGGTAAATCAGGTCAGAATGCAAGACTTGCAGCAAGACTTACAAATTATAAGATAGATATAAAGAGTGAGACACAAGCTCGTGAGTCCGGAGAGTTTGATGAATACTTCGGCGAAGATGATTATTACTATGATGATGAATATTATGGTGATGATGAAGGCTATTATGAAGAAGATTATGATGAAGAGTATTTAGAAGACGCAGATGATTCTATATATAATGAAGAAACAGAGTCTGAAGAATATGATGATACATCTGAAGAGGTTTCTCCTATAGAAGAAGATTCTTCTGAAGATGAAGGAACAAAGGATGATGAATAAAGGATGATGAATAAAGCATTGTCTATGATTGGCTTAGCTTCTAAAGCAAGATGTCTTGTAAGTGGAGAGTTTGCTGTTGAAAGAGCAGTTAAGTCGCATAAAGCTTTTCTTGTTATTGTTGCAAATGATGCATCAGATAATACAAGAAAAAAATTTGAAGATATGTGTAGATATTATAAAGTCCCAATAATATTTTACAGTGATAAAGAAGAATTGGGACGGGTACTTGGGAAAGAGTATCGTGCATCAATTGCATTAACAGATGCAAACTTTGCTAAAGGAATTCAAGATAAAATATCTTGTGACAAATAGATTAATCACATATTAATACTAAGATATATCTTGGGATATAAAATGGAGGTGTACATATGGCAAAAGTCAGAGTATATGAATTGGCTAAACAGTTAGATATTGAATCTAAAGAAATAGTTGCCTTTTTGTCAAAAAAAGGCATTGAAGTCAAAAGTCAAAGTGGACTTGAAGACAATATATGTGAAGAAATAAAAAATGAGTTTAAAAAATTGACCGGTAAGGTTGCGTCTTCCGGTGTCGAGAAAGATACATATAAATCAGATGAACAAAAGAAATCTGATGATGCAAATAAAGGGTCAAAGGAAAGCGATAAGCAACAAAATGTCGTAAAGAAACCTAAAGACGGACAAAAACCACCTGTAAAGAGAGAAGTAAGAGGTGAAAAGGCTCGTGATCCTAAAGCTGCGCCTAAAAAGAAGAAATCTGTCGTTTTTAATCTTAATAATTCAAGCAGTGGCGGAAACAGACGTCAAAGAGGCGATGGAAGAAGACCAATGCAGGGTGGACCTTCAAGAAATGAAGGTAAAAGAGGTCCTATCAGAGTAAGAGATGGTGTAGAAGCTCCATCTGTTGTAAGGGCACGTAAAGAAGCTGAAGAAGCACGAAGAAGAGAAGCGGCTAAAGCATCGGGTGCAAGTGAAAACAGAACGAAAGAAAAAGATAACAGACAAGGTAGACAAGATGCTAAATCTAACAGAACTGACAGACCTGCAAGAACTGACAGACCCGCAAGAACTGACAGACCTACAAGAACAGATAGACCTGAAAGACCTGAAAGAAGAAATGTCTACAAGGATACACCGGCTCATAAAACAAATGAGAACTCGCAGGATGCTTCTAAATCTAATAACAGAAGAGGCGCAAAGCCAAATAAAAGAGGCGGAAGAGATAATGACAGATTAGGTAAAAAGGAAGAAAACTATCGTAATCTTGAGAAAAACGGTGGAGTAAAGCATAAAAAGCCGCAAAAGAAAGCATTTGAGAAAAGTGATGAGATTAGATCTGTTGCAATTCCAGAAAGACTTACTATTAGAGAATTCTCTGATCGTATTAAAGTGCCGGCTTCAGATATTATTAAGAAATTATTCTTAAAGAATATTTTAGTTACCGTTAATCATGATATTGAATATGATCAGGCAGAAGAAATCGCTCTTGAGTATAATGTTATTACTGAAGTTGAAGAAAAAGTTGATGTTATTGCTGAATTATTAAAAGATGTAGAAGATGATGAAAAGACATTAAAGTCACGTCCGCCTGTTGTTTGTGTAATGGGTCACGTAGATCATGGTAAAACTTCACTTCTTGATGCAATAAGAGATACAAAAATAACTGACAGAGAGGCAGGAGGTATTACACAGCACATCGGTGCTTATATGGTTTCTGCTAATGGTCAAAATATTACATTTTTAGATACTCCCGGTCATGAAGCATTTACTGCTATGCGTATGCGTGGAGCTAATTCTACGGATATTGCAATTCTTGTTGTTGCAGCTGATGATGGTGTAATGCCTCAGACTGTTGAAGCTATTAACCATGCCAAAGCGGCTGATATTGAAATAATAGTAGCAATTAACAAAATAGATAAACCTGGCGCTAATATCGAAAGAGTAAAACAAGAGTTATCAGAATATGAACTCATTCCTGAAGATTGGGGTGGTAATACAGTATTTTGTCCTGTATCAGCTCATACAGGTGAAGGAATTGAGAACTTACTTGAAATGATACTCTTAACGGCGGAGGTGCTTGAACTTAAAGCTAATCCTAAGAGAAATGCAAGAGGACTTGTTGTAGAGGCTAAGCTTGATAAGGGTAGAGGTACTGTTGCAACAGTTCTTGTACAAAAAGGTACGCTTAAAGTAGGAGACCCTATTGCGGCAGGTGCTTCTTACGGTAAAGTAAGAGCTATGGTTGATGAAAACGGCAAAAGATTAAAATCTGCCGGACCATCAACACCTGTAGAAATAATAGGTCTTTCGGAAGTTCCTAATGCCGGTGAAATATTTATGGCAATGGATTCTGAGAAAGATGCTCATAGTTTTGCTAACACATTTGTAACAGAGAGTAAAAATAAGATGGTTGAGGACTCGAGAGTTAAAATGTCACTTGATGACTTATTCTCTCAGATTCAAACAGGTAATCTTAAGGAACTTAATCTTATTGTTAAAGCTGATGTTCAGGGTTCTGTTGAGGCCGTTAAGCAATCGCTTGTTAAATTAAGCAATGATGAAGTTGTTGTTAAGGTTATACATGGTGGTGTAGGTGCTATTAATGAAAGTGATGTTATCTTAGCATCTGCAAGTAATGCCATTATTATCGGATTTAATGTCAGACCTGATGCAATGGCTAAAGAAACATCAGAGCGTGAAGGCGTTGAGATTAAGTTATATAAGGTAATTTACAATGCTATTGAAGATGTGGAAGCTGCAATGAAAGGTATGCTTGATCCGGTATATGAAGAACAGGTTATCGGTCATGCTGAAATCAGACAGATATTTAAGTCTTCAGATGTTGGAAACATTGCAGGTTCTTATGTATTAGACGGACGTATGGAAAGAGGCTGTAAAGTTAGAATCAACCGTGGTGATGATTTGATATTTGAAGGAGATCTCGGTTCACTTAAACGTTTCAAAGATGATGTCAAAGAAGTTAAAGCAGGTTATGAATGCGGTCTTGTATTTGACGGATTTGATGCTATCCAAGAAGAGGATGTTGTAGAAGCATATATTATGGTAGAAGTTGCCAGATAGGTTGGTGCTTAATGAAAAAAAGAAGTATAAAAAACACACGAATTAATGAAGAAGTTATGCGAGAACTTTCCAATATAATAAGAAGCGATGTGAAAGATCCAAGAATTTCACCAATGACTTCTGTTGTTGCTGTAGAAGTAGCGCCCGACCTTAAGACTGCAAAAGCTTATATCAGTGTTTTAGGGAACGATGAAGATGTTGCTAAAACTATTGAAGGTTTAAAATCATCGTCCGGATACATCAGACATAAACTCGCACAGAATATTAATCTTAGGAACACACCGGAAATTACATATATTATGGATCAGTCCATAGAATATGGTGTGAGAATGAGTAAACTAATTGACGAGGTTAATAAGGAGACCCGAAATGATTAATCTTGATAATGAATTAAAAACAGTTAAAAGTGTTGCCATAGCCGGTCATGTAAGACCTGATGGTGATTGTGTCGGTTCATGTATGGGACTTTATAATTATATAATTAATAATTATGAAGGTGTTAAAGCAGATGTATATCTTAATCCCATACCTTCAGCATTATCAATACTTAAGAATACTGATAAAATTATTAATTATATCGGACATGATGTTATAGAATCAATTGATGATTTTCCTAAATGTATACAAGGCTCATATGTTAACAAAAATCCTTATGACTTGATGTTTGTTCTTGACTGTAGCGATGGCAAGAGATTAGGTCCTGCTTATTCACTATTTAAAAATGCTAAGAGAACAATTTGTATTGATCATCATATGAATAATGGTCAATTTGCAGATGAGCAATATATAATACAAGATTATAGTTCTACTTGTGAACTAATATATAATATTGCAGATTATGATAAGATTGATAAATCAGTGGCTGAATGTTTGTATACAGGAATGGTGACTGATACAGGGCTTTTCCAGTATGACTGCACTTCGGCTGATACTATGTGTGCTGCAGGTAAGTTAATGGATAAAGGAATTGATTACTCTTATCTTGTGGAGCATACATTTTTTGAAAAGACATATATTCAACAGAAGGTTCTTGGCAAAGCTTTACTTAAGTCTAATACAGTATATGATGGTAAAATAATATATTCATATATAGATTTAGATGAAATGGAAGAGTTAGGAGCAGATCCTAAAGATTTTGAAGGTATATGTGAAACTCTTCGTGAGACTAAGGGAGTATCAATTGCTTTCTTTATGTATAGGCAAAAAGATGGTTATATAAAAGGCTCGCTTAGAGGATCTGATGATACTGATTTGTCTAAAGTTGCTTCTAATATGAATGGTGGTGGCCATAAGAAAGCTGCCGGTTTCCATCTTGATAATATTCCAATGGAAGAAGCTAAAGAGCTTGTTATTAAAGAAATAATCAAAGAATATGAAATCGGGAATAATTAATATATATAAGGAAAAAGGATTCACAAGCTTTGATGTGGTTGCAAAGCTTCGTGGAATTCTACATATAAAAAAGATTGGTCACACAGGAACTCTTGATCCCGAAGCGGAGGGAGTTCTTCCTATTTGTATAGGTAAAGCGACTAAGGCATGCTCAATGCTTCTTGATACTGATAAGAAATATTTGGCTACGATGCTTCTTGGTAAAGCAACAGATACTTATGATGTATATGGAAATGTTACTGAGAAAAGGGAAGTTAATACTACGCCTGAAGAAGTAGAAGCAGTGATTCAGTCTTTTATAGGTGAAATTGATCAGGTTCCACCTATGTATTCAGCAATTAAAATTAACGGAAAAAAATTATATGAACTTGCAAGAGCAGGTAAAGTGGTCGATCGACCTTCCAGAAGAGTTACTATATATAATGAAGAAACTCATTCAATTGATATCCCTGAAGTACAATTTAGTGTAGAGTGTTCTAAAGGAACATATATTAGAAGTTTATGTAATGATATAGGAATTAAATTAGGATGCTTAGCATGTATGAAAGATTTAGTTCGTACTAAAGCAGGTATTTTTAAAATAGAAGATTCTCATAAATTGAGTGAGATTGAAAAATTGGTAAGTCAAGGGAAAATTGATGATGTAATAATTCCTGTTGATAAAATATTTGAACCTTGCCACAAGTGGTGCGTATTAGACGAATATAAGAAATTGTGCATTAATGGCTCAAAATTACCTTCTGAAGCATTTGTTGAATTAAAAATCAACCAAATCAACATGCCAAAAAACAACAATAACGCATCGAATTGTACTAATTACGCATCAAATTGTACTAATTACACATCGAATGATACTAATATATGCGTGGCTTATTATGAAAATGATGTTGAGAGTAATTCTTTAAATCGTGTATATTTAGAAGACGGAACTTTTGTAGGCTTGTACAGAAAAGATGGGGAGACATTTATCCCCGAGAAAATGTTTTATGAAAATATTTAATTCTTTAGATGAATTTAATCTTAAATCCGATACGGCAATTACTATTGGAAAATTTGACGGACTTCACAGAGGACACAAGATTTTGTGCGAAAACCTTTTCGCGATGGAGAGGGAAGGCTTATTATCACTTGCTATTTCTTTTGTAGATTCACCGACCAATGTTGTTAATGAATCTGATGAAAAGAAAATTGTTACGAATGAAGAGCGTATGGCCTTATTTAAAGACAGTGGTATAAGTGTTTTTATTGAATGCCCTTTTGATGAAAAGCTTATGAAGACTGCTCCAAAGGATTTTATAAATCGATTGGTTGACGATCTCAATATGAAATGTCTTGTTGTAGGTAAGGATTTTCGCTTTGGATATAAGGGCTCAGGTGATGTAACCCTTTTACACAAATTATCCGAAGAATTAGGGTTTAAGCTTATTGTGATTGATAAATTACAGGAAGATAATGTCGATATTAGTTCGACCCGAATACGTGATGAGATTGCTAAAGGCCATATTTTGAAGGCGAATCAATTGATGGGGCGAAACTATTTTATCTATGGTGAAGTAGTGTATGGAAGACAAGTCGGCAAAAAAATTGATTTTCCCACAATCAATATTAAACCCTCTAAAGATAAACTAATTCCGGCAAATGGTGTCTATATTAGCGTAGTTCAAATTGGCAGTAACATTTACCAGGGAATAACTAACGTCGGTATAAGACCTACGTTCGATGATGGCAACTCACTTAGCATAGAAACGCATATTTTTAATTTTGATTCTAATGTATATGGCAAGGAAGTGAAAATTGTCTTTCTTAAAGAAATGCGTGGCGAGAAAAAATTTAATTCTGCTGAAGAATTGAAAGCGCAGCTTGTCAAAGACAAAAATTACGGAATAGATTTTTTTTCAAATGAACATGTCAATCTTGATATTTGACGATGCAAGTAAATTACTTGTTTTTTCGTGAAATAAATGTTGCAAAAACATTACAGTATAAATTTTTCTTTTACAAAAATATTACAAAAATGTGTTGACAAATAAAAAATCCCTTGATATATTTTTGATTACACTACTGTTTTTGTGTGTGGATTAATGGTGTGTAATTTTAATGATTTGTTGCTAAGTTGCAACATGAGGAGGAATCATGAGAAAGAATATTGTCAGCGCAGTAGCTGTTTTTGCATGCGGATTTTTGATGGTTGCCGGTTCAATTGCGGCATATGAAAGTCAGGAAAATGAAAATTTAACCACTGCAGGAGTATTCAATTATACTTCAACTGAGTATGCGTCTTCGAGTGGTTCAAGTGGTGATGCGGGAGAAGTTAGTGTTGCAGATTCTAAAGATGCATCGTCAGATGTTACTGTTACAGATGCTCCTGTTGTAAATACTGCAGCAAGAAATACATACGGCTATACAAACTTGGGTATGTCAAATGTTGAAGATACTCTTAATGTCAGATCTGAGGCTACGACAGATTCCGATATTGTTGGTGTTATGCCGGGTGCCGCAGCTTGCGAGATATTAGATCAGCAAGGTGATTGGTATCACATTAAATCAGGTGAAGTTGAAGGATATTGCTTGGGAAGTTACATTGTTACAGGCGATGAGGCTTTAGATAAAGCAGATCAAACAGTTGCGAACAAAGCAACGGTTAATTGTGATGCGCTTATCATGAGAGACGCTCCTTCTACAGAAGCGGGCGTGGTTGAAACAATTACTCAAGGTAATAAAGTTACTGTTGTTGAAGAGCTTGATGGTTGGGTTAAAGTAGTTGATCAGAATAGCGAAGGCTATTGTTCTGCAGAATATGTAACAGTAGGCGAAGAAATTCCTACTGCCTTATCAAAAGATCAGTCTTCAAATGGTGGCTCATCACTGGTTTCTAATGCACTTCAATATGTTGGTGGAAGATATGTTTGGGGTGGAGAATCCCTTAAGAGTGGTGTTGATTGCTCAGGATTTACCATGAAGATATATGAGCAATATGGTGTTTACCTTCCTCATTCTGCTGATGCGCAGAAGAATATGGGAACTAAAGTTGCCAGCTTAGCAGAAGCACAACCCGGAGACCTTGTATTCTACGGAAGTGGCGGATATGCTAACCACGTTGGAATTTATATGGGCGACGGACAGTTAGTTCATGCTTCATCCGCTAAGACGGGAATTAAGGTTAGCAATGCTTCATATCGTACACCGATTGCTATCCGAAGATACTTATAGAATCTTTTGGATTTATGTATTGAAAATGTGTGGATGATTATATAATCCATAATTTTACATGATAAAGTATATGAGGACTCAGGGTTTAAATAATTAAGCCTTGGGTCTTTTTTGATATTTTTCTTTACATCAATTGAATTCTGTGATATTATACTCGATGGTGCGTTAAAGTAATAATAATATTAAACAGCACAGAAATTACCTATATTCGGTTGATGGAAGACTCCGACCTTTGACTGGATTTAGGCCATAAAATATTTAGGAGGAAATTTATTATGATCACAAAAGAGAAGAAGCAGTCAATTATTAACGAATATGCTGTAAAGCCCGGCGATACAGGTTCTCCGGAGGTACAGGTTGCTGTACTTACAGCCAGAATACAAGAGCTTACAGAGCATCTTCAGGAAAACCCCAAGGATCATCATAGCAGAAGGGGATTGCTTAAAATGGTTGGTAAAAGACGTAATCTTTTAGGATATCTTAAAGATAAGGATATTGAGAGATACCGTTCTTTGATTGAGCGTTTAGGCTTAAGAAAGTAGTCAATATTATTAGAGCGGACTTTTCCGCTCTTTTTTTCGTAATTAAGGAGGTACATGATGAAAACTTATACAATGGAGCTCGCCGGTAGAACACTTCGTGTTGATATCGACAGAGTTGCTAAACAGGCTAACGGTGCCGCATTTATTCAATATGCTGACACTACGGTTTTATCTACTGCAACAGCATCAGATAAACCAAGAGAAGGAATTGATTTCTTCCCTTTGAGTGTTGAATTTGAAGAAAAACAATATTCTGCAGGAAAGATTCCGGGCGGATTTAATAAGAGAGAGGGTAAGGCTTCTGAAAATGCCGTACTTACAGCACGTGTTATTGACAGACCTATGAGACCTTTGTTCCCTAAAGATTATCGTAACGATGTTACTCTTAATAACTTAGTTCTTAGTGTTGACCCTAAGGCACGTCCTGAAATTGTTGCTATGCTTGGTACGGCTATTGCAACTTCTATTTCTGATATTCCATTTGATGGACCATGTTCTATGACACAGATGGGTATGATTGACGGAGAATTTATTGTTAATCCATCACAGGAAGAGTGGGCAAAGGGAGATCTTAAGTTAACCGTTGCATCTACTGCTCAGAAAGTAATCATGATTGAGGCAGGCGCTAACGAGATTAGTGAAGATAAGATGATTGAAGCTATTTACAAAGCTCATGATGTTAACTTAGAGATTATAAAGTTCATCAATGAGATAGTTAGCGAAGTTGGTAAAGCTAAGCATTCATATACAAGCTGCGCTATTCCTGAGGAAATGTTTGACAAGATTAAAGAAATTGTTCCTCCGGAAGAAATGGAGAAAGCAGTTTTCACTGATGAGAAGCAGAAGCGTGATGAGAACATCAGAGAAATTACAGATAAGCTTGAAGAAGAGTTTGCTGATAACGAAGAGTGGCTTGAAGTATTAGGCGAAGCTATTTATCAATATCAGAAGAAGACAGTAAGAAAGATGATTTTAAAAGATCACAAGCGTCCTGACGGAAGAAAGATTGATGAAATCAGACCTCTTGCTGCAGAAGTTGATTTAATTCCAAGAGTTCACGGTAGTGCAATGTTTACTCGTGGTCAAACACAGATTTGCGACATTGTAACTCTTGCGCCTTTATCAGAGGCACAACGTATAGATGGTCTTGATGAAAATGTTGTAGAGAAGAGATATATGCATCATTACAATTTCCCTTCATACTCAGTTGGTGAGACAAGACCAAGCAGAGGACCGGGACGTCGTGAGATTGGACATGGAGCACTTGCGGAACGTGCACTTATTCCGGTACTTCCTTCACCGGAAGAGTTCCCGTATGCAATTCGTGCCGTATCTGAGACATTTGAGTCTAACGGTTCTACATCCATGGCATCTACATGTGCGTCATGTATGTCACTTATGGCTGCAGGTGTACCAATTAAGAAGATGGTTGCCGGAATTTCATGTGGTCTTGTAACAGGTGATACAGATGATGATTACCTTGTACTTACTGATATTCAAGGTCTTGAAGATTTCTTCGGAGATATGGACTTTAAGGTGACGGGTACAAAAGACGGTATCACAGCAATTCAGATGGATATTAAGATTCATGGTCTTACTCGTCCTATAGTTGAAGAAGCTATAAGAAGAACAAGAGAAGCCAGATTCTTTATTATGGATAGTTGCATGAGCAAAGCTATTGCTGAGCCTAGAGCAGAAGTTAATGAATATGCTCCTAAGATTATCCAGATTGCAATCGATCCTGAGAAAATCGGTGATGTTGTCGGACAACGTGGTAAGACAATTAACGAAATCATCGATCGTACAGGCGTTAAGATTGATATTTCCGACGAAGGAAATGTTTCTATCTGCGGTACTGACAAAGATAAGATGGCCGAAGCTAAGAAGATGATTGAGATTATTACAACTGATTTTGAAAAAGGTCAAAAATTCGAAGGAAAAGTTGTGTCTATCAAAGACTTTGGCGCATTTGTTGAATTTGCTCCGGGCAAAGAAGGTATGGTTCATATCTCTAAGATTGCTAAGGAGAGAATTAATAGAGTAGAAGATGTTCTTACACTTGGCGATAAAGTTAAGGTAGTATGCCTTGGCGAAGACAAGATGGGCAGATTAAGCTTTAGTATCAAAGATGCTAACTAATCGATATCTCATTTAATTTTTAATAACTGACTAATAGTTTTAATGTTAGGGATTAATCAATAATAAATTTCATACAAAAATACAGATTTCATACAAATTATTGTGTAAAAATTATAAAATACACAAAATGTTGTATTTCTCTCTTGAAATAACACTATATTTTGTTATAATAACAAAAGTGGGATTTTAGGAGAGACTGGTATGGAATTAAATTTTAAATTACAACAATTTGAAGGACCGCTTGATTTATTATTGCATTTAATCGACAAGAATAAGATTGATATATATGATATTCCTATTGTCGAGATTACTGCGCAATATATGGATTATATCAATGCGATGAGAGAAGCAGACTTAGATATAATGAGTGAATTTCTTGTTATGGCGGCAACCCTTCTTAAAATAAAGTCCAAAATGCTTTTGCCTGCGGATGAGGCTGAAGAAGATGAAGAGGATGATCCAAGAGCTGAGCTTGTTAAACAGCTTCTTGAGTATAAGATGTATAAGTGTATATCTTATGAACTTCGCGACAGACAACTCGATGCAGGTGCCGTTATGTTTAAGGTGCCTACAATACCTGATGAAGTCGCAAAATACGAAGAACCCATTAATCTTGAAGAAGTAATGTCTGATATAACACTTAGCAAATTGAATTCCATTTTCAATTCCGTTATAAAAAGACAAAAAGACCGTGTGGACCCGGTTAGATCTAAATTCGGAAAGATTGAGAAGGAAGAAGTTTCGCTTGAAGACAAGATGAACTTTATGCTAAATTACGCAAAGCATAACAGAAACTTTAGTTTTAGACAGCTTTTATCGGGACAAAAGAGCAAGATGGACACTATTGTAACATTTCTTGTTATACTTGAAATGATGAAAGCCGGCCAGATTTATATCGTACAGGATAATACATTTGACGATATTAAGATTGAATCGAAAATGGTTGCTTAGGAGTGCTTAATCTATGGAAATCAAAGAAATGGAATCTATAATTGAGGGCATCTTATTTACTATGGGCGATTCAGTAAAGCCTGAGAAGATAGCGAATGCTTTATCTGTCGAAAAGGACGAGGTTATTTCGTGTCTTGACAATATGATGAAGCGCTATGAAGAAGATAACAGAGGTATTCGTCTTATGAAGTTAGATGATTCATATCAGATGTGTACTTCGCCCGAGATATATGAATATCTTATAAAAATTGCAAAACAACCTAAAAGATACGTGCTTACGGAAGTGCTTCTTGAGACACTTTCGATTATTGCATATAAACAGCCTGTTACAAAATCTGAAATAGATAAGATTAGAGGCGTTTCTTGTGGACATGCAGTTAATAAGTTGGTAGAATTTAATTTGGTGGAAGAAGTCGGAAGATTAGATGCTCCGGGAAGACCGATGTTATTTGGTACTACTGAAGATTTTCTTAGATCTTTCGGAGTTTCGTCTATCGAAGAGTTACCGCAACTTAACCAGGTTCAGATAGAAGAGTTTAAATTGCAGGCCGAAGCAGAGGCCAAGCAGGTAGCGGTTGATATATAAAATATGTCGAGAATTAATTGACGGAGGATTACTATGGAGAGTAAAGCTCGAAAAGTAATAATTGATTTGCTGGATGATAACAGCTTTGTTGAGTTTGGAGAAGCTGTCACGGCAAGAAATACTGATTTTAACGAGAAAGAGCCTAAGATAAAAAGCGACGGTGTAATAACCGGTCATGGAACAATCAATGATTCTTTGGTTTTCGTATATTCACAGGATGTTAGCGTACTTGGCGGAACAATCGGTGAGATGCATGCCAAAAAGATAGTTGATTTATATAAGATGGCTACTAAAGTTGGTGCACCGATAATTGGCTTTATTGATTCTAACGGTGTGAGACTTTATGAATCAATGGACGCTATAGAAGCAATCGGAAGCATTATTAAATGTGCAGCCGATGCATCAGGTGCCATTTCGCAGATTCTTGCAATTACAGGGAACTGTGGCGGTGGACTTAGTGCATTAGCATCAATTAATGATTATGTTGTAATGCTTGATGATGCGCATATGTTCATTAATTCTCCGGACACCATCGAAGGAAATTATACCGATAAGGTAGATTCTTCCGATGCCGAGTTTTCTCTTAACAGTGGAAATGTTGATGCAGTATGCAATATTGATGAGATGCCTATACTCATTAGAAACTATATTGATATAGCACCTGCAAACAATATGGAATCCGGATATGGTGAGTTATGTGAAGATGATCTTAACAGAGGAGTTGAATTTGCCGGAACAGATGATGTTGTATCTCTTATCAAAGAGATGGCAGATTATAAAATCTTCGTTGAGATGAAGTCAGGAATTAAGAATGTTACTACAGGATTAATCAGATTAGCTGGTCAGTCTGTGGGAGTAGTTGCAAACTGCGAACAGGATGGCAATGCTCGTCTTAATACTTTAGGCGCATATAAGATGGCTGATTTTGTTAATTACTGTGATGCCTTTGGTATTCCTATTTTGACAATTACCAATATCGACGGTTTTGAATGTGACTTCGCTACTGAGAAGTCTATGGGAAATGCGTTATCAAAGCTTGCAATTGCATTTAGTAATGCCGATGTTCCTAAGATTAATCTTATAATCGGTAATGCATTAGGCTCAGGTTACATATTTATGAACTCTAAGTCACTTGGTGCTGATATGGTTTATGCATATCCTGACAGTAATATGTCTCTTATGGATGAGAAGAAAGCCGCTGAAATTTTAAGTGATGACGGAACAAATGTTAATGAACTTGCTGATTCGTATGCTAAGACTCATTGTGGAATTGATAATGCGGCAAGAAGAGGAATTGTAGATCGTATAATTAATCCGGCTGATACAAGGAAATATTTAATTGACGGATTTGAGATGTTATATTCAAAGAATAGATATACAGATATTAAAAAGCATGGTGCTAAATAATTAGTGAGGAATAACATGAAAAAAGCTGTAAGGATAATAAGCCTTATGTGTCTGTGTGTTATTGTATTTGCTCTTTGCGGTTGTGGTTCTAATAATGACGAAGCTATTTTAGAAAATAAGAAGCAGCAAGTAGAGCAAAGCATGATGTCTTTTGTATATGATTTAGAGAAATACAGAGGGCTCAGTGATTCACAGGTTCAAGACTATATTGAAACTTTAGAAGGTTATAAAAAGAATAAAATGATAACCGAAGAACAAGCCAAGATGAATGAAGATATCATTTCGCAATGGCACGAGATTGAATCCCAGGTTGGTGAGTTCGAAAATTATGGAGAATTTGAATTTGATTCTGCCGGTAAAACATATACAGCCACTTTGAATCTCAAGTATTCTAACAGAGATGTAAAGCTCGTATATGTAATATCAAAGACTGATTTTGAAGTTACGGGTGCGAATGTGGAAATGGTTTACACATTTGGCGAAAAGATGTCTAAAGCAGGTTTAAATACATTAACCGGTATCGGAATTGTATTCATAATGCTTATCTTAATGAGTCTTATAATATACGCATTTAATATCATTCCGTATATACAGGCTAAATATAAGAAAAGTCAGGAAGCAAAGAAGATTGAGATTACTTCTTTTGATGAAATAAAAGAAACAGATAAGGAATCAACCGACGACAGCGAATTAATTGCCGTAATTGCAGCGGCTATAGCAGCTTCACAGGGTTGTAGTACAGATGATTTTATTGTAAGAAGTATTAGAAGAAGAAAATAATTCATATTCGCGGAGGTAAGCAGATGAAAGAATATACAATTACTGTTAACGGAACATCTTATGATGTAAGTGTAGAAGAAAAGGGAAGCAGTGCACCAAGTGTGGCTGCAGCACCTAAGAAAGAAGCAAGTAAACCAAGTGCTCCTTTAGGTACTGAAGGTTCAATCAAGATTGAAGCCGGAGCTGCAGGTAAAGTATTTAAGATCGAAAAGCACATTGGCGAAAGTGTTAAAGCCGGTGAGAATGTTCTCATCTTAGAAGTTATGAAGATGGAGACACCTGTTGTTGCTCCTGAAGATGGTGTTGTTGCAACTTTAGAAGTTCAAGAAGGTCAGTCTATCGAAGCAGGCGCACTTCTTGCTACAATGAATAAGTAAGACACAGAGAGGACAAATTAATGTCATATATTTTAGATACAGTATCTAATCTACTTCATGAGACAGCCTTTTTTAATTTGACTGTCGGTAATTTTATAATGATTCTGGTTGCATGTGTCTTTTTATATCTTGCAATTGCAAGAGGATATGAGCCACTGCTTTTAGTTCCAATCGCATTTGGTATGTTGCTCGTTAATATCTATCCTGATATTATTGCATCACCTGCTGAGACAAGTAACGGCGTTGGCGGACTTTTATATTATTTCTATGCATTAGACGAATGGTCAATTTTGCCGTCACTTATTTTCCTTGGCGTAGGAGCCATGACGGATTTCGGTCCGCTTATTGCCAATCCTATAAGCTTCTTGTTGGGAGCTGCTGCGCAAATTGGTATTTTCATGGCGTACTTACTTGCGATATTATTGGGATTTTCAGACGAGGCTGCGGCTGCCGTATCTATTATCGGTGGTGCTGACGGTCCGACGTCAATCTTCTTGGCAGGTAAATTAGGACAGACATCACTTATGGGACCTATTGCCGTTGCGGCATACTCATATATGTCACTTGTTCCTATTATTCAGCCACCTATTATGAAATTGTTAACAACAAAGAAAGAACGTTCTATCCATATGGAACAGCTTCGTGACGTGTCTAAGTTAGAGCGTATTCTTTTCCCTATAATTGTAACTATTGTTGTATGTCTTGTGCTTCCTACAACAGCACCGCTTGTTGGTATGTTGATGCTTGGAAATCTGTTCCGTGAAAGTGGAGTAGTAAGACAGTTAACGGAGACCGCATCTAATGCACTTATGTATATCGTAGTTATCTTACTCGGTACTTCTGTAGGAGCATCTACAAGTGCAGAAGCATTCCTTAATGTTTCAACAATTAAGATTGTAATTCTTGGTCTTGCAGCATTCGTATGTGGTACTGCCGGAGGCGTATTACTTGGCAAATTATTATGTCTTATTACGAAGGGTAAGATTAATCCGCTTATAGGATCGGCCGGAGTATCTGCCGTGCCAATGGCTGCTAGAGTTTCACAAAAAGTCGGAGCAGAAGAAGATCCCACCAATTTCTTACTTATGCATGCCATGGGACCTAATGTTGCCGGTGTAATCGGTACAGCCGTAGCGGCCGGTGTATTTATGGCTATATTTAATGTCTAATAGGAGTTAATTATGAGTAAACCCGTTAAAATTACAGAAACTATACTTCGTGACGCTCATCAGTCACTTATTGCCACAAGGATGCCTACAGATGAGATGCTTCCTATTGTGGACAAAATGGATAAGATTGGATATCATGCTGTAGAGTGTTGGGGTGGTGCTACATTTGATGCATCGCTCAGATTCCTTAAAGAAGATCCTTGGGAAAGACTTCGTAAGCTTCGTGATGGATTCAAAAACACTAAGCTTCAGATGCTTTTCCGTGGGCAGAATATTTTAGGATACAAACCTTATGCAGATGATGTTGTAGAATATTTTGTACAGAAGTCAATTGCTAATGGTATTGATATTATAAGAATTTTCGATTGTCTTAATGATGTTCGTAATCTCCAGACTGCTGTTGACGCTTGTAATAAAGAAAAAGGTCATGCTCAAGTTGCTTTATCATATACTCTTGGAGATGCATATACATTAGATTATTGGATGGATATGGCAAAGCGTATCGAAGATATGGGCGCTGATTCATTATGTATTAAAGATATGGCAGGTCTTTTGGTGCCGCAAAAAGCTGATGAGCTTATCAGAGCATTAAAGTCTGCTACAGATATTCCTGTTGATTTACACACTCATTACACATCAGGTGTTGCTTCAATGACTTATATGAAGGCGGTTGAAGCCGGATGTGACATAATTGATACTGCAATGAGTCCGCTTGCGCTTGGTACATCTCAACCGGCTACTGAAGTTATGGTTGAAGCGTTTAAGGGTACTGAATATGATACGGGATTAGATCAAAACAAATTAGCTGAAATTGCTGATTATTTCAGACCTTACAGAGAACAATGCTTAAAAGACGGATTGCTTAATCCTAAGGTTTTAGGTGTTAATATTAATACACTTCGTTATCAGGTTCCCGGCGGTATGCTTTCTAATTTGCTTAGCCAATTAACGGATCAGGGTAAAGAAGATAAATTCGAAGAAGTTCTTGCAGAGGTTCCAAGAGTTCGTAAAGACTTAGGTGAGCCGCCGCTAGTTACACCTTCTTCTCAGATTGTAGGTACTCAGGCAGTATTTAACGTACTTATGGGTGAGAGATATAAGGTTGCAACTAACGAGACTAAAGATATCCTTTTAGGTAAATACGGTCAGACCGTTAAGCCTTTTAATCCTGAAATTGTTGATAAGGTTCTTGGTGAAGATAAGAAGAATGCTATTACATGCAGACCTGCTGATCTTTTAGAGCCTCAACTTGCCGGTATTGAAGAAGAGATGAAGCAATATAAGACACAAGATGAAGATGTATTAACTTATGCTTTGTTCCCTAAAGTTGCTGAAGAATTCTTCAAATACAGAGAAGCTCAAAGGGACAAGGTCGATATGAACAAGGCCGATAAAGACAATAAGGCTTATCCTGTATAATTATTGTAAATGTTTTAAAACGTCATAGTATATATAACTATGGCGTTTCTTGTTATATTCATCAAGTTTTAATGTATGATATAATAACAAAATTCAAATTTACGTTTGAGGACATAAATGAGTAAAGTTATAATCATAGGCGGTGGTGCCGCCGGAATGATGGCTGCAGTAGCGGCGCTTGATAATAGTAGTGAAGTTGTAATTTATGATGGCAACGAAAAACTCGGTAAAAAGATATATATTACCGGTAAAGGCAGGTGTAACCTAACTAATGCCTGTGATATAAGTGAATATTTTGAGAATATTATTTCAAATGATAAATTCTTGTATTCTGCTTTATATAGCTTTACCAATGATGATGTTATTAGTTTTTTTGAGGAAAACGGCTGTCCAATTAAGGTTGAACGGGGTAATCGCGCATTTCCAAGAAGTGATAAATCATCTGATATTATTAAGACATTAGAGCGCTACATTAAAAGTAACGGCGCTAAAATTGTATTAAATACCAAAGTCAAGTCAATAATATATGAAAATAACAAAGCCAATAATGATAATGAGAAGGACGCTTTCGTAAAAAGAGCGATAGGTGTAAAATTATCCGATAATACAAAAGATTACGCAGATAATATTATTGTAGCGACCGGAGGATTGTCATATCAGACAACAGGTTCAACCGGTGACGGACTGCAATTTGCCAAAGATTCAGGTCATAAAGTTATGCCTTGCAGACCTGCACTAGTTCCTTTTGAAGTAAAAGAAGATTATATTATTAAATTACAGGGTTTATCACTTAAAAATGTAACTCTTTCCATTTGTTGTAATAATAAGCGAATATACGATGGATTTGGCGAGATGCTTTTTACTCATTTTGGAGTGAGCGGTCCTCTTGTATTAAGTGCCAGTAGTGTCGTTGGTAAATACTTCGACACTTCAAGTACACTTAAGGGAGTAGTTGATCTTAAGCCCGCACTTAGTTATAACCAATTAGATGAACGTATATTAAGAGATATTAATAATAACCGGAATAAAGAGTTCAAGTCTCTTGTTGCAGGACTTTTACCCTCTAAGATGGTTGATGTGATAATTAATATGTTAAATGTTGATTCACACCTTAAACTTAATGGATTAACAAAGGTCAAAAGGCAAGAGTTAGTACACTTACTGAAAGAATTCACATTTACCATAACAAAAACAAGAGATTATAAAGAGGCCATTATTACACAAGGTGGAGTAAGTGTCGGCGACATTAATCCATCTACAATGGAGTCGAATCTTGTAAAAGGGTTGTTTTTTGCAGGAGAAGTAATTGATATTGATGCGTTGACGGGAGGATTTAATCTGCAGCTGGCTTTTTCTACGGGCCATCTTGCAGGTGTAAATGCAAGTATAAATAATTAATGATACTTCTAAAGGAGGATAATTATGAGTATAAATGTTGCAATAGACGGACCTGCGGGTGCGGGCAAATCTACAATTGCTAAAAATGTGGCCGCAAAAATGAATTATATCTATGTAGATACCGGGGCAATGTATAGAAGTCTTGCGTTGTATTTTATAAGACAAGGCATTGACAAGGATGACGAATCAAATATCAGCGCCGCATGTAAAGACTGCGATGTTACAATTGATTATGTTGACGGTCAACAACAGGTAATACTTAATGGTGAGAATGTTACAGGGTTAATCAGAACGGAAGAAGTCGGTAATATGGCTTCCGCATCAAGTGTATATAAGGATGTAAGAGCTAAATTATTAGAATTACAGAGAAGATTAGCTAAATCCAATGATGTGATTATGGATGGAAGAGACATTGGAACATGCATACTTCCTGATGCGCAAGTAAAGGTTTTCTTAACTGCTTCGGTAGATACAAGAGCTGACAGACGATATAAGGAATTAATAGAAAAAAATCAAAAGCCCGATCTTGAAAAAATCAAAAAAGATATAGAGGAGAGAGATTATCGTGATTCTCATAGAGAAAATGCTCCTTTAAAGCAAGCTGATGACGCTGTGCTTGTAGATTCTTCAGATATGTCAATAGAAGAAGTGACAAATAAGATAATAGACATAATTAATAGCAAAATATAAAGCTTTTGAGGTGGAATATGAAAGTTGAAGTTGCTAAAAGCGCAGGCTTTTGCTTTGGTGTAAAAAGGGCAGTTGATATTGTTAATGATAATATTAAGAAAGTCAAAGATAAACCAATCTATACTTACGGGCCGATTATTCATAACGAAGAAGTCGTAGAAGATTTGAAAAGAAAAGGTGTTATGCCTATTGAAGAAGGCAGTGATTTGTCTAAATATGAGCCCGGTATCGTTATTATAAGGTCACACGGCGTTGCCAAATCAGTTCAGGATGAACTTGTAAATGCCGGTTTTGAAGTTATAGATGCATCTTGTCCTTTTGTTAAGAAGATTCATAAGACTGTAGCAGATAAATCAAATGAAGGATATTACATATTAATAGTCGGAAATCCCAATCATCCTGAAGTTGAAGGTATAGTCGGATGGGTTAACGGAAATGATGTTTCTATTATATCTTCACCTGAGGATGCGCATAATTTTAGTTATGATGGCAACAAAAAAATATGTATTGTAAGTCAGACTACTTACAACTTTAATAAATTTCAAGAAAATGTTGAAATCATTAAGGAAAAAGGGTATGATATAATTGCTGTGAATACAATATGTAATGCAACTTTTGAAAGGCAAGAAGAGGCAAAAGAGCTATCTGCCAAGGTAGATTTGATGGTTGTTGTTGGCGGAAAGCATAGTTCTAATACGCAGAAGCTGTACGATATATGTTGTGGTGAATGTAGCAATACTTACTTTGTTCAGACAAAGGACGATTTAGATCTAACGATTGATCAATCCATCGATTATATAGGTATTACAGCAGGGGCTTCGACCCCAAACAATATTATTGAGGAGGTTCAAACGCAATGTCAGAAAGTTTTGAACAAATGTTAAATGATTTTTCTAAAACTATAAGAAATGGAGAGACAGTCGAAGGTACTGTAATCAGTGTTAAGCCGGATGAAATAGTGCTTAATATCGGTTACAAATCAGACGGAATTATAACTAAACGTGAGTATTCTAACGATGACAGCTTAGATCTTACAACAGTTGTAAAAGAAGGCGACACACTAGAAGCTATTGTTACTAAGATTAATGATGGTGACGGACAAGTCCTTCTTTCATACAAGAGACTTGCTCAGATGAAGGGCAATGAGAAGTTAGAGAAGGCTTTTGAAGATAAAGAAGTACTTACTGCTGAAGTTACACAGATACTTAACGGTGGACTTGGTGTAATGGTTGACGAGACAAGAGTATTTATTCCTGCAAGCCTTGTGTCAGATTCTTTTGTTAAAGATCTTAATCAGTATAAAGGTAAAGAGATTTCATTTGTTATCACTGAATTCAATCCTCGCAGAAGAAGAATTATCGGTGATCGCAAGCAATTACTTGTTGCTGAGAAAGCAGAGAAGATGGAAGAATTATTATCAACACTTAAAGTTGGTGATGTTATCGAAGGAACAGTTAAGAATGTTACTGATTTCGGTGCATTTATCGATTTAGGCGGAGTTGATGGTTTACTTCATATTTCTGAGATTTCTTGGACAAGAGTAGATAATCCTAAGAAGGTTTTATCTATAGGTGATAAAGTAAGAGTATTCGTTAAAGACATTAACGGAACTAAGATAGCATTAAGTTGTAAATTCCCTGATGAAGATCCATGGGCTAATGCTATTAAGAAATATCCTGTTGGCTCTACTGTTACAGGTAAAGTTGCAAGGATGACTGATTTTGGTGCATTCGTTCAGATTGCTGAAAATGTTGATGCTTTACTTCATGTATCTCAGATTGCTAAAGAACATGTTGCTAAGCCACAAGATGTACTTAAAGTCGGACAAGAGATTGAAGCTAAGATTACTGAGTATAAAGAAGACGGACATAAGATATCTCTTAGCATGAAGGCATTACTTGATGATGAAGACAAAGATGCAGGTAATGATGATAATGAAGATATTGCAGATGTTGATATTGAAAAGGTTGGAAATGAGTTAGCCAACGAATCATCAGATGCAGATGATACTGCTGAATAAATTGATGAAGACGGACTTTTAATATTTATAAAGTCTGTTGAAGGTTAATGGGAACTTTCATGGATAAGTACGAAGAGTTTAAAAAAGATATATATAATCTGACTAAGATTGATCTTAGTGCTTATAAAGAGCAACAGATGAGACGTCGTATTGACAGTCTTATTAAGAAACATGATTGTAAAACTTATAAGGACTATGTGGGGGTTATAAAAAATGATAAGGAAGCTTTCGAGGAATTTGTAAGCTTCCTTACCATTAATGTATCGGAATTTTATCGTAATCCTGAGCAATGGAAGCTTTTTGTCAATGAATTTCTTCCGGAATTAATTAAGAAGTTCGGTAAAAGACTTAGAATATGGAGTGCAGCTTGTTCTACGGGTGATGAGCCGTATTCTTTGGTTATGGCCATGAGTAAATTGCTTGATTTGTCTCAGATTAAGATAATTGCCACTGATATTGATAAGCAAATTATTAGCCAGGCAAAGCTTGGATTGTATAATGAAAAGAGTATCGCCCATGTGCCTGATGAATACAAGAAGAAGTATTTCACCAAGGTGGGTAAGTCTTATCAGATTGATGAAAAGATTAAGAAATGTGTTGAGTTTCGCCAGCATAATCTTTTGAGAGATGAATACATTAAAGATTGTGATTTAATTGTTTGCAGAAATGTGCTTATATACTTTACTGATGAAGCAAAGTTTGAAGTATATAGTAAGTTTGCTGATTCTCTTAAGAAGACCGGTATTTTGTTCATTGGTAACACTGAACAGATTATGAATTATGCTACACTTGGATACAAACGAAGATATTCTTTCTATTATGAAAAAGAAAAAAATAAAGATGAGATAGAGTAAAAGAGACTTTATATATAAAGTCTCTTTTTTATTTATCATCAATCTATTAAAATA
>JAIKVT010000096.1 GCA_024685495.1 Lachnospiraceae bacterium
TTAGTTCTTGCCCATGAAGAGGGCCATTATTATTGCAGGATATGCGGTATGAATACTGTTGATGGCAGAGATGTAATCGAAGAATATGAGGCGAATGAATTCGTTCATTATCTTTTGAAGAAATCGTATAAGGACCATTTATATGGTATTGTTTCGACACATCGTAAGCTTTTTATCGCTGGTAGTTTAACTGCAATATTGGCTGTTTCAGGTGGCATCGGAGCCAAGAGATATCATGATCAAAAGATATATGAGGGAGAATATTATGTAACTATGCATGGTGCAAAATACCATCGGAAAGAATGTGTTACGATTGAGGGGCATGAGCTAAGAAGGCTTACGAAAGAGGACATTGATTCTGGAAAATACGAGCCTTGTGCGGTATGTCATCCTGAACGATGATCGGTATAACAGAGGAATAATTAAAATGAGAAACATGCTCAGAAAATGTCTATGGCTTGTTCTTACAGTGTTTCTGTGTATAACTGTTAGTGCATCACAACCTTTTGAATTGCATCTGCTTGATGTTGGCCAGGGACAGAGTGTTTTAATAGTGGCTGATAATCATTACATGCTTATTGACGGGGGCGGCCGGGATTCGTCATCTTTTGTTGTAAGTTATCTAAAACAGCTGGGATTGGACTATTTAGATTATATTGCCGTATCTCATTATGATGAAGATCATATGAGCGGATTAATTGGTGTTATGTCTGTTTTTGAAACAGAAGGAATACTCGTTCCTCCATACGCAGGTGAAGGTGAGTTGTATGAATCATTTGCTGCCGCTGCTGTATCAAATGGAGGGATGATTTTTCATCCGGAATGTGGATGGTCTTTTCAATTGGGTGATGCGGTTGTTGAGGTGATCGGCCCTCAAAGCAAGGATTATGACAATGATAATGAGGAGTCTTTGGTCTTTCGAATCACATACGGTGATACATCCTGTTTGATCACTGGAGATGCTGAACAACATAGTGAAATAGATATGATTAACAGCGGGTATGACTTATCTGCAGATATATATGTAGCGGGGCATCATGGAAGCAGCACATCCAGTACAGATATATTTCTGGATACTGTAGCCCCTTCCTATGGGTTAATAAGTTGTGGCAAAGGCAATTCATATGGTCATCCGGCTATGGAGACAATGCAACGTTTCCAGCAACGGGGAATAACCATGTTCAGAACGGATCTCCAGGGCACGGTGATTGCATATTCTGATGGATACATCATCTGGTTTAATGTGGACTCTTGTAACGACTGGACACCCGGATCAAACATGGAGACAGACATCACAACACGGACTTTTCCGGTATCAGAGGAACCTGTCACGCAGTCCGGTGACTATAATCAGGAAATATCATATGTTTGCAATACAAACAGTAAGAAATTCCATCGACCTGAGTGCCCCAGTGTAAATGATATTAAACCAGAAAATCGTATGGATACTCAGATGAACCGTGAAGATTTGATTGCACAAGGATATCAGCCTTGTAAGCGATGTAATCCATAAAGATCATGAATATTTTCTGAGCGGAGTCAGGAAATATTGAAGAAAAAATAATTTTTATTATGGTTATAGAAAGGACAATGTTTACCATGCTAAAGAATAAATACGTTATTCTGACATGTTCCCTTGTTTTGGTTTTGAATTCTTTACAGGCATTTGCTGCAGAGGTTGACACATCTGATCCTAAGACAATAACAAGTGTTCAGGTGGTTTTGAGTTCTATGGGATATGACTGTGGAGGCTCTACAGGTGTATTGGATGACGTTACTGGTGACGCAATACGGCGGTATCAGAATGATCATGGGCTTGATGCAGACGGTGTAATTACTAATGCTTTACTTGAATCATTGAGTTCTAATGAATCTTCATTGAAAATACCTGGTATGTCACTGGAGAATTTTATAAATCGGTATAATAGTGCGGTAGTTAATACATCCGGAAATGGTGTTTCCTCTATGAATCTGCTGGCAGATATTTCAGACTCATCACTGGGATATGATTTGGATAATCAGTCTAGTGTAAAAATGTGGATTAATGAAGGTTTTGGCAACAGCCAGGATATAGTTGGAAAAACACGGATTAAAACACAAAATAGTGGAAGCATGAGTAATGTAGCCAAAGAGGAGATAGTAAATTGTATATATGCAATAGATGATTCTCTTACAACAAGAGCAGAAGCAGAAGAAATATATAATAGGATCATTCAAAGCAATGGATCCGTTTCTGAAGATGGAATTCTTTACGAATTAGAAATGAACGAGGAAATGATTTCCATTTCTGCCGAGTACGAAGGATTTGTAGATACATACAGTTC
>JAIKVT010000122.1 GCA_024685495.1 Lachnospiraceae bacterium
CTTGCCTCTGAAACATTTTCAGTATAGAAATGTTCACCACTGTTAGGATTGTACATACGATAGACAGCATCTGTTTGTGCCTGTATTACTGTTGCTGCTTCAGATGTGTCTGTTGAACTTGAACCATCTGTTGAACTTGAACCATCTGTTGAACTTGAACCATCTGTTGAGCTCGAATCAGTCGGTGTTGTTCCATCCTGTCCGGGAGGTGTTCCATCAGGTCTCTCACCATCCTGTCCAGGTTGCTGTCCATCTTGTCCGGGTTGTTGTCCATCCTGTCCGCCGGGGCCAAATCCACCTTGTGATGACGTTCCTTCTGTAGCGGTTGCTGCCGCACTACCGTTTACATAAAGTGTATATGAACCGCCGTCAGTCAAATCTTCACTTGAGAAGATAACGCTGTTGGCCGCTTTCTTTGCAGTTGTAGAATATAATGTATTACCGCTTGAATCTTTTACTGCTACTGTATTTCCCGCCGAAATATTTGCAGAGAACATTACGTAATTACCTGTTGTAAATCCCTGTTGCATTCCGCTTTGTCCGATACCGATCAATGTACCGCCCGTTATATTCATAGAAGAAGTGTCACCACAATCGAGTGCACATTCGTCACTTGCAGTACCTGATGATATGTCTGTAACACCACCACTGATATTTAAATCACCGTTAGAATCAAGACCGTCACCGCCGGCATCAATTGTCCATGTACCGCCATAGACATTAAGTTCATATGAATAATCTGTAAGATCGGAATTAGCTGCATTTATTCCGTCATCTGTTGATACGATATTAGCTGTTCCACCGTAGAGATTAACTGTTGCTCCTTCAAATCCTTCTTCAGAATTAGTTACGTTAATAGTTGCACCATCAGTGCTTCCTGACTGGCCAATGTTAAGGATGTAATCTGATTTAATTCCATCGCTTACAGCGTTTACATTAATATTTCCACCGATAATCTCAAGACCGGTAACTCCTTCGGCTCCGTCGCCTGAGATACCGTCGTTAGCTGCTGTTACATTTAATGTAAATGTGTCAGTGGCCGTATTTCCGATTGTTATAGTTGAGCTGTCAGCTCCCTTGATACCGTTCTTGCAGGTGCCAACAAGATTAAGTGTTCCGTCACCTGTTATAAGAAGATCACCTGATGACTTTAATTTAATACATGCACCATCAAATGCATTTGCTACATCTTCATCTGTAGATTCTTCATCATCCGGATCTTCATTATCTGTAAGTGTATTAGTTCCAGAGATAACGATTGTTGTATTTGTATTGTTCTTGTTAATTGCTATAGGTGCTCCTGTTGAGCTGGCAAGTGTAAGATCTTTAAGTATTAATGTAACTCCTGTTACACCTTTTTTAACTGTTACGGAACCCTCCGAACAACTTCCCGTAATAATGTATGTTCCTGATGCAGTTATCTTAAGATCCGTGCTATCATCAACCTCATAACAATCTGATGTAGTACTGGACGTAACACCTGAATCAGTAAATGTAAATGTTGCTGATGCCTGTTGTACATATGTTGATGAACTGGTTGCTGCATTAACATTTATCATACTCATTGGCATTGCTGTTAGAGTCATGGCAAGTAATATTGCAAGAGCAACACCCTTCTTACCGAATGCTCTTCTTTTATTTCTATTGGTATTCTTTGTCTTAATCATAATCTTTTCCTCCTGTGTTAATTTGTAATTTGTTTTAGTAATTAAAGAATTCTTTTTTTGGTTTATGCACTAACTTACAATCTTTTATGGTACAAGGATATCATCCATACCTTAACTGAACTTTAAAGCATAAAATTTTTTCAAAAATTTTATAAAACGACTTTTATCAAATAAAAAAGACTATGTAAATTGATTACATAGTCTTACAAATCTCATATTATTTATTTGATTCTTCAAACTGATTCTACAACAAAGTTCTGACAACTTTCGGTTTATAGCCATCATCATCAAGAGCTTTTAATATCTTTTCTTTATGCTCTGTGCCAAATGCTTCCATAGTAATTCTAAGTTCCACGGCAGCATTTCTGTTAGTTGTAACGAACTGGTTATGCTCTAATTTAATAACATTACCCTGTTCTTTTGCGATAAGTTCCGACACCTTAGCAAGCATACCCGGTTTATCGGGAAGAAGCACCGATACTGTAAATATTCTGTCTCTGAATATAAGTCCCTGTTGAACAACAGATGACATAGTAATGACATCCATATTACCGCCACTTAATATAGAGACAACCCTCTTATCTTTGATATTAAGCTGACTTAATGCCGCAACCGTAAGAAGACCTGAATTCTCAACTACCATCTTGTGATTCTCAACCATATCAAGAAAAGCAACAATTAATTCATCGTCTTCTACCGTTATAATATCATCAAGATTTTCTTTAATATAAGGGAAAATGTTCTCACCCGGCTTCTTAACGGCAGTACCGTCTGCAATAGTATTGATATTAGGAAGACAGGTTATCTCTCCTTTTTCAAATGACGCTTTCATACAAGCCGCACCGGCAGGTTCAACACCGATTACTTTAATCTTAGGATTAAGTAACTTAGCTAATGTTGATACTCCTGTAGCAAGCCCGCCTCCTCCGATTGGAACAAGTATATACTCAACTAATGGAAGTTCTTTAAAAATTTCCATTGCAATAGTTCCCTGTCCCGTTGCAACAGCCAAATCATCAAACGGATGTATAAATGTAAGGCCTTCTTTTTCAGCCAACTCAGTTGCTTTCGCGCAGGCTTCATCATAAACATCACCTGATAATACAACCTCAGCGCCATAACTCTTTGTTCTGTTAACCTTAATTAGAGGTGTTACTGTAGGCATAACAATGGTAGCCTTACAACCAAATAATTTGGCTGCATATGCTACACCCTGTGCATGATTACCTGCAGAAGCAGTAATAAGACCGCGAGCTCTTTCTTCATCTGTTAGAGTAGAAATCTTATAATAAGCTCCTCTTACTTTGTATGCACCCGTAAATTGCATATTCTCAGGCTTAAGATAAATCTTATTATTATATTTATCACTCAAAAAATCACTATACACAAGCTTTGTCTCAAGTGTAACCTTACTTACAATTTTACTGGCCTCTTCAAACTTGTCTAATGTTAACATCTTAATTACCTCTTATTACTCAAATAATTTATTGACATATTCAACTACATCAAAATTCTTTAAATCATCGACACCTTCACCGTATCCAATATATTTAACGGGAATACCAAGTTCCGTCTGGATTGCAACTGCAATTCCTCCCTTAGCGGTACCGTCCATCTTAGTAAGAATAATTCCACTGACATCGGTAGCTTCCGCAAATTCCTTCGCCTGCATCAAAGCATTTTGTCCTGTAGTAGCATCTACAACAGCAAGTGTCTCCTTAACTGCCTCAGGATATTCTTTATCAATTATCCTGTTTGTTTTCTTAAGTTCATCCATAAGATTTTTCTTATTGTGAAGCCTTCCGGCTGTATCTACTAAGAGTACATCCGTACCACGAGACTTAGCGGCCGCTAGCGCATCGAATACAACGGATGAAGGATCTGAGCCTTCGCTTCCGCCAATTAGATCTACGCCTACTCTGTTAGACCACTCTTCTAACTGTTCTCTTGCTGCCGCACGAAATGTGTCAGCCGCTGCTAAAAGCACCTTCTTACCGTTCTTTTTATATTTGCCGGCGAGCTTTCCGATTGATGTAGTCTTACCAACACCGTTAACTCCCACAACAAGACAAACTGTCTTAGAGTTAAGAAAGTCATATGCATCTTCTTCGAGCGCCATTTTCTCCTTAAGAATAGTCATAAGAACTTCTTTACATTCTTCAGGCTCTTTTACCTTTTGAGATTTGACCCTGCTTCGAAGTTCATCAAGCACTTCTTCCGTAGCCTTTACACCTAGATCTCCCATGATAAGCATTTCTTCCAATTCTTCGTAAAAATCCTCATCAATATTAGAAAATCCCGAAAAAAGACCGCTCATAAATTTAGAAAAAAAACCTTTTTCTGCCATAATATCTCTCTTTCGTATTAATCAAATAATCTAATATACTAAATATACTTATTAAGCCAACACTCTAATCAATCTAATTAGACTATTAATCCAAATCATCTTCAATAAGGTTAACTGATACCAGAGCAGATACACCCTTCTCTTGCATTGTTATACCGTATAGCCTGTCGGCTGCATTCATTGTACCTCTACGGTGAGTAATAATAATAAACTGTGTATTCTTAGTAAGCTTATGTAAATAATTGGCAAATCTTACTACGTTAGAATCATCAAGCGCCGCCTCAATCTCATCAAGCAGACAAAACGGAGAAGGCTTAAGATTTTGAATGGCGAAAAGTAACGCTATAGCTGTAAGCGATTTTTCTCCTCCGGATAACTGCATCATGTTCTGCAATTTCTTTCCGGGCGGTTGAGCGATAATTCTAATTCCCGTCTCTAAGATATCCTCATCTTCCATTAATTCGAGTGTACCTTTTCCGCCACCGAATAATTCTTTAAATGCTTTATTGAATTCCACTTGAATATCAGCAAATCCTTTAGTGAATTGCTCTCTCATTCCCTCATCAAGCTCTTCAATAATACCTACAAGATCTGCTTCAGCCTTAACAAGATCGTCATGCTGTTCTTTTAAGAAATTATATCGCTCACTAACCTCTTTATACTCATCGATAGCATTGACATTTACATTGCCCATTCCTTTGATTTCATCTTTGATAGTCTTAATAGAGGCTTTGATCTCAGTAAGATTGTTAAGACTTTCATCACGAAGGTCTAATGCATTATGGTGAGTTAATTCATATTCTTCCCACATATAATTATTGTGATGCTGTAATAAATCAGTTAGCTTTTCTCTGTTGTTATCAAGCTTAATGATTTCTTTATCGATGCCGGCAAGTCTGTCTGTAATGCTTCCGATTTCTTCAAAGAAGTTTTTATACTTTTTATTCATTTCTTCTTTGTCAGCAATATGTTCTTTTAACTCATCTTCAAGTCTTGCAAAGTCCTTATCGGCAGAACCGATTGTATCTTTAATATCTTTAATGTCCTGTTCTTTTCTCTTTGCATCTTCCACAGCCTTCTTTGTCTGTTCATCTAGCTGTTTTAGATCATTATCACATTTTTCAATATCAGCATTAAGTCTGTTGATATTCTCATCGACGAATCCAACCTGTTGTCTGGCATTAGCTTCGTCAATCTGAGCCTCTGACATATTACGCGTAGCGGAGGTCTCCATATAAGTATGCTTATCTAGTTCTTTTTGAAGCATAGCAATATTGTCATTAAGTTCTTTTTCTTTTTGATCAGATAATTCTAACTCTTTGGCAATATCCTTTTGCTCTAACTTAATGTTATTAAGTTCTGTCTCTATTTCATTATTCTCACTCTGAAGAGATTCATAGGCTTTCTTAGATTGTCTCTTAGATTCAGTAATGCTATCAAGATTAATCTTCGCAGTATTACATCTTATGGATGCGTCATTCATCTTCTGCTGATGCTCTTTGATATCATCCTTTAATAATTCTCTTGCAGTATCAAACTCTTCTATATGCTTTGTGATATCTTCAATATCAGAAGACATTTTCTTTAATTCTTTTTCGAGTTCTTCTATCTCGCGCTTTCTACCAAGCAAATTAGAATTATTCTTAAAATGTCCACCGGATAATGCTCCACCGGGACTTAAATACTCTCCGTCTAAAGTAACGATATGAAGAGAATAATTGTTATTCTTTGCGACCTTGATTGCATTATCAATATGGTCTACGACTACAACCTGTCCTAACAGATACGATACAACATTTGAATACTTATCATCTGCTTTAATCAGAGTATCCGCAAGTCCGATTACTCCTTTTTCACTCAAGCAATCATCTCTTTTAAGACCTCTTTTCTTAACTGATGTAAGAGGTAAAAATGTTGCTCTACCTAATTTATTTTCTTTAAGATAAGCAATCATTGCCTTCGCAGTATCTTCGTCTTTAGTTACGATATTTTGAATGTTACCGCCAAGAGCCGTCTCAATTGCAATTTCGTATTTTTTATCTGTTGCGATAATATCAGATACAACTCCTAAGATGCCCTTATTGTCCGATCTCTTTTCCATAACCTTCTTTATGGATTTATTATATCCGTCATATCTCTCGGAAATGTTTTTAAGAGACTCTAATTTAGATTCTTTCTTATTATATGTAGCATTAAGATCATCTAATTTGGCAAATTGTTCTTTCTTCTTAACAACAAGATCTAAGTCTTTATTCTTTAATGACTTCTCTTCCTCTTCTAATTGTTTATAAATCTTGTCAGATTCTTCAAACTCTCTTTTACATTTTACATATTGCTCATCTAACTCATTGTCTTGAGTCTTTCTGGCAACAATCCTGCTTGTAAGTTCAGATTTTCTGATATTGGTCTGCTCAAACAAAGTACTGCTTCTTTGTTCTTTTGACTTAATATCAGCTCTGTCATCAAGAAGCTTCATGATGGCATTCTTATCGTCTTCAATGCCTGTATTACATTTCTTAATCTCTTCTTCGAGATTATCGTAATATGCTTTAGCCTCTTTAAGACGATTGACATTCTCTTCAAGACTTTTATCTAAAGCCTTCTTATCTTCAAGATACTTCTCTACTTCCTGATTCTTGCTCTCTAACTCTTTGTTAATCTCACTTCGTCTTACATCAACATTTTCAGATAATACTTTGGCAGAATGAATCTGCTCTTCTAAAATTCCTATCTGAGTAAGCAATCTTCCTTTAATCTGACTGTTGCTGTTTTGCTTTTCTCTGATTTCTTCAATAGTCTCATCACAGACTTTAATTGCTTCTTCAATTGATGCAAATTCTTCTCTCATTTTCTTTTCTTTTTGAGAGACTTCTGCTTTCTCTTCTTCAGCAATCTTCGCATTATCTTCTATCTGACCAAGTTCTTTATTAATTCTGTCAATCTCAAGAAGGAACATATTAACATCGAGTTTTTCTAACTCATTTTTCTTCTTAAGATACTGCTTTGCAATATCAGACTGTTCCTGCAGAGGACCAACTCTATCTTCTAACTCATTTAATATATCATTAACACGAACGAGATTATCTCTTTCGATATCAAGCTGTTTACATGTGGCAATCTTTCTTTTCTTATATTTTACGATACCAACAGCTTCATCAAATAATTCTCTTTTATCTTCCGGTTTTCCTGATAGGATTTTTTCTATCTGACCCTGCCCTATAATAGAATATCCCTCTTTACCTATACCTGTATCATAGAATAATTCATGGACATCTTTAAGACGACAAGCTGTACCGTTAAGAAGATACTCACTTTCTCCGGAACGATATACTCGTCTTGCTATAGTTACTTCCTCATAATCAATAGGAAGTAAGTGATCGGAATTATCCATAGTAATTGCAACATATGCAAAGCTAAGCGGTTTACGATTCTCTGTTCCCGCAAAAATAACATCCTGCATGGATGTACCTCTAAGCTGCTTTGCAGACTGCTCTCCTAAAACCCATCTTACGGCATCTGATACATTAGATTTACCTGAACCGTTAGGGCCTACTATACCTGTAATTCCATTGTGAAATTCAAATTTTATTTTATGAGCGAATGACTTAAAGCCACTCATTTCAATACTTTTCAGATACATATATTATCCTCTTTGATATTAAGAAGTGCCTGATATGCCGCCTCTTGTTCCGCAGCCTTTTTAGAATGTCCGGTTCCCTTCCCTAATATCTTTTCATGATATACTACAACACTTTCAAACACCTTATTATGCGCAGGTCCCTCTTCAGATATCAGCTTATACTCAACATTTCCATCATGCTTTGCCTGTACAAGTTCCTGTAAGTTAGTCTTACAATCATGAAACATTGTCTTAGAATCAATATCCGTAAGAACATATTTCTCTATAAATTCAGTAGCTTTATCTAAGCCTCCGTCAAGATAAATTGCTCCTATTAGTGCTTCAAATGCGTCTGACAAAATAGAATTCCTGTTTCTGCCTCCACATTTTTCTTCTCCGTGCGCAAGCATTATATATTTCCCGAGATCGATTGCTTTAGTACAATACGCAAGCGTCGGTTCACATACAAGACTAGCCCGAAGCTTTGTTAAATCGCCTTCGGCATATGAAGGATAATTCAAATACAAAAACCTGCTGGTAACAATCTCCAGCACCGCATCACCAAGAAATTCCAAACGCTCATTATCATGAAGCTTACCCATATGCATTTCATTTGCATAAGAACTGTGTGTAAGCGCTTTAACGATTAGGCTTTTGTCTTTGAACTTGTAATCAATTACCGATTGCAGTTCTTCTATACTGGCCATAATTCCCCTCTCTTTTATTTAATTCCCACAAGACATATACTGTCTCGTAATTGCCGAGCAATATGTAGCTTTTTGTCACATTTGCAGGGCTAGGCTAAAAAAAGCCCTTATAAACATAAGGGCTTTACTGTTACTAATAATTAAATAATTGTCTAATTACTTCGTTGATTTAATAAGTTCAACAGCGTCGCCTACAGTAACGATTGACTCAGCTTTCTCTGCATCAATTTCAATCTTGAGTTCATCTTCAACACCCATAATAATCTGAAATACATCGAGTGAATCTGCTCCAAGATCATCTATAAATGTAGTCTCCATTGTAATCTCATCCTCATCAACACTTAGAACATCTGCTATAACCTTTCTTAATACATCAAATTCCATAACACATCTCCTTTCTACAATCTTAATTGGATTATGATTCTATCATTTTACGAACATTACCCGGAATGTCCTGCTCTTTAAAAGCAACACATTGAATAATGGAATTTTTAACCTCAGTATTAGTTGCACTACCATGAGTCTTAACAACCAGACCTTCAAGACCAAGTAAAGGTGCGCCACCGTAAGTCGATGAATCGAAAGACTTAAGTGTCTCTTTTAAAGCCGGTTTAGCAAGGAGTGCTCCTATCTTACTCTTTGTAGTACTCATGAGTCCTTCTTTAATAATTGATATAAGAGTCGATGCCATACCTTCGTAAAGCTTCAATATAACATTTCCCACAAATGCTTCACAAACAATTACATCCGCTGCGCCTTCGGGAATCTCTCTCGACTCAACACTTCCGATAAAGTTGATGTCATCACATTCTTTTAATAATGGAAATGTTTCTTTAACAAGGGCATTACCCTTCTCTTCTTCGGCACCGATATTAACAATACCGACTCTTGGATTATTAATACCTATAACCTTTTCCATATACATGGAACCAAGCTTTGCGAACTGCACAAGCTGATCGGCTCTTGCATCTACATTTGCACCACAATCAAGCAAAAGCGATATACCGGTTTTAGTCGGAATAATCGGGGCAAAAGGTGCTCTCTTAATTCCTTTTATACGACCTACAATTGTCTGTCCGCCTACCAATACGGCTCCTGAATTACCTGCTGTAACAAAAGCATCGGCCTTGCCTTCTTTAACAAGCTTCATTCCCACAACCATAGAAGAATCTTTCTTCTTCTTAATTGCGGCAACAGGTGGCTCTGCCATCTCAATTTCTTCTGATGCTTCAACTACTTCTATTGATTCTTTTGAAAATGTGTAATCAGACAGTACATCATTAATTATCTGTGACTTTCCTACAAGATAGACTTTAATGTCATCTCTCTCATTGACAGCCTCTACGGCTCCTTTAACAATCATTGAGGGGGCATTATCACCGCCCATTGCATCAAGCGCCACTCTTGTTATATCACCCATATTGTTCCTCCGAAATTATAATAAGCTAAAGTATAAAATCAAGAGAAAGCCATAGGAACTACGCCAAAAACACAGTCTCCCATGACTTAAAATAACTGATTAGCCCATCATATATAATTAGTCTACAGAGATAATCTCTCTCTTATTGTATGCACCACATTTCTTACATACTCTATGAGGAATCATTAACTCTCCACATTTACTGCAAGGCACTAAAGTGGGTGCAGTCATCTTCCAGTTAGCTCTTCTTCTATCTCTTCTTCCCTTAGAAGATTTGTTCTTAGGACAAATTGACATCTCTCCTACACCTCCTTAAACTCTCTAAATACTTCCTGGAACTTAGCCATTCTCGGATCTTTAATCTCTTGTACACAATCACAGCTTGATGTGTTAAGATTAGTCCCACAATTAGGACACATCCCCTTACAATCCTCTTTACAAAGGACCTTAGCCGGCCAGTTCACAAGAACTTCATCGAATATCAGTCTGTCAACATCAAGTTCGTTGTCATTAAAATAAGCTTCCTCATCCTCTAATACAACCTTCTCATCAACAATCTTAAACGATTTGTCGATTGAGATGTCAAAAGGATAACTGACATCTGTCATACATCTGTCACATGGTATAGATACTTCTAAAGATGTATCACAACTTATACTAACGACCTTCGAATCCTGATTAACAACACTTAATTCGAATGGCTTACTGTTTATTATTGGATAAGTTATGCGATTATATGTTATATCGCGTGCATCAATGCTACAATCGAACTTTTCTGTTATATTATTTTTTATAATAATATTGGAAATATCAATTATCACATCAGACTCCTATCCACACTTGAACAATTATACATAGTGTGGCGCTTATTGTCAATAAAAAGTTTTAGGGATGCATATACAAATATGCATCCCTAAGTTGATTCATAATAATATTATATACAATTAATTTCTACCAAAATCTTAGTATGCAACACCCTGTGCAAGCATAGCATCTGCAACCTTCTCAAAGCCTGCAATGTTAGCTCCTGCAACATAGTTGCCTTCCATACCATATTTCTTAGCTGCATCGTCACATGCATGGAAGATACCCTGCATAATGCCTTCGAGCTTAGAATCAACTTCTTCGAATGACCAGTGAAGTCTCTCAGAGTTCTGTGACATCTCAAGAGCTGATGTAGCAACACCACCGGCATTAACTGCCTTAGCAGGTCCGAATAATATTCCGGCTTTCTGGAATGCAAGTACTGCTTCAGGAGTTGAAGGCATGTTAGCACCTTCAGCAACTGCGATTACACCGTTATCGATAAGCATCTTAGCATCATTTTCGTCAAGCTCGTTCTGAGTTGCACAAGGAAGAGCGATGTCAACCTTATACTGCCATACTCCGTGCTCACCATTCTTCTTCTCATGATACTCAGCACTTGATCTTTTAGCTGCATATTCTGTAAGTCTTGCTCTCTTAACTTCCTTAGTCTCTTTAAGAAGCTCTAAGTCAATTCCTTCAGGATCATAAATCCATCCTGTAGAATCAGAACATGTAACAGGCTTAGCGCCTAATTGATATGCCTTCTCGATAGCATAGATTGCAACATTACCGGAACCTGATACTGCAACAGTCTTACCTTTGAAGCTGTCACCCTTAGCTGTCTTTAACATTTCCTGTGTAAAGTAGCAAGCACCGTATCCTGTAGCTTCAGTTCTTGCCAAAGAACCGCCGTATGATAATCCTTTACCTGTAAGAACACCTGTAAACTCGTTACGAAGTCTCTTATATTGTCCATACATATATCCGATTTCTCTTGCACCTGTTCCGATATCACCTGCAGGAACGTCAGTGTCAGCGCCGATATGCTTAGAAAGCTCTGTCATAAATGACTGACAGAATCTCATAATCTCATTGTCTGACTTACCCTTAGGATCGAAATCAGAACCACCTTTACCACCACCGATAGGAAGTGTTGTCAAACTATTCTTAAATATCTGCTCAAAACCTAAGAACTTAATAACAGAAAGGTTTACAGAAGGATGAAGTCTAAGTCCTCCTTTGTAAGGTCCGATTGCAGAGTTAAACTGTACTCTGTAACCACGGTTAACCTGTACTTTACCATTGTCATCTACCCATGATACGCGAAACATTATAGCTCTCTCAGGCTCAACCAATCTCTCAATGATTCCAGCCTCTTCGATCTTAGGATTCTTCTCAACAACGGGCTCTAAAGACTCTAAAACCTCGCTTACTGCCTGTAAAAACTCCTTTTGTTCTCCGTTTCTCTCAACAAGGCCATCATATACGCCCTGGAGATACTTGCTCTTAAATTCCATTTTGTTCTCCTTTCACCCGATCTTAATGACCGGTCGTAATCTTTTTTCTATTGTTTTCACACAACTTAGTTATTATACATTTATGTTATAAAATATGCAAGTATTTATCTTCCTATTAGTATATACAAAAAAGGTGTCCAAAGACTTGGGCACCCAAATAATCCTTTAATTTAATTACACATTTATCTCAGCCTTCATACCAATCACATCGGCGTTGTCTTTAAGAACCGGATTAACCACTTCTTCAAGATACTTTGTAACCTGATATGGTGCACGACCGACATATTTTGCCGGGTCCATAGCAGATTGTAATTCCTCTAATGTCATTGGGAACTGAGGATCGTCAGCGATAAGCTCTAACAAATTATTATCAAGCCCTTCAACCTTAACATTCTTGCCGGCTTCCATGGAAAGCTGTCTAATCTTCTCATGAAGCTCTTGTCTGTTGCCACCGTTCTTAACAGCATCCATCATTATATTTTCTGTAGCCATAAATGGAAGCTCACTCATTAAGCGTTTTGTTACAACCTTGTCATATACAACAAGACCGTTAGTGACATTAAGACAAAGATCTAATACACCGTCTATTGCAAGGAATCCTTCAGCGACAGAGATTCTCTTATTCGCTGAATCATCTAAGGTTCTCTCAAACCACTGTGTCGCAGAAGTAATTGCAGGGTTAAGTGCATCAATAATGACATAACGCGATATTGAAGCGATTCTCTCACTTCTCATAGGGTTACGCTTATATGCCATTGCACTTGAGCCAATTTGTGATTTTTCGAATGGTTCTTCTATTTCTTTTAAATGTTGAAGCAAACGGATATCGTTGCTCATCTTGTGAGCACTTGCAGCAATTCCGGCTAATACATTACATACACGTGTATCTACTTTACGTGAATACGTCTGTCCTGAAACAGGGACACATTCATCAAATCCCATTTTCTTAGCGATAAGAGGATCTATTTTATCTATCACCTCATTATCATCATTAAAAAGTTCTTTAAAGCTTGCCTGCGTTCCTGTCGTTCCTTTAGAGCCGAGCAACTTAAGTGTCGACATAACATAATCAAGATCTTCTAAATCCATCATGAACTCATTAATCCAAAGTGTAGCTCGTTTACCTATTGTTGTAGGCTGCGCAGGTTGAAAATGAGTAAATGCAAGTGTCGGCAAATCCTTATATTCATCTGCAAATTTAGCAAGTTCATTAATAACATTAACGAGTTTCTTTCTGACTAATGTTAAAGCTTCTCTCATGATAATAACATCTGTATTATCTCCCACATAACAACTTGTGGCACCAAGGTGAATTATACCTGCAGCCTTAGGACATTGCTTACCGTATGCGTATACATGACTCATAACATCATGTCTTACTTCTTTTTCTCTGGCTTTAGCTACATCATAATTAATATTATCTGCATTAGCTTTAAGCTCATCTATCATCTCTTGTGTAATGACAGGCTTTCCGTCTTGTGAAAGACCAAGCTCCATCTCTGTCTCAGCAAGGGCAATCCATAATTTTCTCCAGGTTGTAAATTTCATATCCTGTGAAAATATATATTGCATCTCTTTGCTTGCATATCTTTCAGAAAGCGGACTGATATATCCGTCTGTTCCCATAATAATATCCTCCTGATGTTATATCTTTTAATTACTTATTTTCAGATGTTTATTATATTTCTTTTCCTGTTAACATCTCATAAGCTTCTTCGTATTTTGCAATAGTCTTATCGATAACATCCTGTGGAAGAAGATAATCACATTCAGGATTTTCTTTAAGATAATCTCTTACAAATTGTTTGTCGAACGATGGTTGGCTCTGACCTTTCTTGTATTCAGACTTAGGCCAAAAACGAGAACTGTCAGGTGTCAACATTTCATCTGCAAGAATAACCTTTCCTCTGTCATCAAGCCCGAATTCGAACTTTGTATCGGCAATTATTATACCCTTAGTTAGAGCATATTCCGCACATGTATTATAAAGTTTAAGTGTATAATCCTTAATCTGTGCAGCTAATTCTCTGCCCCTTCCCGGATAGTATTCTTCGAGAATCTTTATTGTCTCTTCGTATGATATATTCTCATCATGATCTCCGAGATCCGCCTTGGTTGAAGGTGTATATATAGCCTCAGGTAACTTCTCTGATTCCTTTAATCCTTCAGGCAACTTAATTCCACATACAGTACCATTTTCCTGATAACTCTTCCATCCCGAGCCTGTTATATATCCTCTTACTATACATTCAATCGGAAGCATATCCAATTGCTTACAAAGCATTGCTCTGCCGTGAAATTCATTTGTTCTGAAAAACTCCGGCATATCGGCAGTATCAACACTAATCATATGGTTCGGAACAATATCACTTGTCATATCGAACCAGAACTTACTCATCTTAGTAAGTACTTGTCCTTTACCTTCAATCTTATTCTTAAGTATCACATCATAGGCACTAATTCTATCTGTTGCAACAAGAATTATTGTGTCCCCATAATCGTACATCTCTCTTACTTTACCTTCTTTAATAGGTTTCATAATTATCTCCTTTACAACTAATTTCTAATCAAAAGTGACTCGCCTGTCATTTCTTTTGGCTTCTCCATTCCCATAACATCAATCAAAGTCGGAACAATATCAGCAAGTCGTCCGCCTTCTCTTAACGACCAATTATCTTCACCGTTAACAAGAATAAACGGAACAGGATTGGTTGTATGAGCCGTATGTGGCTCACCGGTCTCAAAATCAATCATAGTCTCTGCATTACCGTGATCGGCACAGATAAACATTACACCGCCGACTTCTTTTACGGCATCAACAGCTTTACCCATAAGTTCATCAACCTTCTCTACAGCTTTAATTGCCGCAGATAAAACTCCTGTGTGTCCAACCATATCAGGATTAGCAAAGTTAATTACTATAACATCGTATTTTCCACATGTAATTGCCTCTACAAGATCCATTCCAACTTCAGGAGCGCTCATCTCAGGCTTCAAATCATATGTAGGAACATCTTTCGGAGAATCTACTAAGATTCTAAACTCATCTCTGTTAGGATCTTCGATTCCTCCGTTAAAGAAAAATGTTACATGAGCATACTTCTCAGTCTCCGCAAGTCTAAGTTGCTTCAAATTATTATTTGCTAAAAATTCTCCAAAAGTATTCTTAATGTCTTCTTTTGGAAATGCTACTAATTTATTAGGAATTGTCTCATCGTAATCTTTAAAGCATACATAGCAAAGCTTAATAAATTCTCTGTCAAATCCTTTAAAGTCATCGTCGCAAAAAGCTCTTGTAATCTCTCTTGCTCTGTCAGGTCTAAAGTTAAAGAATATTACAGAATCATTTTCTTTAACAAGTGAAATCGGTTCACCTTCATCATCTACAATAACTGTTGGAAGTACGAATTCATCTGTTACATCATTATCATAACTAGCCTGCATTGCATGAGTAGCCGAAGTATCTTTAACTCCCTCACCAAATACAAGTGAATCATAAGCTTTCTTAACTCTGTCATAGTTGTTATCTCTATCCATTGCATAATAACGACCTGAAAGGGAAGCGACCTTACCTACTCCTATTTTCTCCATCTCAGCCTCAAGCTCTGCGACATAATCTTTACCTGATGCAGGGGGTGTATCTCTTCCATCTAAGAACGCATGCACATACACATTTTCAAGACCATGCATCTTCGCCATCTTAAGGAGTCCGTATAAATGTGTGTTATGAGAGTGAACACCACCATCAGAAAGAAGTCCCCATAAATGAAGGTCTGAATTATTCTTCTTACAGTTTTCTATTGCCTCAAGCAGAATCTTATTCTCAAAAAATGTACCATCTTCGATTTCCTTTGTAATCTTGGTAAGATCCTGATATACGATTCTTCCGGCACCCATATTCATATGTCCGACCTCGGAATTACCCATCTGGCCTTCGGGAAGACCTACTGCAAGACCGGAAGCAGCTCCCTTTACGAAAGGACAATTCTTCATTAAATCATCCATTCTCGGAGTATTGGCCAACGCAACCGCATTAGCTTCCCTATCGTCTCTTAGACCATACCCGTCTAATATCATAAGTACTGTCGGTTTCTTTCTCATTTTAATTACCTCACTTAATTTATTTTGTATTACATAATTATAAGCACGTTATAATCATTTTTTAATAATCTCACCCTTTTTATTAAGCATCGCATTGTTAGATACGTTGTTAAGTTCGGTGAAAATTTTCTGCATTTCATCACTGTCATCAACAAGACTAATTACGCATTCACTAAAGTGACACGGAATAAATCCCGCCTTAACAGTTCCGTCGTTCTTTATTGTTATTTGTGCCAGTCCCGTATCAAAATCTACAGGCATATGTTCATCCAAAGAAAAATAGAAATTGCCAAGACTGTAATATACAGGCACCTCACCTATATAATCAAATCCCTGTAATACATGCGGATGTCCTCCGACTATTACATCAGCCCCTGCCTCAGCAAATTGTTCTGCCAATTTCTTCTGATCGGAGCCATATCTCGATTGATACTCTGTTCCCCAATGAACGATTGCTATAACATAATCAGCATTACTCTTAGCATAATTAATCTCATCTATAAATTCCGTAGGATCAAGACACTTTAAAACTCCCGCCTCATCTTCTGTCGCGGCTTTTGTAAAATCCTGATTCTTTTCAATTTGAGTAGCATTAACAATCGCTATTTTCTTGCCGTTTGCAATGTAATATACGGGCCTTTTTGCGTCCTCAAGATTCCTGCCGGCTCCGATATAAGCCATCTCGTTTTTCTCAAGATTGCGAAGCGTATCTAAAAAACCGTCTTCTCTGTAATCGTATATATGATTATTGGCAATCGTTACAAGGCCTACTCCTATATGCTTTAATTCATTAACATATTCACCGGGGCCCCTAAATGTATAATACTTCTCAACTATGGGATCACCACCGTCAGTAAATGCGAACTCATTATTAACAACAAAGACATCGCTTTGATTAAATACATCAAGCAAATTATCATCAAAACAATCCATAAGACCGTTCTTTTGTTCTAACATATAATTTGTTGTCGATTTATCTTCTGCAAGCGAAACATCTCCTGCAATATTAAATACAATCTCATCCTCTGATAATGTATCTATCTCATGAGTAAAGCTGTTCTCATACGCATTTATCCCTGAATAAAGACAGTATTCGTACCACAGAACATGTATGCTCTTGCCTGTAACTTCATACCATATGTCCGAATTATCGTACACGCCTTTTTCAACAATCGAGTTAAGCGCCTTGTCACCATATGATGTAACAAACCAATTTAGGAAACTCTCATCTATAGGATGAGTTCCCATAAACTCTCGCGTGCCTGATTCTAATATCTTCTTGTAATCGGAATCATATTTTTCCAGTTGATAATTCGAATTAACTTCTGATGACGCATTTGCCACATCAGCTTCACATCCGCAAAGCAGACAAAAGACTAATGTACATAGCATTAATAATATTGTAATTTTAACTCTTGTTTTCATAATTATAATATTAAATGATTATTTCTTCTTAACACCATCTCCGTAAATCGTAGTCCAATCATTCTTCATAGAAACAGCAGTCCAGCCGTATTTCTCACAATCAGCCTTCATCTTATCAGCCTTCTCTTGATTGCCGTTCTCTCTTTCTAAATCATCACAGCAAAGCATAAATGCCATACTCTGATACTTATTATTGCTAATAGTATACTCATCCATGCTGTAGTCGCCACTGCTGTTACCAAATGATAATACAGGCTTTTGTCCTATCTCACGTTGAATAATAGACACCTTATTCATCTTAAGATTCTTAACGATAAAATCTCCGCCTAAAATAACTGAATCTTCAGGCGTAAACATATAACTTAAAGGATCTTTATCTCCCTGTCCGCTTGCTAAAGTAGTAACATCAGATCCGATTATGTGATTATTCGTAACATTAATATTAGAACCGTCAAAGATTCCACGAACTAAATATCTGTCGCTTCCGCTTACCACATATACCGTAAAATCATTGGCATTTAAGTAATCTATAACCTGTATCATTGGCTTGTAGAAACCGCCACCTCTGTTCATGCCTTCATAACTTGGCATTGCAGTTTGCTTAAACTTCTGAATATATGCATTAAATTCATCTATAGTCATTCCCTTAAATGCTGATGCTAAGGCTTTACCATGCTCTACATCAAGTCCTTCCGCAAACTCGCCCGTCTCAGCATAATGCTTTGATTTGGCAGCCACTTCTTTCTCGTAATCACTGGCTTGATTAACATAATCCGGATCTTCTAATACACGATGAATAAGCAACATATGATCAAAATATACAGGATCTGTCTCACAAAACAGTGTTCCGTCGAAATCAAATACTGCTATACGATCTTTAACGGGAATGAATTTGTCGCTTTTCTCATTGGTAACTGTTTCAACATAATTAATAAGATTCTTCTTAGCTGTAGAATCATCATTCCAGTAAGTAAGAATTTTAGCACCTGATGTCTCTTTATCAGAAGAACATCCCGTAAAAGATACTACACTTACAATTAAAGTCATTATCAGCATTACTGATATAATTCTGTGTGTTATAAAAACTGACCTGTTTTGATTTTCAATCTTATTATTCATTGTAATCCCTCTCTGTTTTTATAAAATTTTAGTCACAATCACACTCATAGATTATACCATAATACAAAAGGCGATAACACATTTATTATTGTAAAAAAATATCAATAATGGTTTTAGAATTTACACATATTGCATAACAAAAATGTACATAAAAAAGCTGCGCCTGTGAGAACAACTCGCAGACGCAGTATATATTAATCTTTAGGAAATAAATTATGCATTAACAATATCGCCAAAATCAGCCTTAAGTGATGCACCACCAACAAGTCCACCATCAATATTAGGCTTAGAGAATAACTCTTTTGCATTACCTGCATTAACAGATCCGCCGTATTGAATACGAACTGCATCAGCTGTTGCCTGATCATACATCTCTGCCACACAAGCTCTGATTCCTGCACAAACTTCTTCAGCCTGATCTGAAGTAGCTGTCTTGCCTGTTCCGATTGCCCAGATTGGCTCATAAGCGATTACAAGCTTAGCAACATCAGATGCTGCAACACCTGTTAAATCAGACTTAATCTGAAGACGAATCCAATCCATAGTTACGCCCATCTCTCTTTGCTCTAATGTCTCACCACAGCAAAGAATAGGTGTAAGACCTTTCTCGATAGCCTTCTTAACTTTCTTATTAAGGAATTCATCAGTCTCTGCAAAATATTCTCTTCTCTCAGAGTGACCGATTACAACATACTCTACGCCTGCATCAACAAGCATATCTGCTGAAATCTCACCTGTATAAGCACCCTTATCTTCGATGTAAAGGTTCTCAGCACCAACTTTAACATTAGTACCCTTAACTGCTTCAACTACAGGAACGATGTCAATTGCCGGTACGCAATAAACAACGTCAACATCATCATTTGCAACAAGTGATTTTAACTCATCAACTAAAGCTACTGCCTCACTTGGTGTCTTGTTCATTTTCCAGTTTCCTGCAACAATTCTTCTTCTACTCATTATATCTTTCTCCTTTATAATTATTTATCATTAGCACATACTACACCCGGAAGTTCTTTACCCTCTAAGAATTCAAGAGAAGCTCCACCGCCTGTAGAAATATGGCTCATCTTATCGCCAAGACCCATCTGGTTAACAGCTGCAGCCGAATCACCACCACCGATGATTGTTGTAGCATCAGAGTCCGCTAAAGCTTTGGCAACCTCTAATGTTCCTTTAGCAAGTGCCGGATTTTCAAATAATCCCATAGGTCCGTTCCATACTACTGTCTTAGCATTCTTAACTTCTTCTGCAAATAATGCCGATGTCTTAGGTCCGATATCACAACCTTCTTCATTAGAAGGAATCTCATCGAAATCACATGTAGATGTCTCAACCGGTCCGTCAATAGGATCAGGGAAATCTTTAATCGTAACAACATCTATAGGAAGGAGTAATTTCTTACCTGCCTTCTTAGCCTTGTCCATCATCTCTAAACAATAATCCAGCTTAGAATCATCGCAAAGTGAACCACCTATCTCATATCCTTGAGCTTTAAGGAAGGAATAAGCCATACCACCACCGATAATTAATGTGTCACATTTCTCTAATAAATTATTAATAACATTAAGCTTATCAGCAATCTTAGCTCCACCTAAAATAGCAACAAAAGGTCTTGTCGGATTATCAACGGCGTTACCTAAGAAATTAATCTCTTTTTCCATAAGATATCCAACAACAGCTGTATCAACGAGTGAAGATACACCTACGTTAGAACAATGTGCTCTGTGTGCTGTACCAAAAGCGTCATTAACGAATACATCACAGATAGAAGCCAAATCCTTAGAGAACGCTTCACCATTCTTAGTCTCTTCAATTCTATAACGTGTATTCTCAAGAAGAACAATATCTCCGTCCTTCATAGCATCAATTGCAGCCTTAGCATTAGGCCCTACAACTTCATTGTCAGGAGCAAATTTAACTTCCTGACCG
>JAIKVT010000185.1 GCA_024685495.1 Lachnospiraceae bacterium
CAACTTGCTGGCATGCCTTCATGAGGTTTAATGGTAACTCAGGGGCACGTTCTGATAGGTTTGCTATTACAGATAAAATTTTTAATGAAATGCCAATTTCTATGCCACAAGATGTTGATGAGCAAAAGAAAATAGGAGCATTCCTTACAGAGGTAGAATCTCTTATCACCCTTCATCAGCGTAAGTGTGATAAGTATAGGGAACTTAAGAGGGGATTACTGCAACAGATGTTTGTATAGGCATTGTAAAAGGGTAATTGTTATAACGTATATTGAAAGAGCCGAAGACAGCAACGTTTTAGATTCAAACGAAGAAGTGAGACATAATTATTTTGTGAAGCAAGGATGAGTAATTAATGAGAGAGGATTATATGGATAAGCAATCTAACAGTAATTGTGATGATTTTATGAAATTATCGGAAAATTATTATGAGTATAGGATGAAAAATATGCAAAACGGTTCAAAGCCAGATACCTATGCGTGTGATTGCATCTTTCTTAATAACTTTATGACTAATGACATGAGCAATGATTTCCCGCTAATCGCAAGAGAATTTCTTCTACATGAACTTCCTAATTTAGAAAAATACCAGACAATTCAATATATTGATATATATGCTGATGAAGACGGAGCTGATAGTGTATTTAGAAAAATAATTCTAAATATGATGATGAATGCATACAATAATGGAAGCACATATGTAAGAGATTTATTCTTGCATTTGCATAAGACATATTATCGCAAAGAATTTAATCAAATAAAAAGGTTTGACAAACTATCGGCTGATGACCTTTCTGCACTGTCAGAAACCGAAGCGAATAATATAGCAACAGTGAATAAGGCAAGGATTCTTACTATAGCAAAAATGAAAGGAATAGAAATAAGCTCGGAATGTGATCCATTATATTTTCTCCTTGAAAAGGTGAAAATTTGTGATAAGCAAACAAAGAAATTTGTAGAAGACTTAAATTATGCCCAAAAGCTTTCGGAACAATTTGTGAGCTGTGTTGATGATATCAATGAAAGGTTTGATAGTGAAGAAGAAAAGGTGAATTCATATCTAATTCCTGATCTGTTTGTGAATAGTGTGTTGATTAGTGAAGGAGCTATGGGAAGGCATGTTCTTTTTGGAAGAGATAACAAAGATGGAGATCTTGATAATAAATTAGCAAATACACTGGGCATTTTAAGGGATACATATGGAAATAGAGAGATTTCTAATGAGGAGTTGATAATCTATTCAATTATATACGAAACTCTTCAAAAACTCTGTGGTTATACCAGAGATATGGAAAAACGCCTTAATGCAGTAATGTATGGGAGCGGAAAAGATGGCTTGAAGGACTATTCTCCGTTGTTTAAGCCTTTCGATTTATCAGCCGAAGTGTATGCTGATAATAAATCTGAAACTACAATAGAGAAGAAGGACTTAGAAAATAGTGATTCTGCTTTTCAGTATGATGAGAAACAATTGCTAGCACAGATTGATGAACTTCAGCGTAAGATACATCAACTTGAAACGGATTATAAAAAGGATATTTGGAATCTGAATACACAGAATAGAGAGTTGAAAGAAAAACATATTCTGCTGGCAGAAAATTATGACTTGGAACGTTATGAGCTTATAAAGCTTCGCAATGATTTTTATGCATCAACAAATGATAATTATTGCGAAGAGGAACTAAGTGTTGAAACGATGAAGGCCTATGTAAGTAAATACACGGTTACTATAATTGGTGGAACGGATGCTTGGCGTAATAGAATGAAGCAGGAATTTCCTAAATGGAAGTCAATTGGCATAGAAGTAAGTGGAGCTTTGAAATCATCTGCAATAACTCATGCTGATTTTATTTATTTTTATACAGATGTATTGACCCATGCTAATTACAATAAATACATTAAAGCAGCGCATAAATGCAAGGTGGAAATTGGGTATCTAAATGAAACAAACATCGATAAGAATGTGAGACGAATATATAAAGATTTGAAAGAAAAAAAAGCAGTGGAGAAGTGAAGGCTTAAATTCGGAGAGCATAAATGATAATATTCATATGGATCTTAGAAAATATATTTTTTTTTTCAAAGAAATAAAGGATAAAGAGAATCTGTGCAGAATATATATAGTAAGGACATTATAGGAGAATATAAAGCGAATAACATAGCTGTGAAGATTTAAGACCAATAATTTCATATAGTTACCTTCTTAATAGTTATAGGGTTTAAAAGCATTCGAATGGCTAAATGGCAAGCAGAAAAGGTTGCTTGTTCGCAACCAAATAACAAAATTTAAGGAGGAGATTAATATGAAGAAAAATCAAGTTTTAGTTCATAGTAGTGTTATCGATGATTTCTACTATGAGGTTCCAGTCGAGGATTTCGAATCAGTTATTTGGTTTGACACCAATGCTGGTGAATTCGCAGTAAGGCAATTGGGCTATTCCTTGTATGGACAGATTCCATTAAATGTAGTAAATGGAGATCCTAAGTATGCTA
>JAIKVT010000211.1 GCA_024685495.1 Lachnospiraceae bacterium
TGTTTATGATGATTGGTACACTAAACACAAAGAACACTTTGATTCACTCTGCAGATCAGATCAAAAATTTGAGTGGAACGCAGGGGATGATTTGGAAAGTGTTTGGGAAGGCATTATTCAGTTTAGGCCATCGGGAGTAAGAGTAAAACGTCCTGATTTCATTCCAACATTAGTAACGATGGCGCAGACCCCTATTTTGGGATGCGCAAGAAGATATTTGCGTCCAATTGAAATGGCTAAATTGTATGGGTTTGAGAGATTAAAACTAGGAAAACAGAGCGATTCAGAATGCAGAAGACAATTGGGCAATACAGTAAGTGTTGATGTGGTCGAATACCTAATTGATCATATGTTAACTGTAGCTAAATGGAGGTAATAATATGGGTAGGAAACTAAACATAAGACCCACTAGCAGTGTGTATGCTACATACAAGCGACTGAGTTACCAGCCCTGGACTGCGATTGCTGAGTTTGTTGATAATTCAACACAGAGTTTTTATGATCATAAAGATGAATTGCTGGGAATCAAGTATTACAAAGGTCTTACTATTGAGATTAATTATATCGATGATCCCGAGCATGGCGACAGGCTTGAGATTATTGATGATGCCTTTGGAATGGAATGGAAAGATTTTCAGAGAGCTGTGATTTTGGATAAGCCACCCATCAATCGTGATGGAAGAAATGAATTTGGCATGGGGCTTAAAACAGCTGCTTGTTGGTTCGGATCTGTTTGGTCTGTTGAATCAACAAGTTATGGTTCTAAGAACAAGTATTTTACCGAAATTAATATTGATGATTTGGGGAAATATAAGATTGAAGAAATAGATGTTCAGGAAGAAATTGTTAGTCCCAAAGATCACTATACAAAGATCGTAATCAAAAACTTAAACAAAAAGATAAAGGGTCCTCGCACGATTGGTAAAGTTAAAGATTTACTTAGTAGCATATATCGAGAAGATATAAGAAGTGGACTTGTAAAACTCTACTATAACGGCACTCTTTTATCGTTTAAGGAACCGCCGGTTTATGTTGAAAATGTAAATGGAGTAGAAAAGACCTGGAAAAAGAGTGTATCTTTCACAATTGAACATGACGGGAAAGAATTAGAGGTCGAGGGATTCGTTGCAATAAGAATACCTGCAAGTCTTAAGGAAGCCGGATTTACTTTGATTAGAAGGGGCCGCGTAATTATTGGTGGTTCGGAGAACACATATCGCCCAACAGAATTATTTGGTGATTCAAACACTAACACTTGGCAAAGAATGTATGGTGAATTTCATATGGATAACTGGCCAGTGACACAGGCAAAAGATGGCTTTGACTGGCATAACAGCGGATTAGAAGAAGCATTTATAGAGAAACTTAAAGAATATACTCAAGATTATAGAAGAAAAGCCGAGAGCATTCGTGTACGAGAAAAAATCAAAACATCTGAGGTTGTTAATAGTGCTCTCGATGCTTTTGCCAATTCTCGTCTACTTGAAGATGCTACGGTTACTATAAAAGAACCTGAAAGCGATAACAATAAACTGAATATAGATCCAAATGTTCCTTACGATAAAGAATCTACGGATGATAATTCAGTTGAAGAAACAACTGATGTGCCAGAAATCGTTGACGAAAATGACGATGGCGTAATAATCGATGGCGGAAACAAGATTGATTACAAGTTTAAGTATAAAGGGCAGGAATATTGTTTCCATATTGAATTAGATTTAAACCATCCCAATGCGCATTGGTTGCTAGTCGAACAAGAATCACAAACTGAGTACAACTTATCCATTAACATGAGGCATTCATTTTTTAAACCTCTTATAGAAAAAAAGGAATTCATGCCTATTATGATGAAAATGGCGATATCCATGGTGTTAGCAGAAATCGAATCAGTAATGATTTCTCCAGATGGGAGAATTGAACCAAGTGCTATAAGAATGAGAATGAATGAGATATTAGAAACAGTTAAGAACGGAGAATGATTTTATGAATCGGCACATTAATGTTATTACTTCAATGAATACTCAAGTTCCTTGGACAATTCAGTCCGATGGTTATTTTAGGAGAAATGTAGAGAGACAGATGTTAAATGATGACATGACTCAAGAAGCTGTTGATAGCGTTTTCAATAATGCTGCTCGCATTTTACAGCATTGTCCGAATCCAACTTCATCTAACGAGAATTCAAGCACTGGGATTGTTATCGGTAAGGTTCAAAGTGGAAAAACATCAAATTTCATATCGGTTTTAGCTCTTGCCTTTGATAATAACTATAATGTTGCCATAGTTTTAGGAGGAAACACTCTAGAACTGTTAAAACAAAATGCTACACGTATTAATTCTGCATTTAATGTGGATCCTGAAAAACTTGTGGTTCTAAAAACAAACGATAATAAATCACTTATTAATCCTGAACGAATTCGCGAATTTATTGAAAATGGTCGAAAGGTAATAATAGTTGGTTTAAAACATCATAAACATATAAATCAGATAGCTGATATTTTCGATAATGTTTTTTTAGCTGACCAACCAGTACTTATTATTGACGATGAGGGAGATCAGGCTACATTAAATACTAAAGCATATATAGATTCAATGAGTTCAACATACGAATCCGTATTAAACCTGAAGTCTAAAATATCTAAGCATTGTTTTCTATCCGTTACAGCGACACCACAAGCTAATATTTTAATTAAGGCATTCGATACGCTCTCACCTGATTTTGGTGAACTGGTTTATCCAGGTGATGGCTATTGTGGATTGCAAACATTTCATGGTGAAAATGCTGATACTTATATAAAAGAAATACCTGAGGATGAAGGAAACCTTCTTGATGTAGTTGGCGTTCCTCAAACAGTATATACAGCGATGGCTGTATTTTTTGTTGGCAATGCAATTAGAAGAAGCAGAGGCGACTCTGGGACACATGCAATGTTGATTCATCCAAGCCAAAAAAAATATGATCATCGTGTTGTTGAAACTAAGATACAAGGAATTTTATCAGATTGGAAAGATAAGGCTAAAATGAGATTGTCGGGCAGGAACGATATCTCATATCTTTCGTTACACAAAATTCTCAAGAACGCTTATGATGATCTTGTAAGAGATGGGGTTCAGTGTGTTTCGTTTGATGAATTAGAACTTACAGCATTAGATAGAATTAAAGAATGCTCCCCTGTCCATGTATGCAATAGCGATGAAAACGCAAGTGAAAATGCACTTTATTATAAGACAAATATCTTTGTCGGGGGAAATTTAGTAGAAAGAGGACTCACAATCAAAGGATTAGCTGTTACATATATAACAAGGAGAGCCAAAGGAAAAAGTAACGTAGATAATACAGAACAACGTGCCCGTTGGTTTGGATACAAGGCAAAATACATTGATGTTTGTCGAGTATTTACTACAAAAGATATAAAAGACGATTTTTCAAGCATTCTCGAACACGATGAGGATATGTGGGCATCGATAGAAAGGGCCCAAGAAAGCGGAGTCGCCTTTAAAGATATGCCAAGGATTTTTAAACTGCAAAGAAGTGCATATTTATCATTAACTAGAAAAAATGTCGCTAGAACAGAACAACTCAGTTATGCAGAATCTGAATGGAAACC
>JAIKVT010000239.1 GCA_024685495.1 Lachnospiraceae bacterium
AGAAAAAAGATTAAAAGAAATAATTGACAATGTTAATATTTCTGCGAAAGAGGGAAAGATATATACAAGACTTCACACTGAACTTAAAAGGTCAATGCTTCAAGCTAAGACTTATAAAGAAAGAAAGGAACAACTAACATCTACTTATAATCTTTTACAATCACAAATTGATGAGTTAGAAGAACAAAATGAGTCTCTGTCTGAAGAGGTTAAAAAGTGCTCTGATTTAAAAGGGGCTCAAAACTACATGAGTGAGAAAGTAAATTTAGAGGAAACAATTGAGAGTAATAAAAGAAAAAAAATAAGATATGAAATTTCTTTAGAAGATCTTTCAAAGAAAGTAAAACAATTAGAGGAAGAATATAAAGAACTTGAAGCGAAATGTAAAATAGATGAAACAAAGAAACAATATCGAGATTTTACAATGGAAGCTTTAGAAATCATAGTTTCAATTGAAAAGGAAATGGCTGAGGAAGTTAAATTAAAAATGGAAAAGGAAACTATGGAAATTTTTGAAAATCTGATCTGGAGAAAACGTACATACAGTAGGGTGGAACTTGATCAGAACTTTAAATTTCAACTTTACAATACAGATAATAAATCGTGTTTTGGCTCTTGTAGTGCAGCAGAAAAAGAATTGCTTACACTAGCATTTACTATTGCGTTGCATGAGGTATCGGGATATAAAAACTTACTTTTTATTGATACACCAGTAGGAAGGGTATCTGATATTAATCGTTCTAATTTTGCAAGTGTTTTAAAAAGTGTCAGTAAAAATAAACAAATTATTCTTGCTTTTACGCCATCAGAATATTCAGATGAAATAAAGGAAATATTAGATGATACAGTTGTTTCGAGTTATAATGTTTTAAGCTCAGATGAAAAAAGTACAGAAAGGAAATAGATATTATGTATGACAGGGTTTATTTAGATGCTAGACGATTTGATGATATTATAAATGGGGTAATTAAAGAAAAAAATTTACTTGGACTATATAAAGACCAAAATATAAGACTTTATATGTATGCATTTGCTTTAGGATATGACGCTTCAAAAATGGTCCCATCTTCACACAGGAAAGATTATGTTAGAGATGACACAATGGAAAAAGTGTATCCGGAGGCGTTTTCGTTTATGAACGCTGTTTATCTTTCAAAATTATTAAAAAATAATGAAAAGATAAAAATAGATGATAATGAAAACGTATATAATATGGCGGAACAATATGTGAATGCTGGGTTAGACATTATAGCAGAGGAGGCTTCAGTATCGGATGATGAAGCAATGATGTTTGCGGCACTAAGAAAACTAGACAAAAAATATAAGGAATTATTTGAAAATGAGGATTAATTAAGGTGAGTTATATTTGCTAATCTAAAAGTGAGCCACTGAGGCTCACTTTCTAGTTGACGAACATACTTATCACTATCACATTTCCCACACAAAAATAATTACAAGTTACTCAGACACTTTATTTATAAAGTGTCTTTTTTTTTTAACATAAGATATAATATCCTTAAGTTATTTTTATAGAGGAGAAGGGTTATATGAAAATCTATTGTATGAGTGACATTCATGGGTGCTTAGCGGAGTTTGAGTATGCGTTGTCTTTAATTGAGGATCATTTAGATGATGACGATACGATGTTGATTTTGCTTGGCGATTATATTCATGGTGGTGATGATAATTATGCTGTACTTGATAAGGTGATGCAGCTTCAGAGAGACTATGGGTCTGATAAAGTGATGGCGCTTATGGGTAACCATGAGGATTTTGTATTGATGGGTGAGTCGTCAATTGATTGTATGGTTAGGACATTTAGTGATGACGACGAGCATGATGAAGAAGATGAAGAAGAATATCTTCGTTGGATGGAAAGTCTGCCGCTTTACTATACGGAAGGCAACACCATATTTGTACATGCCGGTATTGATGAAGATGCCGGAGACATGTGGGAGTGGTCAACCGGTGATGAGACATTTGTCGGAAAGTATCCTGCTGATATAGGAAGTATAGATGGCCTTGATATGAAGATAGTTGCAGGTCATATAGGAACTGCGGAGATATCGGGCGATCCGAGATTTCATGATATTTATTATGATGGTGAGTCGCATTATTATATTGATGGTTCAACTGTTGATAGCGGAGTTGTTCCGGTACTTTTAGTAGACACCGATGAGGATAAATATTATAGGGTGACGGAGAGTGGCGCTTGGCCCATTTTACCGTATTATGAAGAGGTATAATTAAGCCTCGCACAAAATTGAGGTGACCTAAAGTAATTAGAAAATTTAAGCGTAGCAGTTTTATGGCTGCTACGCTATTTTTATAAGAATAGATTTGTATAATAAGTTTTACAGGAACCACCTACAGAAAAGGAATCCACTTCCAATCCACCAGATAGTCCCCCGTCTTCGCAGGGCGAACCGTAATTGTTTGCGGTTCGCCTTCTCTTGTATATACGCTTGTATCTGAACCGGTGCCACCGTTACTGTGAGGGTTGGCACTGGTTTTTGTTACGGGAATGATGGCGTAACTGCTAGAGTTATCAACAGTGAACTTATAGTCTCTGCTAAGCTTAGAGTAATCCTCGGGATACGCGCCCATTTCACGCATCTCTTCTTCCGTGAATTTGTCACTGTAGAGAAACGGTTTTTCTAAATAGCCAAACGGAACTACATATAATTCTAAAGTATGGCCTGCCTGCACCGTATAATATTTCGGATCTAAGTATACCGTGTAGTCGTAGTATTCGCCTGACTTAATAGGCGAAGATACAGTTACGGCTGTAGTAGGCTCATATTCTGCAGCAGGGTTATTTAGATTAACCGCACCGTAGGTTATGATTTTTCGGTTAGTCTCAGATTGTTTCCATGTAATTATTTTCGGATTGGTAATGCCCGGTGTCTGTGTCTCAGATACGAGCGGTGTCGTATCGGGGTCGAATACCTTAAATGGAGTCTCGCAGTAATCTACAAGATAGACTGACATAGGAAGATCAAGATCCTTTGCATATTCAGTCTTAACTCTAAGATGTACAGGAATCTTTCCGTTAATTGTTATATCTTCATTGAAGGTCTCGCTCCAGCAAAGTGCAGAGTCTGACGATTCTCCGGTAAATGCATTTGTATATAAAGAACCCATGTTTGTATCCGCATTTTTCGGATCAACAGTATGAGGCTTAGTGTCGCCTGACTTTAGAACAATATTCTTACCGCTTTGCCAATCATCGGTTCCGTAGAAATTACCGGTTACATTATCCTGAACGGTGAACTCAGGCATTGTTGATACTGCGTTATCAGCGCCTATAAGATAGTGTGTAAACCACATATTAAGCCAGTCGGAGGAAGAATAATCGCCGACCATTATATCAGTGTTATATATATATTCTGCCATCGATGTGTGGTTGTTTTGATGAAGAATTGTCTTAACCTCACATCCTTGGTTAATTATTTTATCTCTGACAAGGTCGAAATGTTTTGTCGTAACATTATTGTCATTAAGCCCTTGTATAAATAATACTGAGGCATTGAAATTAGTAGGATTGGTGTAATCACGATTGGCCCAGAAATCACCGTAATTTCCCCGCAGCACATCTTGAGCATTCTTACAATACCATAGGAATCTGTTGTAATTTGACGCGGCATCTTTATCGTAATCTGTGAAGAATCTGCTGGCGCAGTATGTTGACAGGTATGTATTGTAATCATAATTTTGTCTTAACTCATAACATAATCCCTGTCTGTTAGAATAATCATACCAGCTGTACGGACCGGATTGTGCAATTATTGTCTCAAGTCCGCTTACTCCGGTTTCTGCCACTTCATAAGCCATGGCAGCAGAGTATGAGAAGCCAATCATACCAACCTTGCCGCTTGACCAGTCTGCGTCAATTGCAATGTTATTTTCTTTATCAGTATAAGCAACTCGGTCCCCGTGCAACCATTCTACGACATTTTTGAAGGCATCTCTTTCCATAGTTGTACCGCAGCACTCCACACCTTCACTTCCGTAAGTTCCGAGGCCTGCTGATAAGACAACTGCATATCCGCTAACAAGGTAATCATCATACGTTATTATATTATCATAGTAGTATGTTTTTTCTTCTATTTCGTCACTGTCGAAGGTATAGAGCCAATCCTCTCTCTTAGAGTTTTCAGCCTGCGTCAATGTGTCCGATTTATTGGACACAGTTCTCTTTGCAGGAGAACTCATAAGCTGTGAATCGCTTATTGGATTATCCCTTACATGTTCAATTTCATACATGTTATTACCGGCGCTATAAGGACTTGCTTCATATAATACGGGAGCCTTATATTCGCCGTAAGCCGCGCTCTTCGGAAGCTGAATGAAGGCTTTGACAAGATCGCGCTTGCCGTCCATGTCGGTATCATAATCAGATTCCACATACACACAGAAACGAATAATCTCGCTGTTGTTATTAGAATAATCTCCCGTGCCGGGATCCGAATATTCTATAACTTGCTGCGACTTGCCGTCTTTAACGATAACGCCCGGTGTAGTAGTGTTTAATCCGGCGTTAATCGCATAGTTATAAGCGCAACTTCCAACCGCACATTTTACAGTGCATTCATCAAGCTTGGTAAATGTCTTGGTGTCTTTATCCTGATAGAAGCCGATTGCGTTTTGCCCAATCTCTTCTACGCTGTCCGGAACGAACGGATTAATAAGCTCAATACAGTTGTTAAATGCATGCTCGCCAATTGTCTTAACGCTATCAGGAATCTTTATTGTTTTAAGCGCGATGCAGGTGTTGAAAGCATATGCGTTAATCGCCTTAGCACCCTCAGGAATTATAACCTCTGTTATCTTCGAACATCCCGTAAATGCTGCTTCACCAATCGTACGCGTTCCCGCCTTAATCTTACAGAGCCCCTCATTGTCCGGATTGACTCTTAACAGATGACTGCCAAGATACATCATACCGTCTTGCCAGTTGTCCGTGTTGGCGTAGTAAGCACAATTATAGAAGGCCTTTGTCCCAATTGTTAAGCCCTTGTCGGGAAGAGTTATATTATTAAGACTCTTGCACTCTTCGAATGCAATAGAGCCGATTTTTTCAATAGAACTTGGAAATGTCAAATTATCAAGGACGTCGCAATTATGAAACGCACATGTTCCGAGTTCCTTAAGTCCCTCGGGAAGTGTTACGGACTCAAGGTTATCGGCATCACGAAAGGCATAAGAGCTTACACGCGTAACACCGCTTGGAATCGTATAGCTCGTATCCGTCTTTGCGACAGGGTATTGAACAAGAATGGATTTATCCTTATTGAATAACACACCGCCCTCAGAACTTAGAATTGAATTTCCGCTGATATTGATATCCGTAAGGCCGCTGCAGCCGTCGAATACTGCCTGTCCGAAAGAAGTGAGGTTACTTGGAAGCGTAACACTTGTAATCTTTGAACAGCCGTAGAAAGCAAGTGAATCTATATCGGTAACTGAAGCCGGTAAAGTAACATTTTCCAGATTATTACAGAAGCAGAAAGCTTGCGAACCTATCGATGTGAGCCCGTCGCAGAATTTAACCTCCGTGATTTTATCGCAGGTTTCGAAGGCGCTTGAGGCGATTTTTTTCGTTCCTTCTTTTATGGTAAATGTGCCTGTGGTATCTTCCTTTGCTTTAATAAGGAACTGTCCTAAGTACAGTCCATTATCTGTATATTTGCTTTCATCTTTGATAAAAGGCGTATCTTGAAATGAAGATGCACTGACGTACAAAACACTTTCGGGAAGAGTTATATCCGAAAGGGCTGAGCATTCTGAGAAGGCTTCGTCTGCTATGGATACCGTGGTCGGCTTAAGATTATAGCCGTCGGTATATTCTTTATCAGCTGCTATAAGATGATTACCTATATATAGAAGACCGCCACTCCAATTAGCGTCGTTAGTTACGTATGCAGTTGCAGCGAAAGTGTCCGATCCGATTTGAACCGCGCCGTCGGGAATAGTTATATTAGCAAGGTTGATACAATTAGAAAATGTGTTGCTTTCAATTTCTCTGACACTACTTGGTATCGTTACGCTTTGAAGTGTCCTATTATTCGTACACAAGTCCGCGCCAAGAACCTTTACCTTATATCCGTCAATTGTATCCGGAATATCAAGCTCGGTTCCGTAATAATTGCACGCTGTAAGCATCGCAGTGTTGTCATTAAGAACCTCATACTCGAATATGGTATTAGACTCATCGGCCCTTGCAACCATTATGGGGTTAATGAGTGTTACTGTAAGTGCAAGAATTAGAATTGCAGGTAGAATTCTGCGCGCTGACGTTTTCTTCATATTATAATCTCCTTATATGACTATAGCCCGGATTTCACATTTATTATATCATAAAAAAACGGCTTCTAAGGAGTTTTGTTCTATGTAAAATATATTAAAAACTTAATGTATTTTTATTGACTGCAAAGCAACAAATCTTGTACTATATATAAAGGGATTTTGTATATAAGGAGGTAATAATATGATGCAAAAATGTGAACCTATGTGGAAGTCAGAAATAGTTGAACATAAGGGGTTTAAAGATCTTGGCAACTATGTAATTGAATTACCTGATGTAGATGATGAAAGTGTTCGTGAACACGGACGTATTTTCGGTAATAAATTAGCTGATAACGGAGTCTTTCCTGAATTCGGATGTACATCAATGGCTAAGCTTAATAAGAAGGGTGAAGTTATTACAGGTCGTAACATGGACCTCGATATATCTCAGTCACCTGCTTATGTATTCAAGACGACTTTCGGAAAGTATAAGAATTTCTGCGTGGCATATTCGCCGGGATTCTATAAGACATACGAAGAAGTGCAGAAGCTTGATGATATCGATCCTGATATGAAGGCTATGATGATTTATTCAGCATGTGACTGTATGAATGAGAAGGGACTTTATATCGAAGTTAACTTAAGAGAGAAGAATGAGATGCTCGCTTGCTACGGCTTACATTCATCTCACGGCGAGACAACTCGTGATGACGGAACACCTTGGAGTGAGCTTCGTGCTTGTACTACAGGTGTATGTCAGCATGTATCACAGAACTGCGCTACGGTTCAGGAAGCGATTGAGTTCTTGAACAACAGTTATGACTGGTATACTATTGCACCACCACCGGGAATGGCTATGGCTGTTAATAACAATAACTTATGTTATTTGATTGGTGATGCTACAGGCGAATTCGGAGTTATTGAGTTCGCTCAAGATCAGATTAACTATCTGCCATATCAGTATGGACAGGCTAACTATTATATTACACCGAAATGGAATGCATTAGAGACATACGGTTCCGGACACGGAAGATTAGATATGGTTTCTAAGGTTATTCAACCTGTTCAGACATTAGAAGAAGCTATGGACGCTATGAAGCCTATCATGTGGAGAAATGAGACACTTTGGATTGGCGAGTCAGAGCGTGTTAAGAGTGAAGGTCGTCAGCATCCTTACAATCAGCTTATATTCCAGGATGATAAGGGCGTTCCTCAGATGGATTGGAGAGGCGAGTATATCTTCCA
>JAIKVT010000274.1 GCA_024685495.1 Lachnospiraceae bacterium
CGAACCTTCATTGCCTCATCATCGCAAGGCTTGGTGTCTACTGGAAGAACAATATCTCCTACTGCTTCCAATAATTCTTCAAATATAATCACATCACATATTGTGTCGGCATGTAAATATACGAAATCATCATGCATATTATTCATTCCCATATAATACGAACCAATTACATTGGCAAATTCATAGAAAGGATTATATGCATATGTAATTCCTGAAACATCTTTCGTGGCCTCTACAATTTTCTCATCCATATATCCTGTTACAATCGTAATGTCCCTGATTCCATATTTATGAAGCATTGCTATATTAATATCGAGTAAACTTCTTCCTTTAATCTCAATCAGACTTTTTGGTCTATCCGTTGTCATATCTCCTAGCCTACTTCCTTTTCCTGCCGCCATGATTATTGCTTGCATTTTATACCTCACATTGATTCTTCATATATTATTCTAACTATATCTTCCTTGTCATATAATCTGTCATTTGCCAAATTACCGCTAACCATTTTATTTAGCTCTTCTGCAGTAAGTGTATTTCCAAGCTCTGTTATATTTCTATCTATTTCAAGTTTCACTAACCAGTCTCTTATCCTTACGCTTGGGTCTTCATCTTTTATACAGCCAAGCAAATCAAGTATTTTTTGAACATGTTTTTCATTTACAACGGATTCATATTTAATCCACGCTGGATACAATGCTATTAATCCTGCTCCGTGACTTGTGTGAGTCTCGACACCTAACGGATACTGCATTCTATGTGGCAGACAATTGCCAATATTACGCACATTATATCCTATTATATGGCTAGCATAACTCATCTTTTCTCTGGCGACATGATTATCAATATCCTTAAACAACTCTGGTAAAGATTCACCTACTATTGCAATTGCCTTTTCTGATAACATCCTAGAATATTCATTAGCATTTACAGAACAATAACTCTCTGCTGCATGAGCGAACACATCAAACCCTGTCTCCATGGTAATATTTGACGGAACAGAGAATGTATAAGTCGGATCAATAATTGCTATACTTGGAGTTATTTTCTCTCCTCTTATTCCCGACTTGATCTTCTTTAATCTGCTAGATACAATAGCTCCCTTTGTAAGTTCTGCTCCTGTACCTGCTGTGGTTGGAATTGCAATAATTGGCAAAGTATCTGATGGTGGCTCAATGCCTTCTAGAAGATATTCTACGATATCAACATCAGACGCTACTCCTACTGCAGTCGCCTTTGCTGCGTCAATTGCACTACCTCCTCCAAATCCTATTACCGATGTCACATTATTTTGTTTTCCGATAGCTATTGCTTCTCTTATCTCTTCTACATCAGGATCGGGGGTAATGTCCACGTATACGTATAATTCTGATTCAATATAATTCTTTAATTCCTCTAGATAGCCTAATCGAATCAGTGAACCTCCAGTTGTAACAATAAGCGTTCTTTCACCTATTATTTCTTTCTCTTTATGTAATGCTTTCTTTACTATTTCATTTCCAAAGTACACCTTCGTAGGTGAACTGAATTCATATGACTCCATGACTCCCTCTTACAAATTCTCAATCTGCGTCTCTCCGACACTTCTGATATTATCTAGTAACTTTATACGTTTATCATATAATGGTTCTAATGTCTGGTACGTTTCTCTGAATAATGTATACATTACATCATATTTCTTATGATTATTAATGTCTGGATGTATAGTCATTCTAATCTGTGAGAACAACTTAGACAGCTCCTCAAATGATCTCCCTTCCCGTCCATTAAGAACCATCATCGCTGCTCCGGATGACGTCGTCTCGAATTCCGATAGCACTGACACCGGCTTACCAGTAACATCTGCCTTAATCTGTGATATCAGATTTACCCTTGCCAAACCACCGGACAATCGAATGGTCTTAACATCATCTGTCATCTCTCCTATTGCTTCCATCATTGTTCTGTCAATGAATGCCGCAGATTCAAAAACCGCTCTTGTCATATCTTTCCTTGTATGCATTCTCTCTAGTCCAAAGAATGCACCTCTTGCAGAATCGTTCCATATTGGTGCACGTTCCCCCAACAAATATGGAAGGAATATCAATCCTCTTGCACCTATCTCAGATTCTGAAGCCTCTTTCTCCATAACTTCATACGGGTATTCTTCTTTGGAATAATAGCACTGTTTAACCCATTCTATTAATCCACCACCAAGATTGTTAGAACCACCAACAATATGATAATTACCTTGTTTAAAAGGTGTTACATATACTTTATTACTTGGCAGAAATTGTTTCTTTTTACTTAACATTCTGAATACTGTAACAGTACCTGATACATCACTTGCTTCGCCATCATTAAGCACACCACTTCCAACAAATGAACAAATTGCGTCATACGAAGTTATGACAATTTTAGCATTTGTTTTACAACCTATTTCCTGGGCAACAACTGGAAGGATGTCTCCCACATATGAACCTGTTGGGACCACCATAGGTAATTTGTTATTAGGAATTCCTATTGCTTTAAGAAGCTCTGAGGGGTATGATTTATCACTAGTGGTATAATGATATTTAATAGCATTAAGTTCATCAGTTATTATTCTTCCACTTAAATGATATATTAAATAATCATTTGGCGTTACAAAGTATGACGTCTTATCAAATACTTCTTTATCATTATTCTTAACCCATAGAATTTTAGGAAGCATCAAACTGGCAGACATTTCAAGTCCGCTTTTTTCTTCTACAATCTTGTATTCTTTTTGTTTTCTAATTTTTGAGGCTTCTTCTACTGCTCGCTTGTCAGATACCATAATGGCGTTAGATAGCGCATTTCCATCCTTATCAACACACACCAAGCATGAAGCAGACGTGGTTACTGTTATATAGTCTACTCCATCAATCATAGCATCACTAATAGATGCCTTCATAACCTCAATGCCTTTTTTCCACCATTCCTCTGGGAACTGTTCCACTTTGTTTTCATCAATTGCAGTAGTAAGTGTACGAGATGAATCAGCTATCTTTATTCCTTTATCGTTAAATATTATACTTCGAATACTTTTTAATCCCATATTAAGAACTAATACATTCATCTTATTAACCTCTACTTTATTAATTCTAATTTTGACATAGCTTCTTTAACAACTTCTTCATAAATACTGCTGGATATTTTAATAGGTTGAAGATTAATATTCGCTTTTTTTATACCTCTTCTATATGCTTTTTTTATATCCGTGGATATATTTATCTTCTTCACCCCTTGTATTCCTAATAGTTTATCTAATGCCACCTTGGGCATTCCACTTGCCCCATGAACAACAAATGGTTTATTAGAAATCTCTATTGTATAATCAATTAAATCATATCTAAATGATGGTACACCGACATATTCTCCATGTGCATTACCGAATGCAACTGCAATGAAATCAACCTCTGTTTGTCCCACAAAGTTTTTTATATCTTCCTTTGAAGCGACGCACTCCTTTATGACATTTATATCGTCTTCAGTACCTATTATCTGTCCAACCTCTCCCTCAACAAGTACTCCTCTCTCATGAGCATATTTTGAAATATCATTAACAAACTCTATATTTTTCTCCACATTATAAGAGGATCCATCTGCCATAATCATGTCCCAGCCATTATCTACCGCATCCATTAGAAGTTCTTTTTCTTTGCAATGGTCTAGGTTCAACCAAGCCCTAATACCTTTTTCGATGGAATACTCTTTAACAAACATCAAAAAAGATTTTGCAGCGATTCTTTTATAAATTAAAGCTGATGTCTGAAGAATTACATCTTTGTTACATCTTGCCCCCGCGTCTATTACAGCTTTTGCCGATTCAAAATCCCATACATTAAATGCAAAATGCTTGTCTTTTAATATATCGCTCATTATCATCCCTTAATCTAATTATTTATTTTATCAACTATTACTTTTGATATTCTCTTACTTGCTTTTCCATTAAACTCAAGATCTACGCTCTCAAAGAACTTGTTGAGTCTATCTTCATAGACTTTTTTATTAAAAGTTTTTATTGCCTTCTCAAGTTCATCATTAGACGTTACAACAGAAAACGGAAATTCTAATTCAAGCTCCTTAAATATTTTATGATTGAGCCCAATATGGTCGAGTGAATCTGATGCCATATTCCAAAACAACGCCCCTCTATCATTTTCATACTGCTTGATGTCATCTGCATATATGAATGTTGGAATCTTGGCAAATCCTGCTTCAAAGCAAGCACTTGAATAGTCCGTAATATAAGCATCCATTGATGCCAATATCACATACATATCATCAGCCCTAGATTCATTAATAATTCTTCTTTCTAGTTTCGTATTATTGAACCCTTCATATTGTGCTGCTAGTTGTGGATGTACTCGGACACATATATACCAATCACCACCCATTTTTTCTTCTAGATTATCTAATAACCTATTGAAATCTATAGCGTCATCTTTTGAATATACATATCTCTTGCCATTCTTCGCACCTTCTCGGAATGTAGGTGCATACATTATTATCCTTGCGTCTTCGGGCAAACCTTTTCTTCTACGATATTCCTTCTTAATCCTATCTCTATTACCATAGAGAATGTCACATCGAGGCGCACCAGTTTTAAGGTATGGTCCATTGTATATTAGACCTTTAGGGCACATGATCTCACAGAACTTAGAATCTATAATAAGGTTATCTATCATGTCTGAGTCATTTTTACTGACAAGATATGCCATTTTAGAAAAGCCTTCTCCGCGCCATAGACCTACCGTCTTAATTGCCATAGTGTAATGATTTGTATTAAGATAGTACTGTCCCTTCCTCTTGCAAGTGCCATATGGCTTTCTATAATTATCAATCCACACCTTAGACCTGCTCAGCCAATACGCTCTGCTTAATAAGGTATTAGGAACTTTTCCAATATAGCTTGGGAACTTCTTGTTCATATCATTTACGAACCACACAAACTTTATCTCAGGATGTTGTTTATGCAGTTCCTTGACGATATATTTTGGATTGCATCCGAAGCCACCTTTACCTTCGAAAGTGCAAACACTGACAAGCTTATTATCAATTGGGAACAGTCGACATATATGAAAGCACAAACGATTGCCCAGAGCTTTTAGTTTTCTGTATCTAATATAATTTTTTTCTTTCATTACTATATTGTCTCAGTTATTCGCTGAATTATTTATTCTACGAACATATTATTTCTAAACAATGTTTACCTAAGATATTATACCATTTATCTAAAAAAGACTCCACACTACTAGTGCAAAGTCTAT
>JAIKVT010000282.1 GCA_024685495.1 Lachnospiraceae bacterium
ATTCCCATGCTGTATAATAGCATGATTACAACGATTCCTATTATCGTTCCTACAAGAAATCCTATAATTGGTTTTAACAGCTTTGCATTCATAATAAAACCTCCAATACATACCCACTGTCAACTATTATATCACAATTAAACTTTTTGTGCATCCTGCTCTTTTCTTTTCTCGAGTTCATTACAAATTCTCTCATACTCATCTTCGTCGAGCTTATAAAACTTATTATAGATAAACCAACCCACAAGCATAAGCACACAGGGAATTACGGTAAGACAGATTAAAAGTCCCATATTCTGAGTATGTCCAACCGATGAAATAACCTGATCGATAAGCACGTCTTTTTCCTCAGCAGTAATTAGACCGGAGTTGGATTTTTGCTCTAAATCCTGTATATCATTCGTATAATCAGTAACTCTGCATATAACATAAGTAACTGTAGTTATAACTACTACGAGTGAAGAAGCAAGCTTTGTTAAGAAAGGTCTCATGGATGTGATAATTCCCTCATCACGCGTTCCGAATTGTAATTCGTTATATTCGACAGTATTGATAATGGAAATCATCATTACAAGATACATTCCGTATTGTCCGAAGTTCGCAAGCATAAATCCTATCGTAAATACCCAGAACTTAACGGTAGTACCCGTCGGCATTACCATTCCCGATACAAATTGAACGATATATCCAAGCGTCGCCACAACCATCATTATCTTAAGAAGCGATTTACGATGAATCTTTCTTGAGATTACGGGATAGAGCACCATCAAAACTGCGGTTACCGCCATACCTACCGTTGTAAATGTGGAATAGAGTCCTCCCTCATAGCCAAATTCAAAATAGATATAATTTGCTCCGACACCACCGACGGCGATGTTGTTGCCGACCTGCTGAATTAAGAAACAAACGCACATTATAAGAAGCTGCTTGTTACCGCCGATTGTCTTAACGATTTTCTTAAAGCTGATTTTCGCAGCGGGCTTTGCCATGTCATCTCTGTTCTCTTTTACTCCGAAGATTGTAAATAATGAAAATGCCGGTGCGAGTATACATATAATCAGTGCTATTCTTCCGTACGCTGTCTGCGCATTTCCCCCAAGGGCGTATGCACCTGTCGTAAATAAAGGAATTGCCACCGAAGCAGCCACATTTCCAATACCGGCGAAAAGTGTAGCTCTCGACGTAAACTGATTCCTTGAATTATTGTCCTTCGACAATGCGGGAATCATTCCCCAGAATGCAATATCGTTCATGGTATATGTAATCGAATACATAAAATACACTACACCAAACAGCCATATGAAAGGCCATCCCTGAAGCGTATTGTTAAATGTAACATATACAACCGCACACGTACTCAAAAGCCCGATTACAAGCCAGGGCTTGAACTTTCCGAACTTAGATCTCGTCCTCTCGATAATGTTACCCATAAGCGGATCGTTGATTGCATCGAACACACGAGCCGCCACCATTATTCCGGTGATTGCCGCAAGCTGCGCATTTGTCAGATCCCTTGTATACAGAACATACAGATATACGAAGTTCGTAAACAGCACGTATATCATGTCACGTCCAACCGTACCGAGGGGATAAAACCACAGATTGCGCTTCTTATTCTTTTCCTCCATACAAAGCCTCCTTTATATTCTACATATCTCGTATTGTATTTTTAAGCTCGATTATCTGATCTCGATAATCTGCTGCAAGTTCGAAGTTGAGATCTGCCGCCGCTTTGCCCATTTTCTCCGTAAGCTTCTTAACAAGCGCCTCTAATTCATCCTTGTTCATCGCGTCTACGCCCGAAAGTGTCTCTTTATCCTCTGCTGCAATTTCCTTGTAAATGCTTATTTGATCCGCAACTGCTTTTTTGATAGTCGTAGGTGTTATGTTATGCTCTTCGTTATAAGCCTGCTGTATCTCACGACGCCTGTTGGTCTCACCGATTGCCGACTTCATCGAATCGGTCATCTTATCGGCGTACATTATTACGCGACCTTCCGTATTACGGGCCGCTCTGCCAATCGTCTGAATAAGTGAGGTCTCGGAACGAAGAAAGCCTTCTTTGTCTGCATCGAGAATTGCGATAAGTGCTACTTCAGGAATATCCAATCCTTCTCGAAGTAAGTTAATTCCGACAAGCACATCGAATACTCCAAGTCTGAGATCTCTTATAATCTCCGTTCGCTCTAACGTATCGATATCGGAATGCAGATATTTAACTTTGATTCCAAGCTCCTGCATATATGTCGTAAGGTCTTCTGCCATTCTTTTTGTAAGCGTTGTAACTAAAGTCTTAAATCCCGCTTCGGTTGTGTGCCTTATCTCTCCTACAAGATCGTCGATTTGTCCTTCAATCGGATGAATTGAAACCTGCGGATCGAGTAGTCCCGTCGGTCGAATTATCTGCTCTGCAAATAAAAGTTCGTGCTCTCTTTCGTAATCGCCCGGTGTCGCCGATACGAAAAGCATCTGATCTATCTTTTGCTCGAATTCGCTAAAATTAAGCGGCCTGTTATCCTTTGCGGAAGGCAGCCTGAATCCGTAGTCTACAAGCGAAGTCTTTCTGGCCTGATCGCCCGCATACATACCCCTTACCTGTGGAAGAGTAATATGCGACTCATCAACTATAATAAGAAAGTCCTCCGTAAAATAATCTATAAGTGTCTGAGGAGGCTCTCCCGGTTTTTGATTTGTAAAATGTCTTGAATAATTTTCAATACCACTGCAAAAGCCGGTCTCCCTTAGCATCTCTATATCATAATTGGTACGCTCACTGATACGCTGGGCTTCAATTAATTTATCTTCAGACTTGAAATATTTAATTCGCTCCTGCAATTCTTCATCTATAGTCTTACATGCTCTGTCGATTTTTTCTTTCGGAACGACATAGTGCGATGCCGGAAATATTGCCACATAATTCTGCTCTTTCTTAACAGCATGCGTTACAGTATCAATCGTAACAATCCTATCTATCTCATCTCCGAAGAATTCTACCCTGTACGCATATTCGGACACATTTGCCGGATAAATCTCAAGCACATCACCGTGCACTCTAAACGTTCCTCTCGCAAAGTCCATATCGTTACGTACATATTGCATATCTATTAATTCTTTAATTACATCATCTCTGTCCTTCGTATCCCCGGGCCTTAGCGATACGCAAAGGTTCTCGTAATCCTCGGGTGAGCCGATACCGTAAATGCACGACACACTCGATACCACTATTACATCTTTTCTCTCGACAATTGATGCAGTAGCGGAAAGTCTTAATTTATCAATCTCATCGTTAATTGAGGAATCTTTGGCGATATATGTATCTGTAGATGCAACATAAGCCTCCGGCTGATAATAATCATAGTAAGACACAAAATATTCTACGGCATTCTCCGGGAAGAACTCTTTCATCTCGGAATAAAGCTGCGCAGCAAGCGTCTTATTGTGCGAAAGAATCAGCGTAGGTTTCCCTAAGGCTGCTATCACATTTGCCATAGTAAAGGTCTTACCCGAACCGGTAACGCCGATAAGCGTCTGCATCTGATTGCCCGACTTAAACCCATCTACCAGCTTCTCAATAGCCTGAGGCTGATCTCCGGTAGGACTGTAATTTGAATGTAATTTGAAGTCTGCTTTCATTTATCGTATACTTCCTATATAATAATCACATATTCATTATATAGCATTATAAATGCTTTGGCATTATTTTTTGAAAATGTGTGGATTATCCTTAAAACAATTATTTATGAAAATGTGTGGATTATCCCCAGACATTAATTATATGAAAATAGACGGAGGTTATACTAATGAAAAAATCAATGAACAAAGTTAAAGATATGATAGAAGATCCTAATATGAAGCAGACTCTTATTAAAGTTATGAACGCAAAATCGCCCGAAGATATCTTAGCGATTGCCAAAGAAGACGGCATCGCCTTAACCTTAGAGCAGGCGACCACAATCTATAACGGCAAGAGAAGTCATAAAGAAATTGACGAAGAGGATATGGATAAACTTAAGAAGATTTTGTAAAGCGTTGTCTATTAAATTCCGGTTTATCTGTTATTTGCTACAAAAGCGAACACACAAAAAGCATCTTCCCTCAGCGGGCAGATGCTTTTATCTTATCTACTGCAAGTCGTATCGGTTTGTATAATACGAGCATTATCACACCGTTCGATACTCCGTGAATTGCATCATACGGAAGGCCTGCTACCCACCAGGTAAACATCTGATAAGGTCCTCCTATGAATATATACGGAATAGAACACAGTGCTCCGAAGATAAATCCGAACACGGCCGAGACAATTACATACGGCCAGATAGATTTAAACTTTCTAATTAACATGGTTGCCACAACGAGAATCGGCCAGATATAAATATACATCAGAGTCCATAATCCGAAGCCCCAAATCATACATTCCACAAGTACAAAGACTTCGACTCCAATGAGTGTCTTCCATCCGAGTATGAGCGTAAACATTATAATCAAAAAAGAAACAAGTTCAACATTAGGAAGGAAGCTAAGCGCAAGCTTAACTCCCTCTAACATAGCAACCATTATTCCTAAAAGGGCGACATCTCTGACAACTAATTTCCCTTTATTCATTATTATTTAGCCGCCTCGTATTTTAATTCAATCGTGTCACCATTATTGATTGGCTGATCTTGTATTCCGTGAGAAGCATATGTGTTATTAACATATATAGCCCAATATGCTTTATCCGCAGAATACTCTGCAGTCTCACCGTTAATCTTTACAAGCATTGGAGATGCAGCATTGCCGTCTGTCTCGTATGTAAAATCACCTGCTTTAACAAGTTCATCTAATACATTGACAAGATACTGACTCTCAGTCTTTCCCTGATACTTCTTCTCAGCACCTTCTTTATTTGTAACCTTAAGTGTGTATTCTTTACTTACTGTTGCATCGGCTGTCTGATTAGTCTGATTCGCAACATTCGTTGTTACATCACTTTTCTTAGTACAACTGCAGCCTGTAAATGCAAGTCCCATAACTAATACAGTAATAAGTAAAGCTATCTGTCTCTTTTTGATTTTCATAACAATTCTCTCCTTTCGTGTTAACTTTTTTAATGCAAGGTAACTTCTCTCACATTTTATCTTTTGTATATGAAATTATATATGCTTTAATTAAACATTTCTTGCATATTAAATTATATATATGCTTTAATTAAACATTTCTTCCGCAACAGAATTTGTATTTCTTACCTGAACCACATGGACATGGAGCATTAGGACGAATCTTTTCTTCTTTTCTTCTCATCGGTCCCTTTACGCTGCTCTCTTCCTTATTGGTTCCCGTCTCCTTAGCAACTTCCTCACGTTCCATCTTCTTCTCGATACGAACACGATAAAGCATCTGAACAGTCTCTCTTCGGATGGCCTCGTTCATGGCATCTACCATGTCATAACTTGCCATCTTATACTCATCTACAGGATTTCTCTGACCGTAAGCCTGCAAGCCCATGCCCTGTTTGAGCTGATCCATGTCGTCGATTTCTTCCATCCATTTCTTATCGATTACACGAAGAAGAACTACACGCTCAATCTCTCTAAACTGTTCCGGCTCAGGGAATTCTGCTTCCTTAGCGTCATACATTTCATATGCCTTATTAAGAAGCTTCTCCTTAAGGTCGTCTACATTATTAACATCATCAAGTGTAGATGCATCGAGACGAGGGAACGGAATGATATCACAGATAACGGAATTCATCTCAGCCAAATCCCATTCATCTACAGGAATCTCATCAGAACAGCATGTATCAATTGCTGTCTCTAAATCTGTCTTAATCATGCTAAGGATTTGTTCCTTCATATCCTCGCCTGCAAGAACTCGTTTACGTTGTCCGTATATCAACTCTCTTTGATCATTCATAACCTGATCGTATTCTAAGAGGTTCTTTCTTATAGCAAAGTTATTACTCTCGATTTTCTTCTGAGCATTTTCAAGAGCATTGCTAAGCATCTTGTGTTGAATCTCATCAGTCTCTTCTACTCCAAGTGAATTGAAGATACTCATAAGTCGCTCTGATCCAAAGAGTCTCATTAAGTCATCTTCCAAAGACACATAGAACTTCGATTCTCCGACGTCTCCCTGACGACCTGAACGACCACGAAGCTGATTATCGATACGTCTTGCTTCATGTCTCTCTGTTCCGATTATCTTAAGACCGCCTGCTGCCTTTGCTTCTTCATCAAGTTTAATATCGGTACCACGACCTGCCATATTCGTTGCAATTGTAACTGCACCGTGCTTGCCGGCTTCCGCAACGATCTGCGCTTCCTTCTCATGGTACTTAGCGTTAAGTACGTTGTGAGGAATTCCCTCTTTACGAAGTCGACGGGAAATCTCTTCTGAAACATCAATAGTGATAGTACCTACAAGTACCGGCTGTCCCTTAGCATGAGACTCTTTAACATCCTCCACTACTGATATATACTTACCGTTCTTAGTCTTATATACGGCATCATCATGATCAACTCTTATCATAGGCATATGAGTAGGAATCTCAATAACGTCCATTCCGTATATATCACGGAACTCTTGCTCTTCAGTAAGACCTGTACCTGTCATACCTGCCTTCTTATCATATTTATTAAAGAAGTTCTGGAACGTGATAGTCGCAAGAGTCATTGACTCTCTCTTAACCTTAACATGCTCTTTTGCTTCAATAGCCTGATGCAAACCGTCAGAATATCTACGACCGGGCATGATACGTCCCGTAAATGAATCTACAATTAAAATCTGATCGTCTTGTACTACATAATCCTGATCTCTATGCATAAGGTTGTGTGCACGGAGTGCGAGAATTACATTATGTTGAATCTCAAGGTTTTCAGCGTCTGCTAAGTTATCAATCTTGAAGAACTGCTCAGCCTTCTTCACACCCTGTTCCGTAAGGTTAACTACTTTATCTTTCTCGTTGACAATAAAGTCTCCTGTCTCATTTTGAACAACACCCATAATGGCATCCATCTTAGAGAACTCAGGTAAATCTTCACCTCTTTGTAACTGGCGGGCAAGCACATCACACGCTTCATATAACTTAGTTGACTTTCCTGACTGACCTGAAATGATAAGCGGTGTTCTCGCCTCATCAATAAGAACCGAATCGACCTCATCGATAATGGCATAGTTAAGACCACGCTGTACTAACTGATTCTCATATACAACCATGTTATCTCTAAGATAATCAAATCCATCTTCATTATTAGTAATATATGTGATGTCGGCGTTATATGCTTCTCTTCTCTCGTCTCTGTCCATATCACTTAAGACAGCCTTGCATGTGAGACCGAGGAATTCATGAACCTGACCCATCTCTGTTGCATCACGCTTAGCCAAGTAATCATTGACTGTTACGACATGCACACCCTTACCTTCTAAGGCATTAAGATATGAAGGTGCCGTAGCAGCAAGTGTCTTACCTTCACCGGTCTTCATCTCAGCGATACGTCCCTGGTGAAGAATAATTCCACCTATAAGCTGAACTCTGAAATGCTCCATTCCAAGAACTCTTCTTGAAGCCTCTCTTACAACGGCAAATGCTTCAACAAGAATATCATCAAGAGTCTCGCCTTCGCTTAGACGTTTCTTGAAATAATCTGTCTTTGCTCTAAGCTCCTCATCGGATAACTCCATCATCTCAGGGCGTAAAGCTTCTATCTCATCTACCGTCTTCTCAACGATCTTAATTTCTCTCTCACTATGAGTACCAAATATTTTGTCAATTAAACCCATTCTTTAACTCCTTATAATTCTATCTATAAACAAAAAACTATATTACTTACCATAACATACCTACATATTATATCAAATTATGAATACTTATTAAATATCAATTTTTGCCCTTGAGTTTTCTGACAATTCAAAAAACTCCACCACTAATTTGCGACAACTTAAAATATTTTTATAAATTTTCAAATTTTTTGTTGACAAAAGTGCAAATTGATAGTATTATTTATTTATCAACAAACCAAGACAAACTAACTACCGAATTATCGGTGAGGTTGTTAGATAGGATGTAAAAGTATTGAAGGAAAGGCAAAGAGCCGGCGATGAAGAAAAGATATCGTTAACAATACTTTTAGATTATAAAAGTCGACCGGGAGTTGACCTAAGATAAAGTTATAAATTGAATAAAGAAAATGTAAACATAGCAAAAAACATAAAAAAACGATTATCAATTAGAGAGAATTAGATAAATCGTAACCATCTTTAATCTTAGGTCGACAGGTCAACTTAAGGACCTATCGAAAAGAACCGATTTCTTAGGAAAGAGGTTATATGATGAGATTTCTAACGGAAGGAGGTACGGACCACCAGCATAAGTAAAGGGTAAAACGGAACCAGGCTCAACTGGTATATGTTGAGATCTTATTCGATGAAGATGCGAGCCAACTTTTAGATAGAAGCTATTTAAGCTGAGCTGTAGAGCGAGAGAGTAAAGTTAAAAGGATGAAGCAAAGGGAATTGAGTAAGAGCTAAGATTTGATTTGATATAGATTAATCGAACTTAAAAAATTTAATAGAAAGGTGGTACAGTCCATTGGACAGTATAGAAAGATCAAACTAAGAAGGGATATCTTACTTGATGACGAGAAAGTCAATAGGATATCCCTTCAGTATGTTTAAAATTATATTTATTATTATTATATCTCAGTATAATTATGTCATTCAGCAAAATTATGCGATAAAAGCATTACCATGAAATCATTTCGTATCCGTCTTCCGTAACAAGCACCTGATACTCCCACTGGGCAGAAGGCTTGCCGTCTATCGTAGATACTTCCCAATTGTTAATCGGATCTGTCTTAATTGAGTGAGTACCCATATTAATCATTGGTTCAATCGTAAACATCATTCCGGGTGCCATTATCATTCCTTCACCCATATTAGTTACATAGCTAACCCATGGTTCTTCATGAAAATCTATTCCGACTCCATGACCACCGATTTCTCTTACAACGGTATAACCGTTTTTATGAGCATGTTCTTTGATGACTGCTCCTATATTACCAATCGGCTCCCAAGGCTTAACCTGCTTTAATCCAAGATCGCAACATTCTTTTGTAACTTCTACGAGCTTTTTCTTATCCTCATCAACATCTCCTATAAGAAACATACGTGAAGAATCAGCATAATATCCTTCAAATATAGTTGTGCAATCTACATTGATAATATCTCCGGATTTAAGCACGACATCTTTTGATGGTATTCCATGACATACCTGATCGTTAACAGATGTACATACACTCTTTGGAAATCCGTCATAATTAAGCGGAGCGCATATTCCACCCATTTTCTTCGTTGTAGAACTTACAATATCATCTATATCCTGAGTTGTCATTCCTTCATCGATAACTTCTGCTACGGCATCAAGACAAGCCATATTAATCTTAGCACTTTTTTTGATACCCTCTATCTCCACACCAACCTTAATCATATCGTGATCGGGTACATCAAATCCTCTGTTATATAGTGACATAAGCTTATTATCAAAAGCCTCGTGACACTGTTTATATTTCTTTCCGCTCAGACACCAGCATGGTGAATTTCTTCCAATCTTCATGTAATTAATTACGCCTTCTTTCTTAATTATTTTTTGCTTTCTGAAGTAAGTCCGTTAATAAAATTGACCTTACTGTGATGAATGGTAATCTCTCCAAAGACAAGCTTCTCATATTGCTTATCAATTTCTACTTTATAATTGGCCTCTAACATTTTCTTATATTCATAGCCGTCAAAATTATATTCGAAATCGTTAACGCCCATATCGGCCGCAAGCTTTCTTTGGTACTTCTCTGCTATACCAATCTTATCGATTGTAGCATTAATCTCTTCTTTAGATACAGGTAACCTTTCACGCTGTTCGTCGTAAAGATCTTCCCAGAAATCACTTCGTCTGAATTCTATATGCGCCTTTTCTTCTTCACTTAATGTTATTCCTTCCTGCTTTGCAAGATTATACATTATGTGATCATGAATTGCCATATTAAGAGCCGTCTCAGCCGCAGAGACAGATACGAATTTGCCGTTAACATAACTGTTCCACCAGTCTTTAGGCGACTCGGGATTATATACTCTCGCTTCCTTCTCTACCTTCTGTTCGATGTAGAGAACATAAAAAGAGAGCTCTCTATATAAAAGAGCTTCTCCATTTATCGTAGCTGCCGCATCATCAAGATGCTCTGAAAACACGAACGCTTCTCTATTCTTAAGACCTCGATAGCATACAACAATTATTACAACTGCAAGCACCACAAGAATTGGAATAATTATAAACAGTTTCTTCTTGGAAGAAGTTGTACTCTCAGTCTTACTATCCATCTTAAACTCCGTTATTACAATAATCTTCTAATGCCAAGTATAGGCTTGCAGCTAACGCTTCTGTTATTGGTAATTCCGGCTCTTGAACTCTGTGCTTCAACGATACCACCATTACCATCATATATAGCAACGTGTCCGCTGTATACAACAACATCACCTGCCTGGATATTATTAAAGCTTACTTCCTGACCTACACCGAGGAATCCGTCTGATGTCAATCTTCCGTAATCAACTCCAAAGTGCTGATATACTCTGTATACGAATCCCGAACAGTCACATCCGTCTGTTAATGATGTACCGCCCCATTTATAAGGATTACCTATAAACTGACTTGCATAAGATACAACCGAGCTTCCGCTTCCGCCTGATACAGGTGTCGGATTCTTATCTCCACCGGTTGATCCTGATACATTCGATACATTAGATTTCTGTGTTGTGGTAGCTTGAGCTGCCTGCGCTGCTGCTGCCTGACGGGCTGCTAATTCTCTTGCTTTAGCAAGCTTACTGTCGAAATCCGCAACCTGTGTTCTCTTAGTTGCAATCATTGAATTAAGAGACTGCTTTTGTGCAGATAATCTGTTCTGCTGTGCCTGCAAACTTACTTTCTCCTGCTCTAAGCCTGCCTTTAAAGACTCAATTTGCTTAATCATTACCTGATATTCTTCTAATTGAGTTCTGTCATATTCATATACCGTATTAGCATATTCTACACGGTTGATAAAATCTGTAAGACTTCCCGACTCTAAGAAAATTGTGATAATGTCATTATCACCCTTTTCATACATATATTTCATACGAACTTTCATCTCTTCGTATTTCTCGTTCGCAGCCTTCTGTGCTTCCTTAATATCGTCTTCTGCATCTGCTATGTCCGCATTCTTCTGCGCAACATCCGATTCCAGCTCATTAATCTCAGTCAAAACTCCTACCAACTCTTTATCAAGAGAGTTAATCTCACTTTGAAGTTGGTTTTTCTCCTGCGTCATCTGTGACACACTCTTCTCAGCCAAAGCCACATTAGAAGATGTAACAAGCGATGTTACCAAAACACCTGCCACAAGCACTCTTACTGCCTGCTTTTTGCTGATAGAAATACGTTTGAATCGATTGAAAAATTGCATAATAAATTTTCCTTTCTCCACATACTCGTATTTTTGTCCACCAAAATAACATACTATTAATACCATATCGGCATATTAATGTCAAATCTTTAGCCTTTTTTGTGAAAAAACCGGTTTTTTTCAAATGTTTCTTTTAGTGCGACCATTTTATCCGCTGCACAAAGGATTTTCGCCTCTTTTGACTTAGGAACCTTTGTAATCGTAAGCGGCCACATATGTGATGATATCGCATCATATGTCTCATCATTTATATCAAAGACTTCTTTGGCATTATCTGCGGCTTTCTTTGGATGAGTAAATCCATGCATCGCAGTAAAATTACGAACAGAAACCTTCGGCTCATCATGCCAATCATACAAAAAGAAATCATGTAAAAAAGCGGCCGGCACCAATATCTGTTCATCAGCGTGAAGACGTAACTTAGTATTAAGAAGATAACTAAGCTTAGCAACTCTCACACTGTGATCATATGTTGTAGTCGTACCGTGCTGTACATAAGTTTTCATACTCTGAACTAAAGGGTGCTCATCGTACTCTTTAACTAATTTATTATATTTATTTAAATCTCTGCGTCTCATGTTCATAATCTATCCTTATCGTTTTCTTAACGACATCTTATTCTCTTATATTATCTGGTTTTTTTGAAAATGTATTTCTATGAATTATTTGCCTTAACAAATTCTACAAATTCTTTCTGCGGAACAGGCTTCGAGAAATAATATCCCTGAATATAGTCACAACCTATACTCTTAAGATAGTCATATTGTTCTTTTGTCTCTACACCTTCTGCAACCACCATAGAATCCATAGAGTGAATCACATTCTGAAGCTTCTCAAATACATCTTGCAATCTCTCTTCGCCCGAAGAATATTGTGTCATCTCTTTATCGAATTTGACTATTCTAAAATCAGATGTAACCATTCTCTCAATGTTGGCATATCCTGTACCAAAATCATCAAGCGCAAGAGCATATCCTCTTTCTCCTAATGCCTCTAAATTCTTCGTAAATACTGCCGGCGAATAATTAGATGCCGTCTCAGTAACTTCAAGGCATAAGTATTTTGGATCTATGTTATATTTACCTACTATTGATTCCACATTTTCAATAAAATCCTTCTGAAGACATTGAATTACTGACAAGTTAAGCTCTATGTAGTGAAGACCGAGTGCCTCCATATCATTTTCTGAGATAAATTTGCATACTGTCTCAAGAACGAAATTACCGATTGCCACAATCGTTCCGTTATTCTCGGCAATAGGAATAAATTCTGCCGGGGAAATGGGTCCAAGCTCCGGGTCTGTCAATCTGACAAGTGCCTCAGCCGTTACAAAAGTATCTTTCTCTAAATCCCTGATTGGCTGGTAATATACCTCGAATGATCCGTTCTGAAGACCACGTTCAATTGCACTCTCTACGTGCTTCTCGCGAATGTGCTCGTTAATATGAAGCTCACTTACTTCAATAATTCCTCCGACACTTCTCTCTACCTTGTTAAAGTAGCGAACGAAAGATACCATATTCTCAAGATCATCAACATCTTCCGGAATCTTCACATAAGTCATGAGTATATCACACGATATATCCAAGCCTTCGACATCCCAGCTGACATTAAGTTCTTCGTATAATTTTTCCGTTAATTCTCTTGCATCTTCATCGGTATTAAGAACCGCTATAGTAGACTCACTTATTCTAAAGCATTTACCCAACCTAAATCTATGTCCTATATAAGACGCTATCTTCTTAGATAAAGTCTGCGTATTATTATGTCCAAATGTGTCAGAGAGTGCATCATAATTAGACATTTTAATGAGTATTACCGAGAACGGATAATTATTGCGAAGCATCTTGACGCCTTCTTCTACAAGGTACTCCTTATCTACAAGATTAGTATCTTCTTCAATCTCCGCTCTTCCCTGTTCCTCATAAAAGAACATCACAACTGCCGACATGGAAATGATAAAGCTTCTAATCGCTATATCCGTAAATAATGTCTCAATAACAATCGCAACAAAATTAATTGTCATAACAAAGATGATCATAGTTTTGAATGATCTCTTTAAGTATTTTCTTTTTAGAATAGTATATATAATTGTCCATATGAAGTAGAATATGGGAACAACATTAACAATGGGATACAACGGTTCTCTTATAAACCCCTGTTCAATAGAGTATGTAAAAACAACATGAAACTGAGGTGTCAAAAGAATAAGAACCAGACATATAACTACGGGAGCATAAAGAACTATCTTCCTAAGAGTAGAGCGATTCTGAAACATCTCTATCTTAGACATGACATACATAAGAAAATAATAGGTCACAAAGATATGCACAACAAAGAAGAGCATAATAAGTATCATCGCCGGAGTAAATCCAACTTCATACTTAATTGCGTCCCCTTTAGCAATATCGAGAATCGGCACAAGAAATGCAACTGTTGTAAGTTTATACAATGTCCTAAAGGTAGAATCTACAATATGCTTTGTAGAAATTACCATTACGATAAGTATTACAAAAACTAGTATACTTGCAACATCAAAATAAAAATTAAATGCCATAACCTTCTCCCAAGTCTAATGAACCTATATAAAACGATTATACCAAAAAATTCGTATAATTAACACCTTCTTTTATTACTCAAACAAAACGCATATTATATTAACCTACATGTATTACCTGTATATATTTACCTGTATATATTAACCTACATTAAGGTCATTGCCTTTTGTCTCTTTAACTCGTGTTAAAAGTATGCATGCCACTACGGTAAGCGGAATACAGATGCATAATGCTACGATGCCAAGATGTGCTGTACCTATCACATTCATTGCAACTGTAAATATAATAACCGACAAGGCCATTCCTGCCGATAAGAGGAGGCTCATAACACCGAGAACCGAAGCTCTCATATCTGTCGGTGTAGCCTCTGAGGGCATAACAAGTACAAGCGTATCGGTTATTGACCAAAGCGTTCCTATGAACATTCCCCATCCGATACCTATTACATATTCGTTCCATCCGTTTGCCGTTCCGAGAACAAATATAATAAGTCCTACCATTGCTATTGCCGAAAATACAAAGCAGGCCTTCTTTCTTCCGAGTGCATCACTTATAAATCCGCATATGAAAGTGAACACACCGTTAACAAAAGGAAAAACAACAAGTATCATAGATATCATACTGTCGGTAATGAATCCGCCGCTTTCAGACGCTTCAAGAACCGTTGAATAATATGATGTTATACCTGTTACAAGTGCAAATGCAATTGCAGCTATCATTATTTTCCTAACCTGAGGATTTTTGAAAATGTAAATAAATGCGTTTTTAACACCACCGCGTGACTTTGTTTCTTTTTTATCATTAGCATCAGTTGTTTTTATATTGGTTGAATCTTTATCTGTCGCAGATGTTTCTTCTGCCACACCGGCTTCCTTGTCTCTTTTCTTTTTAAGGAATACGGGAGTCTCTCTGATTATCGGAATACAAATAAGCGCAACTGCAATTCCAAGGATTGCGGGAATTAAAAAGACCATTCTCCAGGAGCTTATATCTGCGTCGTTATAAAACATTTGTCTAAAGAGTCCTATTAACGACACACTTATTAAACCTATCGCCTTAGTAATATTACAAAGCTTAGCTCTATGTGCATCCGGTGCCGTCTCTATAATATACATAACCTGCATATCATTAGATCTTACAAATGTTATTACGAGCACTCCAATTATATAAATAATATAATTAGGTGCCACCATACAAATGAGCATACCAACGCCCATAATTAATGTATTAAGAATCAAAAAGGGTTTTCTGCCGTATTTGTCAGCAAGCGCCTTGTAAAACGGTGCTATCAGCATAAACACATATGACACCATCGATATCGCCGTAAATACACCTACAGCCGATGCATACTCGTCGGAAAGCACCGAGCCTCCCGGAATCTTAAACAAATCGAGTATAACGTACGGCTGCATGGTCGTCGTAATATTCGATGCTATCTCGTCCACGATATAAACTAACGTCAACATCACGAATAAGACAATAAAATACCCCAGTGTCCACTTACCTAATTCTGTCTTACTATCCTTCTTCATGTCTTTTGTCAAAGCCTCCTACTACTATATAATTTCCTTATAAACTACTTAAGACTATCCCCTTTATCCCTTTATCAAATACACAAAAAAACACAGGGTGCCACGATTATGACACCCTTTCATTGATTAATAAAATTATTGCATCTTAAAAGTCATCTTAACCGGGTTGTGATCGGTATAAGCAAATCCTTTGTCTAAGTTAGAAACCTGCTCAACCGTTATATTATTAGATACAATGAAACCATCTATAATATATAACTGTGTTGTTGCATCAAGTGCGTGATCATCAAGTCTGCAGGTTGCTGCATTGTCGCTTACGGCAAATGAAAAGCCTTCGGCCAAATCAGAATTATTGATTATTCCTGGTTGCCATTTATTATTGGCGATAGTATCCTGTGTAAGCGGATATGCATCCTTTACAGGCTCAAACGTCTGATTGAAATCTCCACCTGCAATTACGTAATTGCCTGCTTTATACTCCTTAGAGAGTAAGTCCATAAGCTGCTTTGTCTGAGCAATCTTGCCTTCGCCCGAATCATAAGCCTCTAAATGTAGGTTAACAAGCACAATCTCTTTATCCGTTCCTTCTATAGGAATTCTTGTCTCAAGAAGACACCTCTTTAAGTTAACCATTGAAATAGGCCAGCTAAAGGATATCGGCAATTGATAACGTGTTGCGGAATTAACCTTATATCCCGTCATCGTCAAGAGACCTGCATCAACTTTACCCATTCCCTTGTTAAACGGAACATATATAACTTTGAAGTTATTTGCAAACATTGTAGCAAAGCCTGTTGCTTTCTGGAAAATAGGAAGCTGATCTATATAATAGCTTCTCTTAGCA
>JAIKVT010000005.1 GCA_024685495.1 Lachnospiraceae bacterium
GTAAGCAAAGTCGATGCCTATGAGAAGATGGGAATTCTATGCTCATTTAACGGACATCCGCAGGTGGTAGAGTATTATGAACTCTCGAAGGAGATGGCTGAAAGCGTTGATGAGAACGGCGAATTGTTATATAAATTCGGAGATATTCTTAATTATATCTTCAAGGTTTCAAGACTTGAAGAAATAGTTGGAGATAAGCTTCCGGTTCACGTAGTTGAGAAGAAGATTCCTTACATTGATGATAACGGCAATGCGGTTAAGCCGACAGAGCCTAACGGATATAAATTCGAGACACTTGTAGTTGATATGGTTGCTCTTATGAACGGAAGTGTTCCTTATGAAGTTGTAAGGGAGAATGAATTTGCTCCCATTAAGAATCTGCACGGCGTTGATTCTCTTGATTCGGCAAGAGAATTGCTTAAAGCAAACGGTGTAGAATTATAGTTGGTTTAATACTTCGACAGACGTTGCGGTACTGCGAGTAGTATATAATATGATCCGGACTCGATTTCGGGATTGACCTAGATAATGGATAGACGTAGATATACCACATGCATGCGCCTAGAGGAGTAGGAGATTATCTATGTATAGTAAGAAGAAAAGAAGTTGGGTAAAGCATCTTGACTTTACAATAATTGATATTGCCTGTATGATGTTGGCGCTTGTAATTTCTTATATTACAAGATTTGTGATTCTCGGCGAAGCAGCAGATACAAGTATCGACTTATATATAAGAATGGCAATCATGCTCGTTTTGATTGACATTTTCACTATCTTTTTTACCGAGTCTTATTCAGGTATATTAAGGCGTGATAAGTACCAGGAGATTAGGGCGACTCTTACACACTGCTTTATAGTATTTGGTGTATTTCTTATATATATGTACGCTACGAAGCAGTCGCTGCTCTATTCCCGTCAGATGCTCTTTACGTATCTGATACTTTCCGTAATATTTGAGTATTTCGCGAGAGTAATGTGGAAGCGGCTTATCAGAAGACAGAAGCTTCTTGATAAGAATAAGTCTGAGATGGTCGTTGTCGCTGAAGCCAGCACGGTTGAGAGATGTCTTGAAGAAATCGCGCATAACAAATTCACTGACTTTAAGGTTACGGGTGTAGTCGTTGTCGATGAGCCTATGAAAGGACAGACAATTCAGGGTATTCCGGTAATCGCCAATGCTGAAGATTTCTTAGAATATGTAAGAACCAATGTCGTTGATGAAGTATATATAGACGGTAATACAAGAGCAAGTTCGGAGGCATTGGCTAATACGTTAGTGGAGCTTGGCGTAACGGTTCATATCAGTCTTGTTCATACTAATTTCCTTTTGCCGAATACTCTGTTAGAGCAGTACGCAAGCTATGTTGTGCTTACGACAAGTATGCATATTGCGTCAACAAGACAGATGTTTTTAAAGAGACTTATTGATATTATTGGCTCAATCGTGGGACTTGTTCTGACGCTTATCGCATTTATAATATTTGCGCCGATTATCAAGGCACAGTCTCCGGGCCCCGTATTCTACAAATCAGTCAGAATCGGTAAGAACGGCAGAAGGTTCAAATTCTACAAATTCCGCTCAATGTATGTAGACGCTGATAAGCGTAAGCAGGAGCTTATAGAGAAAAATGAGATGGAAGGCAATATGTTCAAGATGGAGGACGATCCTCGTATAACTCCAATCGGTCGTTTTATGAGGAAGTATTCCATTGACGAGTTGCCTCAATTCTTTAACGTATTAAAAGGCGATATGTCCTTAGTCGGTACAAGACCGCCTACAGAAGATGAATATGAGATGTACAAATTCCATCACAAAGCAAGACTTGGAATTAAGCCCGGACTTACGGGTATGTGGCAAATCAGTGGTCGAAGCGACATAACCAATTTTGAGGACGTTGTAAAATACGATACGGAATATATTGTTAACTGGGACATCGGTCTCGATATAAAGATATTATTTAAGACGATTGTTGTGGTCCTTTCGGGTAAAGGATCGAAATAATAGGTAGACTGTATGAAGATAACATCTTTTACGATTCTTGCGGTGTGCTCGAACACGAGGGAAGTCTTTTTTAGAGATTTCCTAGAGTCCGTAGTGGCGCAGGATTATGATAATTGGGAATTATATATTATAGATGCTGACATGTCTTCCGACGTCGAGAAGATAACGAAGGAGTTCTTCCCGTCGGATACGAGAGTTCATTATCGTAAGCTCAAGAAACGCACTTCCAAAGCCTATGGAACCAACATAGGCTTTCATTTTGCAGAGGGCGATTATGTCATTGTGACTGATTGCCACAACCGCCTTGATCCTCATTGCCTGTACTACATAGCCGAGTATGTGTTTGATATGGAAAATGTGGATATACTGTATTCAGACCATATTGACCTTGAAGGTATTGAGAAGACTAATATTCACGTTAAGCAGGGATTTAATAAAGAACTTTTCCTTCGAAACGACTATTTGGGCGATATGATTGTGTTTAATCGCGAAGTTATTAAGAAGGTTGGACAGGTAAAGGAAGTACTAACGGAAGCATTTATGTATGATTATCTCCTTCGCTGTATGGAGAAAAAATACAAATTCAGTCATATTCCAAAGTTTCTCTATTATAAGAGAATTATGTCTAATGCAATGCCAAGCGTCAATCAAAGCCCGATGCCCGGCGTTGAAGTTGTAAGTGAGGATACCGTTAAGAAAGAGGGAGCAATACTTGGAATTATAAGATCCGTATTTCCTGACTTTCTTAAGAATCCCGTAACGGGAGAAGATATAGACAGAAGAGAGCTTATATATAAAGAGCATATGGCGTGTATTAAAGCATATCTTATGCGAAATAATATCAATGCGAAGCTTTCGATTGACCCTGCCAAAAGATTTTGGAAAATAGAATACGACGGCTCGGGTGCAGAATACAGATCTAAAGAATATATATTGTTAAAGGGAGAATCGGTCAAGGTATCAGGCAGACATTATCTCGATAAAATGTTTGGCTATATCAAGCAAAAGGATGTGGCGGTCGTAGGTGTAAGATTCGCCAAGCCCTTCTGGACTACCGAGAACTGCGGTTATATATATGATACGCAGGGCAATGCATATCCCGCATTTTACAATGTAAAGCTTCGAGACGGAGGATATGATAATATCCAGCTTATTCCTCGCGAGATAGGAATGGTGGATGCCGATTTTTGTATGATTAGCGCTAAAGCGTATAAGGCGCTCGGAGGCTTTGACAAAGAGCTTAAAGGTCGCGATATTATGCTTGATTTTTGCATTCGTGCAAGAAAAAGAGGATATCGTGTTATAATAGACCCGACGATTATTGCCAAGAAATATTCATCGGATGTAATAAGTGAAGAGACATCGCATAATAAGCTTATAGAGAAGTTAGGAGATGAGCTTAGAAAAGGCGATAATTTCTACAGCCCGAACTTAGCAATGGGATTGGAAAATCATAGATTTATGGAGGCAGCACAAGATGATCAACGAACAGTACAAAGCAATGCTTAACGGTAAATCCGTTATAAGAGAACTCGCAGAATATGCAACAGCACGTGGTAAGGAGATTGGATATGAGAATGTGTTCGATTACACTTTAGGTAATCCGAGTGTTCCCTGTCCTGAAGAATACACTAAGGCTGTACTTGACATTTACAAGGAAATGGATCCGATGGCCATTCATGGATATTCGCCCTCACTGGGAAACCCTCAGGCTCGCGAATATTTAGCGAAGGAATTAAGCGAGAGATTCGGCATTCCTTACGAGACAAAGCATATCTTTATGACAAGCGGAGCGGCGTCTTCTTTAGCACACGCCTTTCGACTTGTAACAAAGCCGGGAGATGAGATTATAGGATTTGCTCCGTTCTTTCCTGAATACAGACCGTACATCAAGGATACGGGAGCAATCTTTAAGATAGTTCCGCCTGATACATCGGATTTTCAGATTCAGTTTGAAGAGTTCGAGAAAATGCTTAATCCAAACGTATCTGCCGTACTTATCAATTCACCTAATAATCCGTCGGGAGTTATTTATTCGGAGAAGACGTTAGAAAGACTTGCATCTATCTTAGAAGCCAAGCAAAAGGAATACGGACATGACATCTTCATCATATCAGACGAGCCGTATCGTGAGATTGCATTTGACGGCAAGACTACACCTTATCCGAGTAAATTCTACGACAATACAATTTCGTGCTACTCATACTCTAAGGGAATGAGCCTTCCCGGAGAGAGAATCGGATATATGGCATTTAATCCTAAATGTACGGACGCCGATATCGACGCCGTAATCTGCGGTCAGATAAGTCGAGGCATCGGCCACAACTGTCCTTCTGCGACTCAGCAGATTGCAATATATAAGACGGGCTTTAAATTGTCCGACACGTCAGTCTATGAGACTAACGCCAACCTTATCTATGATCAATTAGTTGAGCTTGGATTTGAAGTAGTAAAGCCTCAAGGAACATTTTATATATTCCCTAAGGCGTTAGAAGAAGACGCCAATGTCTTCTGTAAGAAAGCTATGAAGTACGATTTACTTATGGTGCCGGGCGATACATTCGGCTGCCCCGGATATTTCCGCATGGCTTATTGTATCGACACCGACAAGGTTAAACGCTCACTTCCCGTACTCAAGAAGTTCGTGGAAGAAGAGTATAAATAGTTATTCCTGCTCATCGGGAACGTCCCAATTCATAGCTTCGTTGAGATATCTCTTATGAAGCTCCAGAATTGCTGATACGTCCTGAGGAGTATCAGAATTGGTTGCTGTATCTTCAGTAAAGTCGTTATAGCCCAAATCTTTAGCAATGTTAGCATAGCACTGCGCCAGTCCAAGGCGTGGTGCTTTTCCTTGCGATAAAATGTCAAGTATGGGCTCGGTCTCATACGCTGCATTGTAAAACCATACAATCGCCTCATCGTTATCCTGGTTTTCCAAGAAGTACTCGCCAAGCTCAAGACATATCTCCGAACAGGGCTTTGATACTAAGACCTTGGTTGTATATTTAAGAAATGTTGTTTCATCATCTCGAATTCTTGCATTGTGCGCTAGTACACAGCTTACCTTAATAAGCTGCTCTTCTGTAATCTTTTGATTAAGCATAACTTCTTCAAAGATTTCCGCCGCTTTCTCAAAATCCTTCGCGTCACCACATTTTAGAAGCTCCTTTGCATACATTGAGATTAAATTATCGCTGAGATATTTGTCCTTATTATAGGCCTTCTCAAATATATGAAAATCACGCTTAGAATGGCGGGTGGCAGGCTTGTGAAGTATCTCGATATCACTGTCGAATACGACGGGGTCAAGTCTTACCGTCTCATGTATCGGCTCAATCCATGTAAAGCCGCGAAGTCTTTTATAAAGCTTGGGCCTGTACTCTGATTTGGCATTGAGTACGGAAGAGCCCGTTGCTTCCACGTAGTGCATCTGCACAATCTCGACCTCGGGAACGAGAGCCGTCTTAAGATTCATAAATCGCATCCTGTTGGTATCGTCTATAACCTCATCTGCGTCGCAACTGTAGATATAGTCCATGCTCGCTTTAGAGAACGCGAAGTTTCTTGCATCCGCAAAGTCGTCGCACCATTCATAGTCGTATATTTTATCAGTATATTCCTTAGCGATTTCCTTTGTCTTATCGGTTGAGCCCGTATCGACGATGATGATTTCATCCATCAGGTTAACAACGCAATCGAGACATCTTTTTAGAAATGCTTCTTCATTTTTGACAATCATAACAAGGCTGATAGTAATCATATTATCCTCTTTTCATCTATTGAAAATGTTTCTGCAACATTTAATGTGCTAATTTTTGAAAATGTTACTGCTGTATAACATGCACTGACTACGCTCATTATACCATATAATCTTCTTGTGCTTAAACCATAAAATTTGTATAATGAAATCTAAAGTTTGGCTCAAAGATACGGAGCTATTAATCTAAAGTTTGGCTAACAGGAGGCTTTTATGAAAGATAAAAAATCCGGCCTTTCGCTTCTAAGCGTTAAGACAAGGATAATTATAGCCATCGCCGCTGCTATACTTATATTCGCTATTGTGCTGATTTTGTATTTTTTGGTCACATCTCTTAACGATAAAGGCATAAGCAACAGTCTCGATACAAAATACACTAAAGCGGGCTCGTTCGATAACTGGTACAACCTTATAGACGTCGATATTGCTAAGCTTAAGCTTGACAATAAGGATGCCCGGGGTTGGATCTTTTTTGAAAATGTTGATATAAGCGAACCTATCGTGCAAGGGCCTGACAACACTAAGTACCTTGAGACTACATTTGACGGCAGCAATTTGTTAGAGGGAAGTATATTCTTAGATGCGGCTAATCAGGGTGATTTCAGTGATAAGAACAGTATAATATACGGAAAGAATATGCCGAACGGGTCGATGTTTGGAAAGCTTCTTAAGTATAAAGATGAGCCGGAGTATTATAAAGACCATCAGTTCTTCCAGGTGGTGACAGCTGATCGAATTTACAGATATCAGGTGGTTGCCTTTAATGAGGTCGATAAATCGAGTGAGGTCTATAAGACAAGCTTTGCAAACGACAGAGAATATGTCGAATTTATTAGAATGGTCAAAAGTCTTTCGCCCGTGATTATCATGATACCGGATTTTTCGGATCCTAATGCTACGGAAGATGAATTTCTGATTGAGAATTATAAGAAGTTTGCGACTTTGTCTACCGATACGGGTAAAGAAGGCACGAATTATGTGGTTATTGGCGTATATGTAGGAGAATATGACAGATTAGACAAATCATTGGTGTATGACCCGTATGAAGTATAATTTTGATGATAAAAGTCGGAGAAAAATATAATACTTTTTCCGGCTTTTTGTATTTAAAAATATGCAATGTAAATTTTGCACAAAAAATGTTACGCTAAAATCCTTTTGTAAAATTTTTAGGAAAGTTATCCACAATTATTTTATGTTTTTTATGTGAATATATTCCACGAAAATACTGTTATAAACCGACTTATCCACCTTATCCACCAAAAAATGAGTAAAAAACACCTTGACGGAAACTCTAATTCACACCTTTAGTTTTGTATAAACTCCATAAAATAACAGATAAATATGATTTTATCTTGACATTTAAAATGTGTAAAAATTAAAAAAAAGAATCCGAATAGTCAGAATATTTAACCGAATAGTCATTCTATAAAAATTGCATAAAAAAATTATTAAAATATCTTTATTTATATGTTAAAATGTATTAAAATCTTATATAGGTATGTGCAAAAATATTAAAAACGGCAATTCATAATTGTAAAATATGTATATTTTAAGTTAGAACGACATCTATATCTAGGTGAAGCGCAGATGGGGTGGTACGCTTGTCTCAGATAGAGGCCGTAGATAAAGGAGGAGGATATATGATTTCTAACCAGATACTTCAGAATACAATTGATGGGACCAAGAATATTACTGATAAGGACTACGCTGTGTTGGATACCGACGGAATTGTGCTTGCTACTACAACTAATAGCGCAGATGACTATGTTAAGGCTACTATTGAATTTGTAGAATCTGACATGGATGCGGAGTTTAACGGACCTTGCAATATGTACAAGGTGTTCGACAGCGGTCAATTGGAATTCGTATTACTTGCATTTAATGAAGGACAGGATACCACAGCAGGAAAGATTCTTGCTTTCCAGATAGAAGAGCTTTTGGTGGCTTACAAAGAGAGATTTGACAAGGATAACTTTGTTAAGAATCTTATCTTGGACAATATGCTTCTTGTTGATATTTACAACAGGGCCAAGAAGCTCCACATTGATATAGAAGAGAGACGTGTCGTAATGATAGTTCGCTTCGACGAAGATAAGAACGGAGACGAATTCGACAAAGTCAGAAGTATCTTCGGCGGTAAGAATAAAGACTTCGTCACATCTGTTGATGAGTCGAGCGTAATAGTCGTTAAAGATATGGGCGAGAACGGCACATACGAAGACATAGAGAAGACGGCTAAAGTAATAGTTGAGACCTTCAAGGATAAAAAGAAGGGCGTAAGAGTATCATACGGTACTATCGTTGATGAATTGAAGGAAGTATCAAGATCTTACAAAGAGGCCGGTATGGCACTTGATGTAGGAAAGATTTTCTTTGGAGAGAAGGACATCATAGCTTATTCGGTACTTGGCATCGGAAGACTCATTTACCAGTTACCAATACCTCTATGTAAAATGTTCATTAAGGAGATATTTGATGGCAAGTCGCCTAACCAGTTTGATGAAGAGACACTTGCTACAATTAATAAATTCTTCGAGAATTCTCTTAATGTATCAGAGACATCAAGACAGCTTTATATTCACAGAAATACTTTGGTATACAGACTTGATAAGTTAGAGAAGAGCACGGGGCTTGACTTAAGAGTCTTCGAAGATGCAATAACATTTAAGATAGCCCTTATGGTTGTAAAATATATGGATTATATGGAATCACAGGAGTTTTAATGTATGATTAAACTAGAACACGTTAGTAAAGAGTATCAAAAGGGAGTGCCTGCACTCAATGATGTTAACTTACACATCGAGCCGGGCGAATTCGTATTTGTTACGGGTAACAGCGGATCGGGCAAATCTACATTGATTAAGTTACTGCTCAAAGAATTAGAGCCCACGAAAGGAAGAATACTCATTAACGGCAAGTCTATTGCAGGTCTTGATAAGAAGCAAATTCCAAAATTCAGACGTAATATCGGCGTTGTATTTCAGGACTTTAGACTGTTGCAGGACAGGAATATATATGAGAATATAGCGTTCGCTCTCAAGGTTGTTGAGACTCCGAGAAGAGAGATTAACGTAAGGGTTGCTAAGATGTTATCTATGGTAGGACTTGCTGCAAGGTATCGTTCATTTCCTAATAATCTATCCGGTGGTGAGCAACAGCGTATAGCTATTGCAAGAGCCTTGGTTAATCGTCCGAAGATTTTACTCGCTGACGAGCCGACAGGTAACCTTGATGAGGGAAATGCGTGGGAGATAATGAATCTCTTAGATGAGATTAATCACAGAGGAACTACGGTTGTGGTTGTTACTCATAACTTAGAGATTGTAAGAGCAATGAATAAACGTGTTATCAAGATTAAGAAGGGTGTCGTTGTTAATGACACAAAAGGAGATTATTAAGAATGAAATTAAGCAGTCTTATGTATCATATACAACAGGGACTTAAGAATATTTGGAGAAATAAAATGTTCTCCTTAGCATCGATAGCTACGATGTCAGCTTGTATATTTATATTGGGAATTTTCTATTCGCTGGGTGTTAATTTCCAGCAGATGGTTAAAGAGGCTGAGAAAGGTGTTACGGTAACAATCTTCTTTGATGAGGGCATTGACCAGTCCAAGATAGATGAGATAGGTAAGCAAATCAGTACGAGAGCGGAAGTTGACAGTTATGAATATATCAGTCCTGAAGTTGCATGGGAGTCATTTAAGACATCTTATTTCGAAGGCGATGAGAATATCGCAGCAAGCTTCAACGGTGACAATCCGCTTATCAATTCTGCTAACTATAAAGTAGTTTTAACAGACGTTGCAAAGCAGGCCAGCTTTGTCGCATTTGCAGAGCAGCTTGACGGAGTAAGAGAGATTAAGCAATCGGAAGTTGCAGCCAGTGTGCTTACCGACTTTAATACGTTGCTCGCTGTTGTATCATCCGTAATTATTGCGATTCTTATATTGGTAGCCATCTTCTTAATTAATAATACCGTTACCGTAGGTATTGCCGTAAGAAGGGAAGAGATTGCGATTATGAAATTAATCGGAGCAAAGGACTCTTTCGTTCGCGCGCCATTTATTGTAGAAGGTGTTGTAATAGGATTAATTGGTGCAACCATACCGCTTATACTTATTTTCTTTGTATATCATTCGGTTGTATCATATGTTGCTAACCAGTTTAATTTGCTTAGCAATATGCTTACATTTATCCCTATAGGAGATGTGTTCGCAGTGCTTATTCCCATATCCGTTATACTTGGTGTGGGTATCGGATACTTAGGAAGCAGATTTACGCTTAAGAAACATTTGAAGGTATAAGGCTGGTTATGCTTTAAGGTAGCAAAGTATTTGTATAACTAAGAAGCATTTGAAGGTATAATAAGAATGGAGACAAACGATAAGAAGATGTATAAAAAGGGATTATTAACGGGCGTATTAATATCCCTTTCGATTTTTATGCTGTGTATTATCGGTATTTTTATATTTGTTTACAGAAGCTCTGAGGTATTAAGCCCCAGAGTTAAGTCTAAGATAGAGTATTTAACCAATATCATCGAGAAGACATACTATGATGAAGTGGATGTAAGTAAGCTTCAGGAAGGCTTATATAAAGGCTTAGTAGAGGGACTTGGAGATAAATACAGTACATATTATTCGCCTGAAGAAGCAACCGAATTCAGTTCTCACATATCAGGTGAGTTCTGCGGACTCGGAGCGACGCTTACACAAAACAGTGATGGTACCGTTGAAGTTCGTAAGGTTTACGAAGGTTCGAGTGCACAGGATATAGGACTTAAAGTAGGAGATATAATTATCGCAGCCGATGACAAGATCGCGGCGACTATGGAGCTTTCTGATTTTACTTCTTATACGAGAGGCTCGGAAGGAACTAAGTTCGAGCTTACTTATAGGAGCGGTGACGTTGAGAAGAAAGCGATTGTTACAAGAAAGAAGGTTGATATTCCGTCTGTATCTTATAAGATGTTAGAGGGTAATATCGGATACATTGAGATAAGCGAATTCAATAAGAAGACTCATGAAGAGTACACGGCGGCAATCAATGATCTCAAAGCCCAGGGAGCTAAAGGCGTAATATTTGATCTTAGATTCAATGGAGGCGGAATAGTAGATTCCGCTACGGCGATACTTGATGATATATTACCGGAATGTAAAATAGTAACTCTAGCGCAGAGAGATAAAGAAGATATTGTATATAACTCTGACGGTATGAACTCGCTTGATATGCCAATAGCAGTACTCGTATCCGGAAGGACAGCATCTGCTGCAGAGATTTTCGCAGCGGCCATTCGCGATAATAATTACGGAACTCTAATCGGATATAAGACATATGGCAAGGGTGTAATACAGACATCAGCTGCATTAGAGGACGGCTCGGTTATAAGTATTACAAGCGGTAAATATTATACTCCGAACGGAGAGTGTATTAACGAGAAGGGAATTGAACCTGATATCGAAGTTGAATTCGAATACTCGGGTGATACAAGTGCCGGTTACGATGAGATGAAGGACAGTCAGGTTCTTAAAGCAATCGAAGTAATTAACGGCAATCAAAGTAATTAACAGCAAATTATAGCATCGGAATAATCGATACAGGCCGAATATGTGTATATAACTTATGAGGCCGAATATAGAATAATAATATGAAAGAGGGTGAGACTGTGGTCGAATTCGACGGATATAAGCAGACGCTTAAATCCTATATAACTCCACTACAGGAAGTGAGGGATTCACTTTGACCTAGCTGCAAAGCGAGATCGAATAGTAGAGTTAGAAAAGGAAATGGAAGAGCCGGGATTTTGGGATGATGCCGATGCCTCCAGCCATAAGATGAAAGAGTTAAAAGGTCTTAAGGACGATATAGAAGCCTATGATAAATTAGAGGCTGATTATGATGAAATAGAGGCCTATATAGAGCTTGGCAATGAGGAGGAAGATGCGGATCTTGCCAAAGAGACCGGAGAATTATTAGATAGTTTTATTAAAGATTTTGAAGCGCTTCGCATGAAGACATTGTTTACTGAAGAATATGACGGTGATAATGCCATATTGACACTTCATGCGGGAGCAGGTGGTACCGAAAGTTGCGACTGGGTATCTATGTTGTATCGTATGTACTCAAGATGGGTTAACAGCAAGGGATTTGATATGGAAGTTCTCGATTCTCTTGATGGTGACGAAGCAGGACTTAAATATATAACCTTCCAGGTTACGGGGCCTAATGCTTACGGATATCTTAAGTCAGAGAAGGGAGTACACAGACTTGTTCGTATATCTCCGTTTAATGCAGCAGGTAAAAGGCAGACGAGTTTTGCAAGCTGCGATGTAATGCCTGATATTGAAGAAGACATTGACATCGAAATCAAAGACGAAGATATAAGGATTGATACATATAGGTCAAGTGGCGCAGGAGGACAGCACATTAATAAGACAAGCTCTGCCATTAGGATTACACATTTCCCAACAGGCATAGTTGTGCAATGCCAGAATGAACGTTCTCAGCATATGAATAAAGATAAGGCTATGCAGATGCTTAAGTCTAAGCTTCTTATCTTAAAGCAGGAAGAAAATGCTAAGGACTTAGGTGAGATAAGGGGAGAAGTGACAGAGATAGGCTGGGGCAATCAGATTCGTTCTTATGTAATGCAACCGTATACGATGGTTAAAGATCTTAGAACTAACGAAGAGACATCTAATGTGGGAGCGGTAATGGACGGAGAGATTGATAATTTTATCAATGCTTATCTGAAATGGCGACTGGAGCAGTAAAGCTATACGAAAGGGGAGAACTATGAAAGTACAGGAATGTTATACCAAGATGGGCGGTAATTACGATGATGTAATAAGTCGTCTTCGAAAAGAAAGTTTTGTAGAGAAATTCCTTGTTAGATTCCCGGAAGATCCAAGTTATAATGAGCTTGTGGAAGGTATGGAGAATGAGGATGTTGAATTGGCATTTCGAGCTGCACATACACTAAAGGGTGTATGTCAAAACCTCGCATTAGAGAGACTCTTTGTACCGGTAAATGAGATGACAGAGACTTTAAGAGCCAAGGATTTGGAAGGTGCCAAGCCGATGTTGCCTCAGGTTACGGAGATTTATAATTCGACATTAGAAGCCATTAACGAGTTTATTAAGGATCAGGAATAGCGTATGACAAAAGAGGAATTGGAAGCTCTGGATTTGACTGATGATCAGTTAGCAGAGATACAATTAGGAATGGATGAAGGAGTCGACGTGTCTTTATATGCCAGGAAGGATTTACTGGCAATTCAGATGCGTCAAGTTCGACTTGGGCTAATGTCAGGCGTAACTGTGTCAAGATATAATGACCCGGCCTATGACTGGTTCCAGATGGAAGAGATTAGAGAAGGTCTCGAGAACCATATTAACGTCGATAAATATGCTTCACCCAAAGTCCCTTATATGAAGATGAGACAGATTCGAAAAGGTCTCATGAAGGGAATAGATTTATCGGATCAAATTGGGCAAAAAGCTGACGTACTTCGACAGATTCGTAAAGCCCTTGTTATGGGTATTGACATATCGAAGTATGTTAGTGAAGGATATAACGCCGGACAATTAGAAGAAATCAGGCGAGCTCTTAAGAGGGAGTTGCCTATAGATGATTACATCCAGATTGAGTTTAGAGGCAGCTCGATTAAAGAGATTTATGTCGGTATGGAACACGGAATTGATGTCAGTGTCTATGCGGATGTAGATTACAGCTGGCGCCAGATGCGCGAGATAAGATTGGGCTTAGAGCATCAGCTGGATGTATCGTTATATAATAATGTATTCTACGATTGGCGACAGATGCATCAGATAAGACTTGGTCTTCAAAGCGGTCTTGATGTATCAAGCTTCGCTAAGTTGTCATTTACCTATAGGGAGATGAAGCACAGGCGCGAATATCTTGAAAGCGCGTCTATTAATCTCGGAGAAGAAGGTGCACAGGGTGGTGCCGTAGGTGATATCAACATTGCCATTCTTGACTATGGTATGAAGGCTGTGATGACTTGTCCCGAAGGAACCAAATTCACTAAGCAGGCGATTAAAGATGCAATGGATAATGCGAATATCGTCTACGGAATTCTTCAGAAGAATATCAACAGGGTAGTAGGAACGGCATCTAAGGGCAAAGAAATAGTTATTGCCGAAGGTAAAGAGCCTGTTGAAGGTAAAGACGGATATTATGAATTTTTCTTTGATACTAATCCTACAAGAGAGCCGAAGGAATTAGACGACGGTTTCCTCGATTTTGTAAATGTTGATTGGTACGAAACCGTTAAGAAAGAGCAATTACTTGCTGTATATCATCCGGCTACTAAGGGTGAAGACGGAGAGAGTGTTACCGGAGTAAAACTTCCCGGAAGAAACGGTGCGGAACTTAAGGTATTAACCGGTAAAGGCTTTACAAAGAGCGAAGACGGTAACGAATATACCGCAGATATCGCAGGTATAATTGAATACGATGAGAAAAGAGAGACCATCAATATATCGGAGAGTCTCGAGGTTGACGAAGTCAGCAATGTAACCGGAGCCATTGATTTTGAAGGAAATGTACACGTTAAGAAGGGCATCGGTGTAGGTTCGAGAATCAAAGCCGGCGGAGATGTTATGGTAGACGGATTCGTTGAAGCCTGCTTTATAGAAGCCGGTGGTGACATTATCCTAAAGAACGGAGCTAACGGTAAAGGCGGACAGAGTCTGATTAAAGCCGGCGGAGAAATCAAGGGAAGATTCTTCGAGAATATTACATTAGAAGCTGACGTGGGAATACAAGCCAATTACTGTTTACACTGTGATATTTATACAAAAGGTACATTAGACTTATCGAGCCGAAAAGGCTTGCTGTTAGGTGGAAAGACAGTAGTTGAGAGTAAAATCAACGTCAATAATATGGGTAATAGATTAGGTACACCTACCATTGTTGTTGTCGGAATGAATGACAGAGTAAGAGAAATCGGCAAGAAGATACAGACAGATATCAAATCTGTCAGAGGTGAACTTAAAATCCTAACTAATGCCAAGAATCAATTTGATGAAGTATATGCTCCTGAAGAGAGGTTTAACTTAGAGATTTATCTTAAGATTGAGAATGCCATTTACACCAAAGAGAAACAGATGAGTGAACTCAAGGAGCGAAGGCAGGAATATGTCGAGAAAATCAAGGATTTGATGGACGCTAAAGTTAATGTCAGAAATCATTTGTATGAAGGAGTCAAATTCGAGATTAACGGTAAATTCTGGAAGGCAGAGAAGCAATACAATGTAACCTTGACAGGAAGCTCAAGCAACATTGTTATTTCTCAAAATTAATGCGCAAAGCTTATTTTACGCAGAATTAACACATAATTTTGCTATTATATATTGAGTGCAAATGTTACTAATTTGACTATACATACATAGTAGGGGAGATGCTATGGATAAAACAATACTAATCGTTGACGATGACGAGATGGAAAGAAAGATGATATGTGACATCTTGTCGGATGAGTACTACATACTTGAAGCGGAAAGCGGCAAAGATGCACTTAAGACTATTGAGTCTCGGGGTAATTCCATATCCGGAATTGTCCTTGATTATATGATGCCTGAAGTGAATGGGCTTGAAGTGCTTGAGAAGATGAAAGCTACGGGAATGATTAAAAAGATTCCTGTACTTGTCCTTACGGGAGACAAGCAAAGTGATATAGAGACAAAATGTCTGACACTTGGAGCTGTTGACTATATGAGAAAGCCAATCGAAGCACTTCTCATTAAGACAAGGGTAACTAATGCCTGCGAAATTAATGCATATAAGAAAGACTTAGAGGCTCAGGTTGCCAAGCAGATGGATACTTTACAAAAGCAGAACAGACTTTTGTCAATTCAGGCTGAACGAATCAAGAAGAGCCAGGAGAAGATGGGTGACGTGCTTGGCTCAATTGTTGAGTATAGAAATGTCGAGTCAGGAGATCATGTTCTTAAAGTAAAGGAATTTACAAGAATTATAGCAAGATGCTACATGGAACTGTATCCGGACAGTGGTCTTACCAATGACAGGATTGATACAATAGTATCGGCATCTGCGTTACACGATGTCGGTAAGATTTCGATACCTGACAGTGTGCTTCTTAAGCCGGGACGTCTCGATGAATATGAGTATGAACTTATCAAATCACATACCATAAGAGGCGCTGAGATGCTTGAGAATGTAGACGGTGTATGGTCGGATGAATTCAAGAGATGTTGTGCTAACATTTGCAAATATCATCATGAAAAATACGACGGAGAAGGCTATCCTTATGGTATAGTGGGAGATGAGATTCCCCTAGAAGCGCAGCTTGTTTCAATTGCTGACGTATATGATGCTTTAGTAAGTGAGAGAATTTATAAGAAGGCTTACAGCTTTGATAAATCATTCCATTTGATAATCACGGGTGAAGCAGGAGTATTTTCACCGAAGATACTTGAGTGCTTCAGAAAGAGCCGTGAGAAATTAGAAAAAGTTGCTTTGACCTATGCGGATGAGAATGCCATTATTGTCGAAGAATAGCATTTTTCTGTAATGAAAAGAGGCGAGGTATATGAATTTAACCAAATTTACACAAAAGTCAATAGAAGCTGTCCAGGATATGGAAAAGCTCGCTATTGAATATGGCAACCAGGAGATAGATGAAGAACATCTCTTATTTGCACTTATAAGACAAGAGGGCGGCTTGATTCCTCAACTTATCAAGAAGATGGAGATTGATTTAGACCATTTCAAAGGAACAGCCCTTAAAGCGGTAGAAGCAAAGACAAAGGTAAGCGGTAATACTCAGATGATAATGAGTAAGGATTTGAATACAGTCCTTATTACCGCAGAAGATGAAGCTAAGGCGATGGGAGACGAATATGTCTCAGTTGAGCACCTTATGCTTTGTATGATTAAGAAGCCTAACAAGGCTATCAATAACATTTTAGCCGAGTATGGAATCACAAGAGACAGATTCTTAACTGTCTTATCAGAAGTTAGAGGTAACGTAAGAGTTACGAGCGATAATCCCGAGGTTACTTACGATACATTAGAGAAATACGGATACGACCTTGTAGAACGAGCAAGGACTCAGAAGTTAGATCCCGTTATCGGTCGTGACACTGAGATAAGAAATGCGATAAGAATCTTATCAAGAAAGACTAAGAACAATCCTGTTCTAATCGGCGAACCGGGTGTAGGTAAGACGGCCGTAGTAGAAGGCTTAGCGCAAAGAATTGTCAGAGGCGACGTGCCTGAAAGTCTGAAAGATAAGAGACTTTTTGCACTTGATATGGGCTCAATAGTAGCCGGCGCTAAGTATAGAGGCGAATTCGAAGAGAGACTTAAAGCAGTACTCGATGAGATTAAATCATCTAACGGAGAAATTATTCTTTTTATAGATGAGCTTCATACAATAGTCGGAGCAGGTAAGAATGACGGAGCGCTTGATGCGGGCAATATGTTAAAGCCTATGCTTGCAAGAGGCGAACTTCACTGTATCGGTGCTACAACTTTAGATGAATACAGAGAATATATCGAAGAAGATAAGGCGTTAGAGAGACGTTTTCAGCCTGTAATGGTTGATGAGCCGACAGTTGAAGATACCATATCAATTCTTCGTGGTATCAAAGAGAGATATGAAGTATATCACGGCGTTAAAATCATGGATGCCGCACTTGTTAGTGCAGCATATTTAAGTGACAGATATATTACCGACAGATTTTTGCCGGATAAAGCAATCGATCTTGTAGACGAGGCCTGTGCTCTAATTAAGACAGAGCTTGATTCTCTTCCTGCTGAGATGGATGAGATGAACAGAAGAATTATGCAGTTTGAGATTGAAGAGACGGCGCTTAAGAAAGAAGACGATAAGTTAAGTCAGGAGAGACTTCACAATCTGTCTGAAGAGTTAGCAGAACTTCGCGATGAATTCAACGGTAAGAAGGCCCAGTGGGATAATGAGAAGGAAGCCGTTAATAAAGTTACAACTCTTAGAGAAGAACTTGAAAATGTGCGTAACCAAATAAAGGTTGCGGAACAAAGCTACGATCTTGAGAAGGCCGCAGAGCTTCAATACGGCGAGCTTCCGAGATTAGAAAAAGAATTAGATGTTCAGGAAGAAATCTTAAGTAAGCAGGATGTAAGTCTTGTTCATGATAAGGTATCAGAAGATGAGATAACAAGAATTATATCACGTTGGACCGGAATTCCTGTATCAAAGCTTACTGAATCAGAGCGTAATAAGACTCTTCATCTTGAAGAGGAATTACATAAGAGAGTTATCGGACAAGACGATGCCGTTAAGAAAGTATCTGAGGCGATAATAAGATCTAAAGCCGGCATCAAAGATCCGGGCAAACCAATCGGTTCATTCTTATTCTTAGGACCTACCGGTGTAGGTAAGACAGAGCTTGCTAAGACCTTGGCGAGAGAGCTTTTTGACGATGAGAATAACATGGTAAGAATCGATATGAGTGAGTATATGGAGAAGCATTCCGTATCTCGTTTAATCGGTGCGCCTCCGGGATATGTAGGATATGATCAGGGCGGTCAGCTAACAGAAGCTGTTAGAAGAAAGCCCTACAGTGTAGTTTTATTCGACGAAGTTGAGAAGGCTCATCCTGATGTTTTTAACGTACTGTTACAGGTGCTTGACGATGGCAGAATTACCGACTCTCGCGGCAGGACGGTTGACTTTAAGAATACAATTATAATCCTTACATCTAACCTTGGCTCTACATATTTGCTTGAGGGCATGGATGATGAGGGAAATGTTACACCCGAAGCTAAAGAACTCGTTATGACGGAAGTCAGAAGAAACTTCAGACCTGAGTTTCTTAACAGACTCGATGAGATTTTAACATTTGAACCACTTACAAGAGCAGGCATATCTGAGATTATCGATATCCTCTTAGAGGAGCTCAATGACAGAATTAAAGACAGACAGATTAAGGTTGAACTTACACCCGAAGCAAAAGATTTCGTAGTGGACAACGGATATGATGCAACTTACGGTGCAAGACCTCTTAAGAGATATCTTCAGAGAAATGTTGAGACATTAGCCGCTAAGAAAATCTTAGAAGGTGAGTTAGAACCTGATACCACACTTGTAGTATCTGTGTTAAACGGACAGCTTACAATACAATAAGGCTTACAACAATAAAGATTTTAGAAAGTGGGATTTTATATCCCACTTTTCAACTGTTTTAGCAAAGGTAAAGCTATGGATATTTTCGATTACATGAGAGAGAAAAATGAAAAAAAGGATTCGCCCTTAGCGTCTCGCCTTCGTCCTACAACACTTGAAGAGGTGGTAGGACAAGAGCATATTATCGGCAAAGACAAATTGCTTTATCGTGCAATCAAAGCCGATAAGATAAGCTCCGTTATTTTCTACGGACCGCCGGGTACGGGTAAGACGACGCTTGCTAAAGTTATAGCCTGTACTACCAAGGCAGAATTTCGACAGATTAATGCTACATCAAGCGGCAAGAAAGATATGGAAGCCGTTGTAAGTGATGCGAAGGATAATCTTGGAATGTATGGTAAGAAGACGATTCTTTTTATCGACGAGATTCACAGATTTAATAAAGCGCAGCAGGATTATCTGCTTCCTTTTGTGGAAGACGGAACCGTAATTTTAATTGGTGCCACGACTGAGAATCCTTACTTTGAGGTTAATTCCGCTTTGGTATCCCGTTCAATTATATTCGAGCTTTATACGCTTTCGGTTGATGACATTGCCAAGCTTATTAAAAGAGCTATCGAAGATAACGAGAAAGGACTTGGCATATATAATGCATACATCGATGATGATGCGCTTGAATTTCTTGCAGATGCCGCTAACGGGGATGCGAGAAATGCGCTTAACGCAATTGAGTTGGGTGTTCTTACAACTACCCCCGAAAAGGACGGAAGAATCCATATTACGATGGATGTCGCAAGTGAATGTATACAGCGCAGAGCCTTAAAATACGACAAGGACGGAGACAACCACTACGATACCATATCAGCATTTATCAAAAGCATGAGAGGCTCCGATCCTGATGCCGCAGTTTATTATTTAGCTCGGATGTTAAGTGCGGGAGAAGATGTCAAATTCATAGCGCGAAGAATTATGATATGCGCCTCTGAAGATGTGGGAAATGCGGATCCAAACGCCATAGTTGTAGCAACATCGGCAGCCCAGGCGGTTGAGAGAATCGGTATGCCGGAGAGTCAGATAATACTTGCACAAGCCGCAAGTTATGTCGCACTTGCGCCAAAATCTAATTCTGCCGTAAATGCGATTTATAAGGCTATGGACTATGTCGCTAATAATCCTGCTTATCATATTCCGCCGTATCTTCAGGATTCGCACTACGGTGCGGCTAAAGAATTAGGTCGCGGGATTGGGTATATGTATGCGCATGATTATAAGAATCACTATGCTAAGCAGCAGTATCTGCCGGATGAAGTAACAGGCGAGACATTTTATGAATTGTCCGACATGGGATATGAAAAAAAGCTTAAAGAACATATGGATAAAATAAGGCGTGAGGCTGAATAGGAAAGAATAACTGCAGGGATTTGCCAAATGGAAAGTCCCTGCTTTATTATGCGCGTTGATAGCACATTTTCATTATGCGCGTTGATAACACATTATTTATTATGCGCGTTGATAACACATTTTTTAGTAGAAATACACCTAAACCCATAATGTGCGCCATAATTTTTGTATAAAAAAATAAATGTATTATAATAAGAAATAGTGTAAAATAGTATAGATTGCCTAACAGGTTATCAAATAAAAGAAAAAGATAGGAAGAAAAGAAGAAAAATGAAAGATTACGCTCAATTGACAAAAGAAGAACTGCTTGCAGAAAAAGAAAAAGTAGAGAAGGTTTATAAGGATTATCAGGCTAAGGGACTTAAGCTTGATATGTCAAGAGGAAAGCCTTCACCTAGTCAGCATGATAAGTGCATGCCTATATTAGATGCATTGTCATCAAAGGATGATTATCATGCATCGAATGGATTTGATGTAAGAAATTATGGTCTTGTAGACGGTATCCCTGATGCGAAAGAGCTTATGGCTGAGATGATGGATACCAGACCGGAGAATATTATTCTTGGCGGTAACGCATCACTTAATCTTATGTATGATTGTGTATGCAGAGGCTACTGCTTTGGAATTATGGGTTCAACCCCGTGGCATAAGCTTGATAAAGTTAAATTCTTATGTCCCGTACCGGGATATGACAGACACTTCGGTGTAACGGAGCAGTTTGGAATAGAGATGATTAACATCCCTATGAACGAAGACGGTCCTGATATGGATATGGTTGAGAAATATGTTAACAACGACGATGCCGTTAAAGGTATCTGGTGTGTACCTAAGTTCTCTAATCCGGGCGGAGTGGTTTACTCTGATGAAGTTGTAAGAAGATTTGCCAATCTTCAACCTGCAGCAAAAGACTTTAGAATTTATTGGGATAACGCTTACGTTGTTCATTATCTCTACGACGAAGAGATTAAGATATTAGATATCATAAGCGAGTGTGAGAAGGCAGGCAATCCTGATATGGTTTACGAATTTGCCTCAACCTCTAAGATTAGTTTTGCCGGAGCGGGAATATCTGCTATGGCAACATCTCAGGCTAATATCGAAGACATTAAGAAGTCTCTTACTAAGCAGACAATCGGTCCCGATAAGGTCAACCAGTTAAGACATGTAAGATATTTTAAAGATTTGAACGGAATCTTAGATCACATGAAGCTTATGGCTGAGGATTTAAGACCGAGATTTGAACTTGTATGTAAGACTCTTGATGAGGAGCTTTCAGGTCTCGGAGTTGGCACATTTACTAATCCGAAAGGCGGATACTTTATCATGTATACTACCTTGCCGGGCTGTGCCACAAGAGTTATAGAACTTTGTAAGGAAGCAGGCGTTGTAATGACAGGTGCAGGCGCGCCGTTCCCATATCATAAAGATCCTGAAGATTCGACTATCAGAATCTCGCCTTCATATCCTTCTATAGAGGATTTGGGCAAGGCTGCTAAAGTCTTTACGGTATGTGTCAAGTTGGCGACAATAGAACATTTATTAGGAGAGAACAATGGCTAAGAAAGTAGGCTTTATCGGATGCGGTAATATGGGCTCGGCAATTTTAAATGGAATTCTTACTGCTAAGATTGTAGATAAGAAGGACGTCTTAGTATCGGCCCGTTCCGAGGAATCGAAGAACAGAATAGCGGAGGAATTTGATGTAACAATCACCGACAATCGCAAAGTTGCTGAGGGCTGCGATATTATTTTTCTTGCCGTAAAGCCCAATGTTTTTCCTGTGGTTATTGATGATATCAAAGATGCGATGCCTCACAATAAGATGCCGCTTATAATTTCGATTGC
>JAIKVT010000006.1 GCA_024685495.1 Lachnospiraceae bacterium
CCTCTTCACTATCCTCAGAATCAAAATATCCCTTAGCATTTACTCTTGTCATATCATACATAGTCATTGCAGCTGTAGCCTTGACTCTTGTATCAAGAGCTGCCGTATTAATAGCCATACCACCCCAGCCGCAGATTCCGATAATTCCGATTCGATTAGCATCTGTCGATTCATTCAATGACAGAAAATCAACAGCGGCCATAAAGTCTTCCGTGTTAATATCAGGTGAGGCCATATATCTCACATTTCCACCACTTTCTCCGGTAAATGAAGGATCAAATGCTATTGTCAAAAAACCATGCTCTGCCATAGTCTGTGCATACAATCCGCTGCATTGTTCCTTAACAGCGCCAAAAGGTCCCGATACTGCTATTGCCGGAAGCTTTCCCTTTGCATCTTTCGGAAGATACATATCTGCAGCAAGCGTTATTCCATATCTGTTAACGAATGTTACCTTACTATATTCTACCTTATTACTTATTGGAAATGTTTTATCCCACCTATTTACCAATTCTAATTCTTCTTTCTTAATCATCTCTATAGCCTCCTTAATTTACTTGTTTTCCTTCTCAAAATTTCTAAGAATAAAATCCATACAGTCTACTTTTCTTCCGCTTTCATGAAATTCATCTAACGCTCGACATCGTTCTTTTTTCATAAGTAACATCATGCCGTTTAAATCATCCGTTTCAAGACGTTCAATGATACAACTGACCGAATTACTGCTACAACCTGCATCTTGCAGATATTGTTTTAAGCGCTCCTTATCCATAGCATTACCTTTGTCCTTCAAGTTTTTCTTTACGCTTTTATTATATATTCTTGTAAATGTTCTTGCTAATGGTTATAATGAATATTGCATTATTCCATTTAGGAATATCATTTACATTTAAAATATTTTCATTATATATAGGAGAAAGTTTTATGGAAATACGAACACTTAGATACTTTCTTGCAATTGCAAGAGAAGAAAATATGAGCCGTGCCGCAGAGTTACTTCACGTAACACAGCCGACTCTATCAAAACAAATAAAATCTTTAGAAGAAGAACTTGGAAAGAAGCTTTTTACAAGACATAGCTTTAACATAAAACTTACTGATGAAGGTGTGCTTCTACGAAACCGTGCAGAAGATTTGGTACAAATGGCAGACAAAATTGAACAGGAATTTGTATCGCTTGATGATATAGACGGAGGGGAATTATACTTAGGACTTGCAGAATCTTATCAACTCAAATATCTTGCTCGTTCAATTAAGAAATTCAAAGAAAAATATCCAAATCTTCATTATCATATAACAAGTGGTGATACAGAACAAATTGCCGATAAGCTGGATAAAGGTCTTTTAGATTTTCTGGTATTAGTTGAACTTCCGGACAATAAAAAATACAACTTCCTTGAATTTCCAAAAAATGATACCTGGGGACTTATTATCCCTAAAGACGACCCATTGGCAAAGAAAAAAACTATTCAAATAGACGATCTTTTAGATTTGCCGTTGTTTTGCTCTGAGCAAGCTTGGGAAGGCGATATAAAAAATTGGGCAGGAAATAAATTCTCTGACCTGCAATTAGAAGGTAGTTTTCGACTTGCTTATAACGGCTCCGTATTTACGCGTGAAAAACTCGGATATTTATTGACATACGAGCATCTTATAGACACATCTGAAGAAAGCGGACTTGTTTTTCGACCGCTCTCTCCCACACTTGAAAATAAAATATATATAGTTTGGAATCGTTATCAAACATTTACACCTATAGCTAAAAGATTTTTAGAACATCTAAAAGATTATTTTACGAAGAAAGAATAAACTAAGAGGCCGATTGTTCTTTTAATTGTTTTTTAATCGAAGTAGTTCTTAATTAAGATACCAATTGTTCTTCCTGTTATTCTAAATAGTTATAATTCGATATTCTTTATAACTATTAGCAATACATAGATTACTTATTGTAATATAAAAATGACCATAGTATTACATATTCTGTGACAGGTAACCTGTTTATTGTAATTAAAAGGAGGACAATTATGAAAAAAAATATAACCACGGTTATTGTCTTAATGCTTATTAGCCTTATAACCTTAAGTGCATGTTCCAGCTCACAATGGGCTACAAAAAAAGAGACAAATACATCTTCATCAAATAATGATAGTATCAAATCTCAAACTACTACAAATAATAACACACCAAGTAATGATCCTTATGCTACAGAAAATCGTTATGATGTCAGTTCAGAAATGTTTGAAAAACAAAATGGGGTTAATTATGGTACTTTAATTAAGGATGTAACTTATTATTCAACTGTTGCACAAGATAACAAACAGGTAAACATATTACTGCCTGCAGGTTATGACAAGAATCAAACCTATCCCGTCACTTATGTAGTTCATGGCTTTGGAGGAGATCATAGTTCACACATAGACACGGATTCTTATCTGGTGCTTTTATATGGTAATATGTTGCATAATAATCTTACTGTTCCGCAAATATTAGTGGGTATAGATATGTACACTGATAAAATTGCCGACAAAGATAATAAGACAGAAGAAGAATTGCGATTCATATATGACAAAGCAATAAAAGAAACAGGCATAGATCTCATGCCCTATATTGAAGCTAATTATCCTGTTAAAACAGGGCGAGAAAATACTGCTGTTGCCGGCGTGAGTGAAGGCGGTGCCAAATCGCTCTGTATAGGCTTTGAATGGCTTGATAAATTCGGATACATCGGCTCCTTTGCTCCTGATACAGGTGTTATTCCAACCGAGTACTATAAAGGCACGTTCTGGAATACACCATATATGCAGGAATTCCCTATGCCTAATGAAAATAATACACCATATTATTTATACATGGCCGTTGGAAGTGAAGATCCTTGGAATATTGAGTGCACACTTTACTACCGTGATGTTCTAAATAACATGAGTGTTAAAAACCAGACTGATTACGTCAACGGTTTTGGACATGATGATGAATTCTGGGGACAGTGCTTTTATAACTTTTTCTTAAAATCATTCAAATAAAACATTTATATTAACCCGATAACAAAATCCCGGCAAGCCATATCGGCTTACCGGGATATTTTTTAGACTAATTTTTAATATCAGAATTTAATCAACAAATTCTTTCATACAATATATATTCTAAAACTTAGCATGGAAAATAACTTCATCATTTTCCCAGAAACGTATCTTTAACTCTTTCTTAGCACAGTTTACGCCTACATTCACACTTGTCGTCCATATCTGTCCATCGTCTCTTAGAGGAGTCTCATCCTTATCAACTCCGTAGCCATAGAACGCAAGTAACTTCTCATATTTACTCATGCAGTCAGGATTATAATTTCCTTCCATATCATAGCGAACGTGCAATCTGGCATAAGACACCGCTTTAATTGCCTCAAAATTGTCATCGTCATGAGCCCATGTACGATTCTCATTCGTAAGCAAACGATAGTACTCATCATAATATGGTTTCAGCTCTTCCTTCTTCTTAGGATCAGTTGATGTTCTGCATTCGTTATATCTTGAAGAAAGCTCACTAAGAGTCAACTCTTGGCCATTAACATTGAACTTAATAGAGCCGTCATCGATAACTAGTCGACCTGCGGCAACGGCATCGTCGAAGTATTTTTTAATCATAGGGTCGTAAGTGCTGTTCTTAGCTTCTTCATACATATCAGCATCAATAATCATACGCTCATCATCCATAACCGGCCAATAGTAGATATAGTCACCTCTCCAGTCCATCTGAGGTGTTCCCTCATCGTCACAGAAGCATATCTGATTGTACGGATGTAGCATTGTTCCATCTGTAACTCTATAAGATTCGCCGATCCACAATGTCTCATTTCTCCACATAATTGGATCCATTGCTTTCATAGCTTCTTCTAAGGTATCCACATCTCCTATTACCTTAGATACCATTGCAAGTCTTCCATGTCCTACAGCATATGAATCAAGGGCATTCCATTTTGGCGTAACGAAATAGTTTGCCTGGCCATACTGATAGGGAATATAGCTTACCTCATCCTGCGCGATTTCTATAAGTCCATAATCACCGTTAGCATCACCGATCATGAAGGCTATATTGGCACCATTTAAGACAAAATCACTGTTAGAATCAGGCATTGCTGAATACCAATCATAGCTGTTCTCCAAGAAGTCTATCGCTTCCCATACCGTAGCACAATTTTGTGAAACAAATGGAATAACGGCCGTCGTAGTGGCACGAAGCTCACTCCATGGTGTGCCATCATCACGAGTTTTTTCTCCACGAGAAGAATGTACACCATAACAGGTTAATTTATCATTTCTTTCTCGCATATTTCCTTCAATATACAAGCCTTTTTCATTAATACTGTCACATACCAGAAATTGCATCATATCACGCATATCCGGATCAATCTCGTCTAACTTCTTCACTTCTTCGTAAGGCAGATAAAGATTCGGTATGTAAGACACATTAAAATTCTTGTACTTGCCATACGTGGTTTTAAACACATATGCCGGGGACTGAGAGATGTCTAAATCCATGTTACGGCCAACGATAACTTCCCCTTTACTGTTTCTTTTAGCCATTGCAGTACAGCCGTAAGTAGGCAGTTTTCCATGATCAGCATAATCATTAAGAGCATCAAGTCCGTTTTTGCCCAAAGCCGGATCGGTAAAGTCAGGCAACTCTATTACATAGTTTCCCAAGTCTCTAAATCCTTTGTGCTCAACAATTTGTGATTCCCAAGTTTTTTCGCATTTTTTCATTTTCTCTCCTCCTTATATATACTCATTATTTAGAATCCAAACTCATATATTACATCATCGTTTTCCCAGAATCTGAGCTTTATCTTTTTCTGAGCACAGTTTACACCCAGATTCAAACTCGTTGTCCAGACACCACCATCATCTCGAAGAGGCGTCTCGTCCGCCTTCCCTCCGACACCATAATAAGAAAGCAGCTTTTCATATTTACTCATAGAAGATGGGTCAAAATTTCCGTCCGCATCATAACGAATATGCAGTCTCGCATAAGCGGCGGCTTTCAATGCCTCAAAATTCGTATCATCATGCACCCAGCCACGGTTCTGATTCTCCAAAAGGTGATAGTATTTATCATAATATGGCTTTAGTTCTTTCTTCTTTTCAGCATCTTCGCTCGATTTGTATTCATTATATTTCTCAAAAAGCTCCGTCAGATTCAATGTCTCTCCGTTAACATCGAACTTATAAGAACCATCATCAATCACCATGCGACCGGTACCAATGGCATCGTCGAAGTATTTCTTAATCATTGGGTCATAGTCGGACTGTTTTGCTTCTTCATACATATTGGCGGACATTAGCATACGGCCATCGTCCATAACAGGCCACATAAAAACGTACTCACTTCTCCAGTCCATCTGTGGATTTCCATTATTGTCTTCGAAACAAATCTGGTTATTAGGATGCAGACGTGTTCCATCTGTGACTCTATGAGATTCACCGATCCACAATGTCTCATTTCTCCACATGATAGGCTCCATTGCTTTCATGGCATCTTCCAAAGTCTCTACCGGTCCAATCATTTTAGAAACCATTCCCAGTCTTCCATGTCCTACGGCATAAGAATCTATGGCATTCCATTTTGGTGTGATATAATAATTTGACTGTCCGTACTGGTATGGAATATAGCTGATTTCGTCCTGTGCTATCTCAATGAGTCCGTATTCACCGGTAGCGTCACCAATCATAAAACATATATTATTATTAGAAAGGGCCAGATCGGTTTTCAATGGAGGTGAAACAGTATACCAGTCATAGCTGTTTTTCAGATAATCGATAGCCTCCTGTACAGTGGCGCAGTTTTGTGATACCAACTGTACTGCATTTGTTGAACAGGCACGCAGTTCACTCCATGGTGTACCATCATCACGAACTGTCTCTCCATGAGACGAATGCAAACCATAACAAGTAAGTTTATCATTTCTTTCTCTTAAATTCATTTCAATATACAGCCCTTTTTCATTCAGGCTGTCACAACACATAGTAAGCAACAAATCCTGTATGGTCGGATCTATCTCTTCTAGCTTCTGTGTTTCGGCATAAGTTTTATAAAAGTTAGGTGAATATGCTATACAAAAATTCTTGTACTTGCCAAAAGTAGTCTTATACACATAAGCAGGATTCTGGGAGATATCTAAGTCCATGTTACGACCCATGACAACTTCTCCCTTACTGTTTTTTTTAGCCATAACAGTACACCCGAATGTCGCCGGCATCTCACCATGATCAGCCCTATTATTAAAAGCAGCAATTCCTCTTTCTAATGCGGCAGGATCGGTGTAATCTGGCAATTCAATAATATAATTGCCCAGATCCTTAAAACCCTTGTGTTCAATAGTCTCTCCCGCCCATGACTTTTGACCTTTTGGTGCAGATTTTATAGAAAAACCTACTACTATTGCTGACACTATTAGTACAATTACAATAATAATGGGGATAACAACTTTTTTCATTCTTAATCTGCCCCCTTCAATATGCCCCTTGTGTTATACTTCGTTTTTATTATTTTAACACTACCATATTTTCCTATGAAAAAAAAGGGGGCTGTCGCTTTAGATGAATAATCATCTGGGCGAGGCCCCCTTTTTATGCCTATAATTAAGGCGATTTTATTATACTTCTTTGATGGTTTTGGGTAGATGGTGCACTTTAACAAGCCGATTGAACAATCGACACCAGGTTAAATGGTTTTATTTTAATAATCAAAATTTATGATGCTTTTTTCAGTTCAAAAAGGTGTGTCCCGGTACGCTCAGACATAATCTTGTTATGAAGCTTGTTGATGTCAAATGCTATTGCTAATAGTGTACTCTGAGCTAGTACATTTTTGCTCCCTCTATAAAGGTAGCGTCTAAAGTTCATGTCTTCCTTTACGTTGGCAAATGAACCTTCCGCTTGTATACTACGGTTCATTCTAAGTTGCGTTCCGTATTCACTAGTTATTCTTTCCAAACATTCTGCGCGTTTTTTTTCCATTTTTCTTGATACCGAAAGCCGCTTGTTTCTGTCATCAAAAGGGGTTTTACAGTTATTTCCTTTAATGCAGTCTTTTTTGTATGGACAGCCGTGGCAACTATCACACTCATATTTCGTAATTTCGCGCTGGTAGCCAGTTCTGGTCTTTTGGCTCCTTTTGCCCACAGCAAAAAGCTTCTTCCCGTTTTTGCAAGTATAACTGTCAGTATCAGGATCATAGTCCATGTTTTCACGATTACTTATATCTTTTTTGAACCTTCTTGTTTTTGATAGTTCATAATTCTGAGGTTTTATATATCCAACCTGTCCGTTGTTTTCAATGAATATGTAATTCTCTTCACTTTCATAACCGGCATCTGCAACGATGTTCTTGTACTTGAATGGAAGATTATTTTCCATATCTTTTAAGAAGGGAATAAGCGTAACTGTATCTGTTGGATTAGGATAAATACCAAGCCATGTAACATACTCTGCATCAACACCATGTTGAAGGTTATATGCAGGCTTGAGTTGACCATTAAGCATTGCATCTTCTTTCATTCTCATGAACGTGGCATCAGTATCTGTTTTAGAGTAACTGTTTCGGTTGTTGCATTTATAAAGCTTGTTTGTGTATTCTTTCAGCTTTTCTATGTATTCCTCAAGTGTTTCGATTGAGCGCTGAAGTACGGTTTTCCTCTTGCCACTACCATGTACAAACTCGATATTCTCATCTCTTTTGATTTTGTACAGCTTTTTTCTTAAGCGTTTCAAAGTGTGAAGGGATATCTGATCTTTATATACAGCCTTAATCCCATATAGCTCTTCACACTCTGAACAGAACAGGCATATTTTCTCCGTAAGCTTGACCATGTTCTTAGATACAGCCTTTTTCCATACAAAAGTATATTTGTTGGCAACAGACTCGATTTTTGTTCCATCGATAAATATATTTTCACCTGAAATTTCTCCGAGTTCAAGAAGGATAGTGCCAACCTGTGTCATTATAGATTTAGCGCACCTCGAAAGATGAAGTGATATAAACCTTGCCACTGTGGAATGATCCGGCGCAGGCGCACCATCAAGAAGATACATGAAATTGATATCCCTTTTGCAAGATGATTCAATGTCACGACTGGAATAGATTCTGTTCATTGCCGCATAGATTGTAATCTTAAGCATCTGACGTGGTGAAGCCTGATTTTTTCTGATTCTGTCATAAGTAGCGTACAGATCAGAAAGGTCCATTCCCTCCACAAAGGCACTTAAAAGGCGCACCGGATCATCAGATGGGATAGAAATCTCTATATCTAGCGGAAGTTTGATTTGATGATACAAGGAAGATACTGTATAATCTCCTTGTAAGATTTTATTTAGTAGCATAAATATATTTTACATTAAAAGCTAGGTTTTTCGAAGCCTAGTTTTTATTTTTTTTGTATGAAAAAAGGAGCCTCGCACTAATTGCTTAGTGCGACAGCCCCTTTCTTACTATCTAATAAAACTATTATCGTTTTACACTCATTAAGATGTAATCCTACTTGTTAGCGATTGCGGCCTGAGCAGCTGCAAGTCTAGCGATAGGTACTCTAAATGGTGAGCAAGATACATAGTCAAGACCAATCTTATGGCAGAACTCAACTGATGAAGGATCACCACCGTGCTCTCCACAGATACCGATGTGAAGGTTAGGATTAACAGGCTTACCAAGTTTGATAGCTGTATCCATTAACTTACCAACACCATCCTGGTCAAGTTTAGCAAATGGATCACTCTCGAAGATCTTCTTATCATAGTAAGCATCTAAGAACTTACCGGCATCATCACGAGAGAATCCGTATGTCATCTGAGTTAAGTCGTTAGTACCGAAGCAGAAGAAATCAGCATCCTTAGCAATCTCATCAGCTGTAAGAGCTGCTCTTGGGATCTCAATCATTGTACCTACTTCATAATCTAACTTAACGCCGGCTGCTTCGATTTCAGCATCTGCTGTCTCAACAACAACCTTCTTAACGAATTGTAATTCTTTGATATCACATACAAGAGGAATCATGATTTCAGGCTTCATATTCCAATCACTGTGAGCTTTCTGAACTTCGATAGCTGCACGGATAACTGCCTTAGTCTGCATCTTAGCAATCTCAGGATATGTAACTGCAAGACGGCATCCTCTGTGTCCCATCATAGGGTTGAATTCCTTAAGACCTTCAATTAATGTCTTAATATCTTCTACTGACTTGCCCTGTGCGTCAGCTAACTTCTTAATATCTTCTTCCTCTGTAGGAACGAACTCATGAAGAGGTGGATCTAAGAAACGAATTGTTACAGGGAATCCTTCTAATGCTTCATATAATTTCTCAAAGTCACCTTGCTGATAAGGAAGAATCTTATCAAGTGCTGCTTCTCTCTCTTCAACAGTATCAGCACAAATCATCTCTCTGAATGCTTCGATTCTTGTCTCATCAAAGAACATATGCTCTGTACGGCAAAGTCCGATACCTTCAGCACCAAGTTCTCTAGCCTTCTTAGCATCTTGAGGAGTATCAGCATTAGTACGTACTTTAAGTTTTCTATACTTGTCAGCCCAAGCCATAACACGACCAAATGTTCCGGCGATTTGAGCATCAACTGTAGGAATAAGCTCTCCGTAGATATTACCTGTAGTTCCGTCGATAGAAATCTCAGAACCTTCAACGAATTTCTTTCCTGCAAGTGTAAATGTCTTATTCTCTTCATCCATTGCGATATCACCACAACCTGATACACAGCAAGTACCCATTCCACGAGCTACAACGGCAGCGTGACTTGTCATACCACCACGAACTGTTAAGATACCTTGAGCAGCTTTCATACCTGTGATATCTTCAGGAGATGTCTCAAGACGAACAAGTACAACCTTCTCGCCTCTTGCATTCCACTCTTCAGCGTCTTCTGCCGTAAATACAACTTTACCGCAAGCAGCACCCGGAGATGCTCCAAGTCCTTTACCAAGTGGTGTAGCAGCTTTAAGCTTAGCTGCATCGAATTGAGGGTGAAGAAGTGTATCTAAGTTACGAGGATCAATCATAGCAACTGCTTCTTCTTCTGTCTTATGTCCTTCATCAACAAGGTCACAAGCAATCTGTAAAGCTGCAGGAGCTGTTCTCTTACCGTTACGACACTGAAGCATGTATAACTTCTTATTCTCAACAGTAAATTCCATATCCTGCATATCATGGTAGTGATTCTCAAGAGTCTCACAAACCTTAATAAACTCTTCATAAGCCTCAGGGAACTCTTGCTCCATCTGAGCTATTGGCATAGGAGTACGAACACCGGCAACAACGTCCTCACCCTGAGCGTTCTTTAAGAACTCACCCATAAGCTTCTTCTCACCTGTTGCAGGATCTCTTGTAAATGCAACACCTGTACCTGACTGATCGTTCAAGTTACCAAATACCATAGGCATTACGTTAACAGCTGTTCCCCATGAATAAGGGATATCATTATCACGACGATATACATTAGCTCTAGGGTTATCCCATGATCTAAATACTGCTTCGATAGCAAGCTTTAACTGCTCAACAGGATCTGAAGGGAATTCCTGGCCTAATTGGTTCTTATACTCTTCCTTAAACTGCTCTGCTAATTCTTTTAAGTCAGCAGCTGTAAGGTCAACGTCGAATTCAACTCCTCTGTCTGCTTTCATCTTGTCGATAAGTTGCTCGAAATACTTCTTACCAACTTCCATAACTACATCAGAGAACATCTGAATAAATCTTCTATATGAGTCATATACGAAACGCTCAAACTTAGGATCAGGATTTCCAGCTATCATTGCCTTAACAACATCATCGTTAAGACCAAGGTTAAGGATTGTATCCATCATACCTGGCATAGAAGCTCTGGCACCTGAACGAACTGATACAAGAAGAGGATTCTTAAGATCGCCAAATTTCTTGCCGTTCTCTTTCTCCATCCACTCAACGCCCTTCATTGTCTGATCCATGATTTCATCATTGATCTTACGACCATCTTCGTAGTACTGAGTACATGCCTCAGTTGTGATTGTAAAACCCTGTGGAACAGGAAGACCAATCTCAGTCATCTCTGCAAGGTTAGCTCCCTTACCACCAAGTAAGTTACGCATGGTCATGTTACCTTCTTTAAAGGTGTAAACCCATTTTGCCATAATTTCTTTCCTCCTAAATATTTTCTATACACATAGCTTTGCTACACATAGATTTATTGTAACAATAGCCATAAACATTTTCAAGAAAAAAGAAAACAAAATTTCAATAGTTTTGAAATTTTGCTTTCCTTTAAGTGTCTTATTAATATTTTTAACGATTTATTGCTCTGATACCTCGACAAGACTTGCCGTAATATCGTTAATATCATTGTATCCCGTAACAACATCTGCGATACTGTCATTCAGGTTATTGATGCTGGCTGCAATCTCTTCCATTGCGGCACTCGTCGATTCAACGTTAGAACTAATCTCATTAACATTATCAAGTGTATTATTAAGAAGTGAATGTAATGCATTCGACTTACTCTCAATATCCTGAGCTTTCTCAAGTATCTCATCTGAGTTCGAACGAACAATTGTAAATGACTCTCCGACTTCCTTAACATAGTCATCACATTCCTGAACAGATACCTGACCTTGTGCAATCTCTTCGGTAACCTGTCTTGTCTTAGCTTCAACGCCATCTAAGATTCCATGAATCTCATCTGTAAACTGTGCTGATGAATCTGACAGATTACGTATCTCATCTGCTACAACCGCAAAGCCCTTACCGGCCTCACCTGCTCTGGCAGCCTCAATTGATGCATTAAGAGATAAGAGGTTTGTCTGATCTGAAATCTCTCCTAATGTACCAAGGATTCCGACAATCTTATTATTCTCGTCAGAAAGCTCTGCAATTGCTGTTGCAATCTCATCCATCTTCTGATTAAGATTATCCATTCTTGTAGAAAGAATCTTAACTTTATTATCACTTTGGGTAATTGCCGTATTGGTTTCATTAGATGCTTCTGACATCTGAACGGAAGCCTCTGCAACCTGTTGGATGTTTTCAACACCATCACTTACCATAATTCTGATTGTATCAGCGGCTTCAACTTCATCACCGGCACGTTGTGCAACTTCTTCTGTTGCTTTAGCAATCTCACTTGTGATATCGCCTGATACGTTAACGCTTGTAGAAATCTTTCCTGATGTATTGTCAAGTACTCCTACAGACTTACCGATTTGGGCAAGTAACTTCTCTGCTTTCTCTTTCTCTTCCTGCGCTTCCTTGTTAGTCTTCTCAAGTTCTGCAAATTGTTGCTTAGTCATACGTGAAAGCATTACGAATACTATCATACCTGAGATAAGGTATACAACACCGATTACTGTTGTATCTGTTCCCCACTCCATATCAAGCCAATCATAATACTTAAAGTGGAAATATATCATCTCAGCTGCGCAACATACAGTCTGTAATGTAATAACCCTGATATCTTCATACATAATAGCAAAGAACAGTGCCATATATGTCATCATGAAGTTAACCTTACAAGGCCAAAATGTCATAAGTAAAAATACAAGCACCGACATGAATATTGAAAATGCAAACATCATCGGTATCGGTGGAACTTTAGATGATAAGAAAAATAGTACAAGTCCTATAACTACTGCTCCGATTCCCATCGGTATTACGGCACCTATTCCTACAAATGGCGCATTAGCGATACATCTAAGCAAAATAGATGCAAGTAATGCTATTGAAAGCAATTTATTCTTCTTACGTATAGTCTCTTTATAGTTCATATAACCCTCCGAGCAAATCCCCAATATAGTAAACTAACCACATACAAATTCATTATAACACTTTATAATAATTTACTAAAGAAAAAGTTGATTATTTTGTTAAATTAAAAACAAAATTTATCTGCAAAATAATCTTTAAGTTCTGCGATAGGAACTCTATCCTGTTTCATACTGTCACGATCTCTTACAGTAACTGCATGATCTTCTTCAGAATCAAAATCATAAGTGATACAGTAAGGTGTACCAATCTCATCCTGACGACGATAACGCTTTCCGATATTTCCCCTGTCATCGTACTCACAATTATATGTCTTAGCCAGTTCCTCATACACCTTATATGCACTGTCTCCAAGCTTCTTTGATAAAGGAAGGATTCCAATCTTAACGGGTGCTAAAACAGGATGAAGATGTAACACATTTCTTACATCAGGTTTCTCTTCAGTTCCGATATCCTCTTCATCATAAGCCGCACATAAAAATGCAAGGAGAATTCTGTCTGCACCGAGAGAAGGCTCGATTACATAAGGTATATACTTCTCACCGGTCTCATCATCGAAATATGTAAGATCCTGCTTAGACGCATTCTGATGCTGAGTGAGGTCATAATCGGTTCGATCGGCAATACCCCAAAGCTCGCCCCATCCAAACGGGAACTTGAATTCAATATCGGTAGTACCCTTAGAATAAAATGCAAGTTCAGCCGGATCATGGTCACGAAGTCTTAATTCTTCTTCTCTCATTCCAAGAGACTTAAGCCAATTAAAGCAGAACTCTCTCCAATATTTGAACCACTCCAAATCAGTATCCGGCTTACAGAAGAACTCTAATTCCATCTGTTCAAACTCTCTTGTTCTGAAGATAAAGTTACCCGGTGTTATTTCATTTCTAAACGATTTACCAATCTGACCTATACCAAACGGAAGCTTTTTCCTTGATGTACGTGCAACATTTTTAAAATTACAAAAGATTCCCTGTGCCGTCTCAGGACGAAGATACACTGTGTTCTTTGCATCTTCCGTAACACCCATAAAACTCTTGAACATAAGATTAAACTGTCTTATATCCGTAAAATTATGTTTACCGCAAGTAGGACAAGGCACACTGTTAGACTTTATAAAGTCCATCATCTCTTCTGCACTCCAACCGTCAACAGATGTCTCTAATTCAATATCATTTTCAGCAGCATAGTCTTCTATAACCTTATCTGCTCTGAATCTCTCATGGCATTCTTTACAATCCATTAAAGGATCCGAGAAACCGCCCAAATGTCCAGACGCATGCCATACACCCGTATTCATGATAATAGCACTGTCAATTCCCACATTGTAAGGATTCTCCTGAATAAACTTTTGCCACCAGGCCTTCTTAATATTATTCTTAAGTTCTACACCAAGATTACCGTAGTCCCAACTGTTAGCAAGTCCTCCGTAAATCTCGGAACCGGGGAAAATAAATCCCCTGTTCTTGCATAGAGCTACAATCTTATCCATTGATTTTTCCATTTTCTTTTCCCTTCTTGTTGCAACTATAGATAATTGCATTTTTCAAATTAGTATTATAAAAGACAAATTACTATTGCACGATAATATTACCCATACAAAATAATATTACTCATACATAATTATTGTAAGAACCGTTGCATCCTTATTACCGTCAGGTTGCGTAATACTGATTTCATTATCATTTATAATACTTGTACATGAATCAGATACGGCTGTTACTTTTCCCGGAACTATAACATGCACATTTCCACGAATCATAACTACTTTCTTACTGTCATCAGCCATCATATCCTCAGAAGATATAGCATCCCCTTTCGTTTTATTACTTACTGATGAAAATGTGTCATTGAAGTCATATCCCTTGAGTTTTGCCTCACCTACTGTTCCAACGAACAACTCATTACCTGTAAAGCCGACATATGCATTATAATCCGAATATTCCATTCTAAGATATGCCACGCCGTCCTTGACCTTGGCTTTCTTAAACTTGGCCTTACCGCCCATTCCGCTTTCGTTATATTCATCTGCTAATGTTTCGGTATCTTCTTCAAGTTCACTCTCGTCATAATTAGACTCTTTAAAGTCTTCCACTTCATCCATGGTAATTGTACCGTCTTTAGCAATAGTCAATGTAGAAGTATCGGCAAATCCACTTTTAACAAGACTTACTATTCCCCATACTATTAATACAATAACAAGAATAACCGCTAAGAGCATTCCAAGCAGCATGAACTTCTTTTCTTTTATTTTCTTTCGGCGCATGGCCTTTCTTCTGGCTTCGAGATTAGCATTATTAACAGGCCTTCTTCTTACCGTTTGCTGACTCATTATTATGTCCTCCTGTCATGCGAACAATTACATATCTTTCACTTTCGGCGAAAGACATATCAACTCATTATATATTTTTTTGATTAAATCTTCAAGAAAAAAGCAAACTTAAATATATCATTTAACTCTTCTAAAACTAAGCATTTTAAATCTTCAAGAACGACGCAGACTTAAATTCATAATTGAGGTATTTAACCCTAAGTCGTTCAATGATAAGTATAAATTCATTTTCTATTTCAGGCTTTAATTCGAAGGAATACAACTTCTTTATACTGCTGCCCACCACGTATTGCAGAGTATACATTGTGCTGCTTTTAATCGGGCGGCATTCACTGTATCCGTCCCTTTCGGCACAAAACTTACACTTCACTCCTTCGAGGTTGTTATTAATGGCTACAAGCTCATCTTTTCTGCCACATTTACCACATTCAAAAACATTAGGATATACACCGTTAATTACCATCGTTCTATATTCGAAGATGCATCTTATAAGTTCCAAACTCATAGAGCCGGTTCCTAAAACCTGTAATGTGCGATAAAGAAGTAACAGCCTCTCTTTTTCGTCATTATTTTCCTGCGCAAAATAGCCTGCCACTTCAAGTAAATATGTACCAAGCATCATCTTATCAATGTCTGAAGTAACATCCGTAAAATACTCCGACGCTTTAATATTACTGATTGTGTAATAGGATTTACCCCTATACAGTTCAATCTCTCCGTATACAAATGCATTGGTAACTCCCAGAAGATGAGAATTCGGCCTTCTTGCTTTTCTTGCAAAGGCCGATATCTTGCCCATCTCTTTAGTAAGCATCACTATTCTCTTATCATATTCACCTACAGGCATAGAAGAAATAACTATACCATGAACTCTTATCGTATCAGACAATTTCGCTGTCTCTCCCTTAGGTCTGTGCGAAAGCCTTAATTACCACTGCGCAAAATTATTCATCAAAATATCCGAAGTTCTGAAGCTCATGCGCATTGCTTCGCCAATCCTTCTTAACCTTAACCCATAGCTTAAGATTAACATGCATATCTAAACTGTGTTCTATCTCATATCTGGCATTTGTTCCAATCTTTTTAAGCATTGAACCTTTTCGCCCTATAATAATTCCCTTGTGTGATTCTTTCTCACAATAGATAGTAGCATCTATATCCCAGAGCTTTTTATCACTTCTCTCTTTCATCTTATCGATGGCAACGGCTATACCGTGCGGAACTTCTTCGTCTAAAGCATGAAGTGACTTCTCTCTTATAATTTCTGCCACGATCTGTCTCATAGACTGATCCGTTAAAGTATCTGCGTCATAATACATCGGACCTTCCGGAAGATACTTATAGATTACATCGATAAGCTCATCGCAATTTGTACCTTTCATGGCACTAAGAGGTACAATCTCAGCAAAATCAGAAAGTTTACTGAAATTATCCGTTGCGACAAAGAGTCTCTCTCTTGGCACTTTATCAATCTTATTTATAACAAGTATCACGGGAATATTAACAGTCCAAAGCTCTCTTGCAATATTAAGATCCGTCTTACCTATTGTCTCATCCGGCTCAACTATCCACACCAATACGTCAACGCCAACTATGGAATCTTTAATAACATTTACCATGTATTCCCCGAGCTTATTTTTCGCTTTATGAAAGCCCGGCGTATCGAGAAATACCATCTGAAATCTCTCTTCATCGGTAAGTACCGTCTTAATTCGACTTCTTGTAGTCTGCGGCTTATTACTTGTAATAGCAATCTTTGAACCTATAAGATAATTCATAAGCGTCGACTTACCTACATTCGGTCGTCCTATTATTGTTACAAATCCTGATTTAAATTTACTCATTTTCTCACTCTCACGTTAATTGCATAATACTGTCAAACATCTCAGCGTTAGCTTCTATATTCTCTTCGTTACCGATAACGCACAAACAATTCTGTCCTAAAACTGCTTCTATCAAATCAGCTTCTTTCCTGATATCTAAAGGTGTAGCATTTAATATCTCATCTCTTTCTTTTTGACGCTGCTCATCTGTAAGTCCGTTCATATACAAAGCAAGTCCCTTTGCACCTTTTTGGTCCGGAGACAAAGGCCTGTCAAGTTCTGCTATCGTTCCGATAATATATTTTGTCATATCACGATCGGTCACATCGAAGTTTCTTACATAATCGGCAATACCTTCGAAAGTCTCATTCGTCTTCTTAAGATTAGGATCTCTGTATGAAACCACATTAAAAAGTCCATTCCTTCTAAACCTTACCATACAGCCGTATGCACCGCCTTGCACTCTGACGTTAATCCACAGATAGTCATAGTTAAGAATGCTCTTTAAAATGTGCAGATAACCGCTGTACTCATATCCTAGCGCTTTATAGTCACCGCCTCTTGCAACGTATTGTATCTTAGATGCATCCTTAAATGCTTCATTCTTCTTAATACATATCATCTTAGCTGATGATTTTCTATAGTTATCGGTAAAGAGATGACGAGCCAAATCGGGAAGATAAGTGTTAAGCTGATTGTAAATCTTATCATCACCGGTTGAACTTACAAGCAAATTACTTCTTCTGAATATCGAATGAGTCATCTCAATACATTTTCGTTGGAAATCATGACATCTGCTATCGAAATTCTCTTCTAAATCTCTTATAAATCTATAGTATTCAATTCCTGAAAGCTTATCTTCCATAAGAGCACTTTTAGCAATTGATGCATTAGCTCTTATACCTGCCACAATATGAGCGGAAGAATTCATACTTGTCTCTAACTTAGAGCGCTCAATTTTAACTAATGTCTTAAGTCGTTCAACATCCGAGAAATCAGAGCGAAGCATCATCTCTTCTAAGAGCTCTGTCGCATACATAATCCTGTCGCTTATAAATTTCGCATTTACCCTAAAATACAAATTATAGTCATCCGACGATCTCGAGAACGCAGAAATGCTTGTGCCTATTCCACCTGTCTGAATATCAATCTCATTCGACAAATCAGAGTAAGAATAATTTTCCGTATCAACAAGTCCAAGTAGCTTACTTAGAAGCGATACATACGGAAGCTCTTCTAAAGAAATATGATCGATACTGAAAAGCAACTTAAGATAATGAATGTTAGAAGTGTCCACCTTACTGTGGATTACTTTAATTCCACCGATATCTTTCTCTTCAACATCACATTTTCTAATATCCTTATCGAGATCTTCCCTGTTAAGCATAGGAAGCTTCTCAAGTTCTTCGTTACTTGAAGGCGTCTGCTGGTATTCATGCAGATGCTTTGTATTATCAATTATAGCCTTAATCTCTTCAGCTGACATCGATGCTTTCTTCTCGGCAAGCTTCTCTCTTAACTCCTCGTCTTCCTTTGCAGTGAGCCCCTTCTTAGGCTTAGATATAACGATTGACGCAAACTTATTATCAAGGAAATATTCCTTAATAAGATCGCGAAAATAACTGGTGCCAATATCTTTCTTAAGCTCTTTTAACATCTTAAGATCGTTCATTCTGATGAACGGATTGTTCGAATCATACAGCCAGCTGTCTAATATATCAAGGCCGTACATAAGTCCCTTCGGATAAGAGCCAAAGTCAGCTTCTCTTACACGAAATTCAATCGAGTTAATACACGCTAAGAGTGCCTTTTGATCTAAGCCTTCCGCAACCTGCTTCTTTAATACGCTCTCAATTATCTCTAAAAACTTCTCTTCATCTTCAAGATTTGCATCTTTAACAGCAATCGTAAATACAGGCTGTTTAACTCCATCGTCGAAGCCTCCTAATACCGCTTTACCGATTCCTGCTTTATATAACTCTTTTCTAATAGGTGCACCCGGAGAATTTAAAAGTGCATAGTCAAGCATTTCAAATGCAGCCATCTTCTTAGGATCTCTTCCTATATCGACACAGTAGTTATATGTAAGATAAGTTCCGTCTTCGTCACTGTCTGCAGTTGCAATCGGATATTCCTTCTCAACTCTTATCACCTTATCGAAAGGCTTTTGAGAATGTATTGAAGACTCAATATCTAATTTATCAAAATTACACAGATACTCTTTATCAATATAATCAAGCTTCTCATACATATCGCAATCACCGTACAGATAAATGTATGAATTGGAAGGATGATAATATCTCTTATAAAATCCCACGAAATCTTCGTATGTCAGTTCCGGAATTGCTTTAGGGTCTCCACCCGACTCATGAAAATATTCCGTATCCGGGAAAAGTGATGAGAAAATCTCTCTTGTAAGAACAGAGTTCGGAGATGAATAAGCACCCTTCATCTCGTTATATACAACACCGTTAATCTTAAGTTCACCATCTTCGGAATCTAATTCGTAGTGCCATCCTTCCTGCTCGAATATTTCCTTATGACTGAAAATGCTCGGATGAAATACGGCGTCAAGATATACATCCATAAGATTCTGAAAATCCTTATCGTTGCAACTTGCAACAGGATAAACTGTCTTATCCGGATAAGTCATTGCATTTAAAAATGTGTTGAGCGAACCCTTCGCTAATTCAACAAAGGGGTCTTTAACCGGATATTTATCGGAACCGCAAAGCACCGAATGCTCCATAATATGTGGTACTCCCGTAGAGTCATGCGGCGGCGTACGAAAACCAATAAAGAATACTTTATTGTCTTCTTTTTCATCGGGAATAATTGCAACCTTAGCTTTAGTCTTCTTGTGGCTGATTAAATATCCCTGTGCCTTAATGTCATCAAGATACTGTTCATCAATAATCTCATAACTCTTAGGAATCTTCATATAATTCTCCTCTTATCTTTGAATGCTAACCCTGTTTGAATCCCACTTTCTTTATATTTAAAATGCGGATTCAATATCTTCCTTCATATCTATCACGGCCTGTCTTGCCGCATCGGCATATCCTGCTTCTCCATACTTAGCGTAAGCTTCGTTTTTATATGCCGCAATAATTCCACGGGAACTGTTAATAATTGCACCCAGTCCGTCTTCGTTAAAGAAGTGAACTAAGTCTTTACCTTTACCACCCTGAGCTCCGTAACCGGGAACGAGAATATAAGTCTTAGGCATAACCTTTCTCATGATTTTTCCTACTTCGGGATATGTGGCACCTACAACGGCACCTACAGATGAGTATCCGCATTTACCAACTAAATCGCTACCCCACTTATCAACCATTACGCCTACATGCTCATATAAAGGCTTACCTTCCATATCCTTATCCTGGAATTCACCGCTGCTTGGATTAGAGGTCTTAACAAGAATGAATATACCCTTATTCTCGCGAGCACACACATCTGTAAATGGCTTAACACCGTCAGTTCCAAGATACGGATTAACCGTTGCAAAATCTTCATCAAATACTTTTATCTTCTCACCGCCGACATCAATTGAGCCAAGATGTGCAATCGCATACGACTCTGAAGTAGAGCCGATATCACCTCTTTTGACATCTCCGATTACAACAAGTCCCTTACTCTTACAATAATCAATTGTCTCTTTATAAGCTATAAGTCCCGGTATTCCGAATTGCTCATACATCGCAATCTGAGGCTTCACCGCGGGAATCAAATCATATGTGGCATCAACTATTCCTTTGTTAAATTCTAAAATAGCCTGCGCAGCACCTTCTAATGTCTTTCCCTTTTCTTTGTATGCCTTATCAAGAATTGTGCCCGGAATAAATGCGAGCTTTGGATCTAGTCCTACTACTATAGGCGCATTTGTCTTTTTAATTTTGTCAACTAATATATCAATCATATTAACCTTCCTCTACTTTTCGTACGTGCTTCATATATCTGTTATTTGTATATCTTATTTGTGTATCTGCTCATATGTGTATCTAGCCCGTGTAAACCACTTTACCGGCAAGAATTGTATATTTCACCTCGCCCTTAACTTCCATTCCCGTAAATGGTGTATTCTTACCCTTACTTACAAATGTATCAGGATCGATAACGTACTTACTGTTAGCATCAAATATAGTTATATCAGCCACATTTCCCACACTTATATCACCCTTATCTATTCCTAAGATTCGAGCGGGGTTATAGCTCATCTTGCTAATCAATTCGATAAGGCTTAATCTGCCCGTCTCTACAAGATATGTATAAGACAGCGGCAGTGATGTCTCAAGTCCTACAATTCCAAAAGGAGCATCCTTCATAGACTTTGACTTCTCTTCCATACTGTGCGGTGCATGGTCGGTTGATATCACTTCGACTACTCCCTCAGACAGACCTGCAAGTAATGCATCTCTATCTTCTTTACTTCTAAGCGGCGGGTTCATCTTATACATCGCATTGTCCCCCGGTATATCATCCTCTGTTAAGATAAAATGATGAGGACAAACTTCTCCCGAAACCTTAATGCCGCGCTTCTTTCCTTCGCGAATCATATCAATGGACTCTTTAGTCGAACAATGACACAGGTGCAATTTTGCGCCGGTCTCCTCTGCAATCATAATATCCCTTGCCGTAATGACATTTTCAACAGCATTGCTGATTCCGTTAAGTCCGAGTTTATCAGAGACGTCGCCTTTATTCATGACACCTTTTTCAACAAGGTTGATGTCTTCGCAGTGGGCAAGCACCGTAACATCTTTATCCTTTGCTTTGTACATGGCTTTTCTATACACGCCGGAATCCATTACTGATTTACCATCTTCCGATATAACAATCATTCCCTTATCGGCCATGTTATCAATATCGGATAACTCTTTACCTTCCATACCTTTGGTAACGGAGCCGACCTGGATTACATTGGTAAGTCCGACTTCTTTACCTTTATTCATTACATATTCAAAGGTCTTAACATTATCTACAACAGGAGCCGTATTAGGCATTGCAACAACTGTTGTGAAACCGCCTCTTACTGCTGCCTTCGAGCCCGACTCTATATCTTCTTTGTAGGTTAATCCGGGATCTCGAAAATGTACATGCAAATCGATAAGTCCCGGTGTAACGATTAAGCCCTTTGCATCGATAGTTTTATCAATGTTATATTCTGTAGTCAGATTTCGAACCTTATCATCGTTAATCTCACCGCAGATATCTAAAGCTTTAACTTTATCATTTTCAATAACAACAAATCCTATCCCATCAATATCGTTTGCAGGATTAACAACCCTTCCGTTATATATCAAAGTATTCATATTGAACCTCTTTATATTGCATATCTTTCTCTTATGAACTCTTCAGTCTCTTCTATGTACCTGTCACAATCTTCATAAGTCTCAGCTTCAACCATGATTCTAAATAAAGGCTCGGTGCCGCTCTTTCTAAGCAGTACTCTTCCCTTCTTACCAAGTCTCTTATTCATATCCTCGGCAAAAGCGATAACCTCGGGATCGGCATCAATTTCATCCTTCTTATCTGTTCTTACATTCTTAAGTCTCTGAGGCATAATCTCAAGTCCTCTTGTAAGATTAGAGAAAGGACATTTCTTAGATACAAATATACTTGTCATAACAACAGCCGTAAGAATTCCATCGCCTGTTGTCGAATATTTGTTGAATATGATATGACCTGACTGCTCTCCGCCGATGCCGTATTTATTCTCCATAAGTTCC
>JAIKVT010000028.1 GCA_024685495.1 Lachnospiraceae bacterium
GCAATTCTTAACATTTCCAATCAGACAAACCTCCTTGCGTTAAATGCGTCAATTGAGGCTGCACGTGCCGGTGAAGCCGGTAAAGGTTTCGCGGTAGTTGCTGACGAGATCAGAGAGCTTTCGGAAGGAACGAAGTCTTCTACAGAGAAGATTACAGGTATTATCTCAGAGCTTGCTAATGATATGACAGATGCTACTGCCAACATGGTTAAGACATCAGACAGTATTACAGAGCAGAGCGATATGATTGAGACTACGGGCGATAAGTTCGATGTAATTAATAATAATATTACGGGTCTTATGGAATCGATTAACAATATTACAGATATAATCAAAGAGGTTGTAGATGCCAACGCTCAGATTACGGATTCGGTTAATAACTTATCTGCTACGACTCAAGAGGTTGCAGCTTCGACAATTAATCTTACGGAACTTAGTGATGCAAATGTCGAGCATATGAAGACAATGACAAGTAAACTCGACGATATTAACGAGTCAGCCACTAAGATGAAAGAATGTTTATAGGAAATTCTCTCTCATTAGTATAAATGCATGAAAGCCTTTGTGTTTAAGCACGAAGGCTTTTTTGTAATATTTCAACAATATCCATGCAAATTTTTGACTTTTACATGGTGAGGTGCTATAATATACAAGCGTGTTTTTTAGTTCTAGCACGCAGGAGGAAGAGGTAACATGAAACATTCAGATTTTGATAAGGTTCGCGCATCAGTAAAGCAACAATGCGGGAGCAAGGTTATTATTCGACTTGATAAAGGTCGTAACAAGGTTGACGTACAGAAGGGAGTAATCAAAGGGGCATATCCAAGTGTGTTTACCGTATTGGTAGAAGATAAAGATGATGAAAAGCCTGCCCAACTGCTTTCATTCAGTTATACTGATATTATTACGAAAGATATAAGGATGAAATTACAATAATTTCGTATATTAAAATATAAGGATGAAATTACAAAATTTCATAAAGGTACATATATGGCTAAGAAAATTAAACAACCGTTAACCAACGCCCAGAGGCGTAGGAAAAGAAGGCGGACACTGATTATTATAGAAGTGATAGTTCTTCTGATTGTAATTCTGTTCCTAGTGGCTTGGTTAAAGTTTGGACTGATTAGTTGTGAGAGTCTTGGTAATCTGGATAAGAATAATTTATCTAACGAGACTATTGATTTGTTGAATGGTTATAAATGTATAGCCTTCTTCGGAGTGGATAACAGGTCCAACGGTAATTTTGATAGTGGTAACTCAGACAGTATAATGGTTGCTTGTATCAATAACGACACGAAGGAAGTAAGAGTTATATCATTATATCGAGATACATCTTTAATGCACAAAGATAACGTCATACGAAAGTGTAATTACGCTTATAATCACGGTGGCTATCAGGAAGCGATTGAGATGCTTAACAGAAATCTCGATCTCGATATTCAGAATTATGTGGCAGTTGACTTTAATGCTTTGTCTGATGTTATTGATGACATTGGTGGTGTTGAGATTACACTTACCGAAGAAGAAGCAAAACTTATGAACGATGATTACATCGGTGAGGTTGCGAAGATTACGGGCAAGACATCTAACGGTGTTGCAGCCGGACCTCAGACATTGAATGGTGTAGAAGCAACGGCTTATTGCCGACTGAGATATACATCCGGTGGTGACTTTAAACGTGCAGAGAGACAGAGAACAGTACTTTCTCAGATGGTTAACAAGATTAAGACGATGAGCGCAACTCAGGCTCTTGCTCTTGCAACTGATGAAAATGTACTTAAAGAGATATCGACTAGTTTAAGTGCGAAAGACATTGCTATCCTGGCATCCGCAATGAGAGATTATACATTGGGTGCTACAACGGGATTCCCGTTTGATAAGACAACAGGTACATACGGAAGCAAGGGAAGTTTAGTAGTGCCTTGTACACTTGAGACTAACGTATCTAAATTGTATTTCTTCTTGTTTAATAAAGAAAATTATGTGCCGTCTGAAACGGTTCATAAGATTAGTCAGGATATCATTGATCTTACAGGTAAGACAGAGAAGAGTGCAGAACACGACGAATATTAAAGGCTTAAAGTGTGGCAAGTTACTTGTCACACTTTTTTTGCATACTTTTTTAACATTTTAATCACATTTTTTACACAAAAGAACATTAAAGTGGTATTTGTAACACATCGGCATGGGATAACAATCCGTATTAATTATTATTATTCTAAAGGAGACAGTGAAATGGGAACTAACAACGGTAAATTTGGGATGAAAGTAGTTAAAGCGATAGTTATAGCACTGGTTTTCGGACTTGTGGCGGGAGGAACTTTTGCAGGAGTTAACCTGGCTATTAATAAGATCTCGGGTAATTCCACTAAGAATTATGGTGAAAATGTTATAGAGGGAACGGCAGTCTCTACTGCAACGGCCGTATCTGACGTATCAGATATTGCGAACAACGTGTTGCCCTCTGTTGTATCTGTAACAAATGTGTCGCTTACACAGTATAGAACATTGTTTGGTACCAGCGTTCAGCAGACGCCGAGTGCCGGAACAGGTATCATATTTAGTCAGGACAGCGATTATTTATATATTGTAACTAATAACCACGTTATAGAGAATTCTAACTCTCTTACAGTAACTTTCTGTAACGATACAGCTGTAGATGCTACGATTGTGGGTACATCTGAGGCAGACGACGTGGCAGTAATATGCGTCAAATTAAGCGACGTGAATGAAGAGACACAGTCTCTTATCAAGGTTTGCGTAATCGGTGATTCCAATGAGTTGGTAGTGGGCGATGGTGCAATTATTATTGGAAATGCGCTTGGCTACGGACAATCTGTTACAACGGGCGTTATTTCGGCATTAAACCGTAAGATTTCTGCAACTGACAGTAGCGGAAGATCAATTACCAACACGGTAATCCAGACAGACGCGGCAGTTAACCCCGGTAATTCCGGCGGACCGCTTCTTAATATGAAAGGCGAGATGGTAGGAATCGTCTCTGCTAAGCTTTCTAATACCAGCGTAGAAGGTATGGGATATGCTATTCCAAGCTCAACAGTTACGGCAATTATTAATGAGATAATGAATTCTAAGGATGGCAACGCAAGCTCTAATTCAGAGCAGTCATCAGGCGGAGCATACCTTGGCATAGCAGGTATGGATATATCTCAATCAACTGCAAAACAATACGGTATCTCTACAGGAGTATATATTACTAAGGTTTATACCGGTGGAGCAGCTGAGAAGGCAGGATTGTCTCAAGGTGATGTGATTACAGGATTTGATGATACGACAATTACAAGTATGTCGCAGATTAAGAATATACTTGCTACACATAATGCCGGCGACAAGGTGAAGATCACCATAGATAAAGGCGGCAGCAAAGCAAAATCTACACAGTTAGAGATTACATTGGGCTCTCAATCGGGACTCCAATAGATACAATGAACTTGCGCGAAGCGAGGGAGGAGTCTTGATTGCACAGTTACGATTTGCGAAGTTTACCTAAATTGCTTTAACATTGCAAATACCATAGGCAACTTCCTCTTAATCCGGGAAATGTTTTGCGCAACGGCAATCGTTCCTTTGGTATCGCGCTTAAGCATTGGAGCGTAAAGAAATGTAAGCTTTTTGCTTACTCTAAGGTGCTTCGAGAGATTTGCGTAAAGCATTGTATTGAACTCTCGAGCCAAGAAAAATCGTATATCTTTCGGAGGAATACACTGATGGGTTTGCCTCTCCACAGCAGACAATAACCATCTAAAGTACTCCCCTGATAGTATAGATAGGGCATGCTGATCAAGTGTGCCCCATCTTTTTTGTTGCTCATAAAACTTCGTGATGCGAAGTTTTTGCAACTCAAAATAATCCGGTAAATACTTATCGGTCAGTCTGTTATCTGCTTCGTTACAGTAGTGGTATAATCTGTCCTCAAGTACTGTAAGCGAGGTGATATTTTCAAATGCTTCTATATTGAATAAAATATCTTCCACATGTACAACGTCCGTAAACCTTGCACCGCATTCCTTAAGATATGAAAGTTTATAAGCTTTATTCCAAGGATAGCCCAGCATCGTCTCCTCCTCAAGGAGTACCATAAAATGATGTATATCCTCGGCGTGAGACATATAGCAGGTTGGAAGGCTATGCGAAGTCTTATACTCTAACTTGCCGTCTTTGTCATAATATTCTTCCCAAAGAGAATACACAATTATATCGGGATGCTTCTCGTTTGCGGCATTTGCCACCTTGCGAAGCAAAGATTTATCGTATCTGTCATCGGAATCAAGAAATATGATATATTCCCCATCGGCCGCGTCAAGCCCCGCATTTCTGCTAAGCCCCGGCCCAAGATTTGTAAGGTTGCTGACACATTTAACATTAGAATGAGTTTTAGCGCATCGCTTACACATTTCCCCGGTGCCGTCAGTCGAGGCGTCGTTAACGAGGATAAGCTCGTAGTTATCATAATCGAAGGCGAGAACATTCGCCACGCAGTCCGCAAGTGAGCCTATTCTGTTGTAGACGGGTATAATCACTGATATTTTCATTGAATCCTTCATGCTTTTCCCTTTCGCCCGAATGCCTATCCCCGGATGTTTTTTAATCTGGAAAATGTGTCATCAAATCCGACTTTACTGCTTAAAACTTTTAATAAATTTGTGCTTTCCGTTATTAGATTCGAACAGACGAATCTCGCAATTATGTGGCTTTGGACGCCACTGAAAGCCTCGCTTTTTGTCGAGCAAATATCCGCACATCGGTCGTATGATTCCGCCGTGACAAACCACTAACACATTTTCATAATCCTTTTTCTCAAGATCTCTTAAAAATGCGTGGCTTCGCTCGATTAATTTCTCAAGAGGCTCGACCGTGTCGGGACATTTGAACACTTCCGGAAGCAGCCAGTAGGAAGTGAGCTTGAGCCCGAGATTGTTGTATTTTCGAAGCTCATAGTCGCCAAATTCCACCTCGATAATTCGAGGATCAATAATTAGGTCTTCCATGGGCGTATCACTCATGATAGAGGCGGTCTGCTTTGCACGAATCAACGGACTTGAATACACCGCATCAAAATGTACGTCCTTGATAAATTGACGGGCATTTTCAGCCTGCATAATTCCTTTTTCATTAAGCGGTGCGTCGGTTCGCCCCTGCATAAGCTCTTTTCTGTTGAGGTGTGTCTGCCCGTGCCTTGTTAAATATATATTCATTAGTTCTATCCTTTGCTGTTACAAAAATCGATTTCGCCTTACATAAGGCAGGATCCCTGCGTAAAATTCAATCTATTTCTTTCCTTTATCTATACATAGGTCCTGAAGTGGGCACTCCGCACATTTTGGCGAGCGTGCAAAACAGATATTTCTTCCAAATGTAATAATCTGTATGTTATACAATATCCAGTGCTCCTTCGGGAGTACCTTCATGAGGTCCTGCTCCACAACTTCCGGATCGTCACTTTCCGTAAATCCAAATCGCTTAGATATCCTCTTAACATGCGTATCCACCACGATGCTCGGAATGTTGTAGATGTTTCCGAGAATAACATTGGCAGTCTTTCGACCAACTCCCGCAAGGGACAGCAAGTCGTCCATATTATCCGGAACCTCTCCGCCGTACTCCGTAATCAATCTCTCGCAGCAAGCCTTGATGTTTCGAGCCTTAGCGTGATGGAAGCCAATAGAATAAATATCCTGCTCTAATTCTTTGACATCCGCATTTGCGAACGCATCTAAAGTAGGATATTTCACGAATAGGTCCTTCGTTACAATGTTGACCCGCTCATCAGTACACTGCGCACTTAATATTACCGCAATCAGAAGCTGCCACGGCGTCTCGTGATTAAGATATATCACATACTGCGTGCCATACATCTCATCAAGCTTATCAAGTATCTGCGCAACCCTCTCAGGATCAACTTTCTTTCTTCTTTTTTTCCGCTTC
>JAIKVT010000082.1 GCA_024685495.1 Lachnospiraceae bacterium
TGCAGGCGGTTCAGAAGTTACAGCTTACGGTGGCTTCTATGGAGCCGGAATCGGTACGGGAGAGCGTGGCACTCTTAGAAACATTTCCATTAGCGACAGTAAAGTCAATTCAACCGGCGGTGACGGCGCAGCAGGTATCGGAGGTGGTACCAATTCAAAAGTTAGTGATGCTAACGTATCCATAAGCGGTTCTTCCGAAGTCATTTCTCTTGGCGGAGTCGGCGGCGCAGGTATCGGAACGGGTGTAATCTTTAACAAACAAAATCCCGGCGACACTGATGTGTTCGGCCAGGTTTGCATAAGCGATAATTCTACCGTTCACGCTGACGGAGGTCCGGGCGCTGCGGGTATCGGAGGCGGCTCGGGCGAGAATAATTATCTTGCAGAAGAACTGTTATGGGATTCGGGCAAAAGCAGGAGTGCGGGCACTGTGGGCACATTTACCATGAATCGAACAGACAGTGGCGACCCATTGGTAATTGCCGCATCCGGCTACAATTATATAGACGAATTATATTCGAATGTCGAGTATAAAACTGCACCCGTTGACGTGGGACAGGGTGGTTCATTTATCGAAAATGACTCTCCGCAGTCAACTACGATGCAAATAAACGGAGGCACACTTCTCTCGCTCGGCAGCGATAAATATTCTAAGTGGAACGAGAGTTTTCGCTCATCACTTAACGGCAATGCTTTAGCTCCCGATAAAAGTTCTAAACATCTTGATAACAATGAAGATGACAGAAATGATGTGTATCGCGTATCCCTTCGCGTTCCCGATATTGAGACATATACCCGAATCAATGTAAGCGTAACGGGTGACGGCTCAACCGACAAAGAAGGCGATGCTTATTACGATAACACTCCGCTTTATACCGATGGAGAAGGCATGGTCTACCTTTGGCTCGGCGAAGGAGCAACTGATGCAACTAATGCGGAAGTTACGGCAGACGGCAGGACCTATCACTATTTCGGAACCTGCACAAATGACAACAACGGTCGACTCAATATGATTGCCGAAGTTGTTTTGGAAGATAATTTTGATAAGGTTTACGACGGCGAATTAATCGAAGAGCCTCCTCTTAAGGTTTGCTCAGGCGACGGCAAGGTCTCTTATACTTATTACAAGTACAAATGGGAAGAAGGAACGAGCACTGAAGCTGACCTTACGGAAGATTTGATTATTCCAAGACGCGAGGTTAAAGACGCCGGCGATTATACGGTTCGCGTCGATATGAGTGCGGGAGAATTCTGCGGTGCGGCTTATGATATTGGCGGATTTGCAATTACTCCTGCTGAGACGAAAATCTCCGCAATCATCGGCCATAAATCTACAAAGGGTATAGAGCTTACGGCTTTTGTTAACGGACTGGTAGAAAACGATCAGGACTACGGCACCGTATATTTTGTGATAAGACAGGGCTCTGGCATTGTTGAGACCTCGAAAGATGTCGATGTTAACTCTAACGGTCGAGCCGATATTACAATTGACGGTTCCGCAATTCCTGCGGGCACATATACGATTTATGCATACTTTAGATGTAATCCCGATAAGAAGAATTACTATAATTCGCAGGATTCTAAGGATTATGATTTTAGTAAGCTTACCGCTCAAATTGAGATGGACCCGATAGAAGTAACCTATAACGATGACGACATCTATGTTCCGGGTTCTGAATATAAGCCTACTGTTACTGTTATAGGTGGTTCTTCTGAAGATGTGGAAAATGTTACATCAGCCTTGCAGTATTCGATGATTAATCCGGCAAATGATATCGCCGTATATTCCGGTGGCAAGATTACAACTCTTAATGCCGGCAAGACTTATATGCTGATTAAATACACAGGCAGTGAAAGAATAAATCCTGCTGCCACGATTGTCAGCGTTATTGTAAAGCGAAAACCTGTAACGGCTATTCCTCTCGTATCTGTATTAGAAAGGGACGACACCTGGACAAATTATGAGCACGAAGCGATGACCACCTATAAGCGTACCGAGAACGAAAAGTATCTGCGATACAAAGTAATGTATACCGATGATAATCTCGAACTTGCGGGACTAAATCTTACGGAAGTAGTTCCTCTCGGCTCACGCGTCTTCTCTTCATATGAAGATTATGATGTGCAACTAATAAGAAAAAAACTTACCAGAAATTACGCGGTAACACTCGGTGAGCCCGCTAAAGTTTATGTAGGAAAAGCCGCTCGTGATGTCTTAGTAAAATGTGCGGACGTAACCTTCGGCGAACTTCCACGGCCAAGTACCTATTGTGACATTCCTTTCATTCAACGTGAATTAACATATGTATATGAAGGAACGACCAATTCGGGAAGAAGCATAGCAAGGACATTTATTCCTCCTTTGCAGGCCGGTGAGTACACCGTTACTGCAGTATTAAGCGAGAGGTATAACTACACCTACGCCAACTCAGAGCCTTACAGCTTCACTATTAAACGAGCTGATTTAGAGCCTGTAGTTCACATAGAAGATTATACTTATGGAGATGCTACTAATATCTTCGTAACAGGCAACAAAGGTACGGGAGAAGTTACATATACTTATTATAAAGACTACGAATGCCGGATTCCTACATCTGCACTAGACGGCGCAGACTATCGCGGAGGCGAGCCTAAAAATGTTGGCAAATACTTTGCCGTTGCCCATATTGATGAGACCAATAACTTTAATGAAGCATACTCGCTTCCTGCGGAATTTAAAATTCTAAGAAAGAGTGTAGAAGTCAAAGCAGATGATAAAGTTAAAATCGTTAATCATAACGACCCTGAATTTACCGCTACGGTAACGGGACTTATCAATAACGACACTATTGATTACACCCTGTCTCGAAACCCGGGTGAAGCGATCGGTGATTACACAATAACACCTTCCGGCGAGGCAGAACAAGGCAATTATGATATCACATTTACAAGTGGAAAATTCATCATAAGCCAGGGATATACGCTGTACTTTGACCTTGACGGCGGAACAATTGACGGACAATCGGGCTCCATCGAATACATCGGCCTAGTCGATGGAGATGTAATTACAATCCCGGGACCTCCCGAAAAAGCCGGATACGAATTCCTATACTGGGAAGGCTCAAGATACTATCCGGGCGATCAATATGTCGTTCACGGACAACATAATTTCAAAGCCGTATGGAAAGAAGCTTACGGCTCGGGCAGTTCAAAATACGGCAAAGGAAGCAGACTCCTAACGGGCGATAACGCCATGTCAATCTATTCTTTAGCCGCAATATTAATTCTTGCAATTATAGTTGTAAGCGTATCGGTTGTGCAGGCGCGTAAAAAGCAATCATAGCAATTACATAAGCACGTATTACTTACAACGCATTGCTTAGCGTATCGAGCGATATGACACATTTCCCATAAAAAGACACGGCAGTTTTAATCTGCCGTGTTACTTTTTGTCTTATCCTCTATAAAATCGCACCACTCATCACGCGCGTTCTCGTTAATTCCTGCCTCCTGGCTCTCTAACATCTTCCTTCTGTTAGCGGGCTTAAGAAGCGCCGTTATCGCCGAAGCCAAATCCTTGCGAAGATTTTTAACGTAGATACTCATACCTCTTGCTTCGAAGTATTTTACATTGAAGATCTCGCATCCCGGTATCGGGGAAATGTGTATGAGGGGCACCTTCGCTACAGCAACTTCAGTCGACGACAATCCGCCGGGCTTAGAAATTACAATATCGCTGGCCTTCATATATTCGGACATATTATCGGTCGCCTGCAAAACCGTTACATATCTCGCCTTCTTATGATAGAGCTTCTTATATAATTTCTTATTATTACCGCAGACGACAATGGCATGAAGCTTTCTGCTTTCGATAATTTTATCGTCTACCTTCTTGTTAAACTCTCTGATATAGCCCGATACGATTTTTACCGCAAGCTCTACAGAACCGGCACCGATGCTTCCTCCGACAACAAGAATATGTCTCATATTAGGATTAAGCCAGGGAGCCGATAGCTCACTCGATTTATTTTTCTTTCGCATATTAAAATCTTTTTTTACGGGGATACCGTATGGTTTAATCTTCTCTCTTGGAATTCCTCGAGATACAAAATCATCTACGCTTCCTTCGCCCGGAAGACAATAATAATCGCACTCCGTCTCTGCCGTAAACGGAATACAGGTATAATCCGTCGCAATATAAAAAGTCGGTGGCAACTGAACCTTATGGTGCTTTAGCATTGTAATCATTTCCGCGGGATAAAGATGTGACATAATTATTCCGTCGTACTGATTCTGCTGAAGATACAGACGCATCTTGTTAGCCACACCCGCATTGGCAAAATATACGGGCGACATAACCGGTATCCTGCTTACAATATCTCCCGCAAAATATACCGTCCCAAAAATCGTCGGAAACTTCTGCACCAATTTAATATATGCTCCACCAACCGTACTGCTTAATTTTTTATGAATTAAATCATATGGATCTAAGAAATCAACATCATGTCCTCTGCTTATTAATTCCTCTTCCACTGCATGCGCCGCTGAGTTATGGCCACCACCGGTACTGCATGACATGACAAGATATCTCATGGTTTAATTTCCTTTTCCTTTCTTTTTTCTGCCTCACTAATTTCACTTTCATCCGCAGAATTACCTGCGGTTATTATATTCCATTTAAAAAACGAAACAGAAAAAGCCCCCTTCTCTTCATCGCTTAAGATGAGACGGGTACATACTGCAATTGCCGCCGCAAAATACGCCAACACAATTGCCAATCTATATCCTACGAACGGACTGATTACCGCCGCCACAATAAATGTAGCCATCGTCTTATAATAGTCCGGTCTTATAATAAGCACTAATGAAAATACCAAAAATACAATCGCAAGAAGCAGCGCCACCTTAAAATCCGGCGCGTATCCAAGCAGCACACCGAAGGTAACCGCTATACCTTTGCCACCTTTGAAATGATTATAGAGCGGAAAGATATGTCCAATTATTGGGGCAAGCATAACAAGCGCCATCAGAACTTCATTATGTGCATAACTGTCAACAAAATAAAGGCACAAAGCCACGGGCAGGATTCCCTTAAGAAGGTCACCTATTACCGTAAGAACTCCACACCAAAAGCCTCCAATCTCAAATGCATTGAAGGTGCCCGGGTTGTGATCGGGTGCCTCGAGTGTGATATCACGCTTTGTAAAAACGTAACCCCACAACTTTGCAAAGAACACCGAACCCGCACAATATCCAATTATAATAAATGCTATATACTCAAGTTCGTAACTCATGTCTTAAATCTTAATTCCTTATCTTAAGTCAAATCTATTCTTCCGAATCATTCTCTTCCGGTTTATTCTCGTCCGGTTCCTTCTTATATTTCTTTACTACGAAATAAATTATCCATCCGATACCGAAAGCAATCATTCCGATACTGATCCACTGTGATGTGTACAGTGATAAGAACTTGCCTCTGTATTCATCAAATCTATAGTATTCAAGTACAAATCTGACAATACCGTATAGTATGAAATACATAGGAAGCAAATAGTTTGTTTTTCTAAACCAATAAAACAAAAATAAAATAATAGAAATTACAAAGAGACAGCACGCCTCTACTATTTGAACCGGGAACAACTCGATACCCGGTGGAGCAATTATCGAAGACTCCGGAAATACAACCGCAAGCGGTCCGTGATATGGTACACCATAGCAGCATCCTGCAAGAAAGCATCCTATCCTGCCGAACCCGTGTGCAAGCGGTATGGCAAATGCGTAATTACTCAGGTAGTCCCATGCATCAATCTTATTAAAATGTGCTCCTATAAATACCATTATTACAGCAAGAATAAGCCCGCCGTAGAAGACAAATCCACCTCCTATAAGCGTCGCTAATACTTCCGGCTCACCTATTCGATCCCAGGGAATATCATCGAAGCTTACTATAATATATAAAAGCTTAGAGCCGATTATTCCACCGAGCAAACCAAAGCCTTCTAATATTACAAAGTCCCATATATCCTTGTGATCCCTTAACAATATAAGTAATATAACGATTATGTTAGCTACTATAACTCCCGTTGCAATCATGGTACCGTATGCGGGAATCTTAAATAGCCCAAAATCAAGATACATACTCATAATAATTACTCCTAAATAAATCTATACAGTCAAATGCCTCTGCCAATTTAAGGCAGAGGCAGAAAAATCATATTATTTTAATAACCATATCCACCCATTGATGCGAAGCATGCTGCGCAACCTACTGTGAGGAAAACGATTAATCCAACTACCATTCCGACAATACCTGCTATTAATCCGATAATACCGCAGACTCTTCCGGCTTTAACCTGTCCGTCATTGTTACCCGGATTAGCTTCATTGAACTTCTTAGACCAGCTCATTGCTAAAGCTCCGAATACAATTGATAATACACCGAGAATAACTGTATAACTAAACAGAACACTACTTGCCAAAGAGACTATACCAAATACCATAATCTGTACCGGGCTGTGTCCTGTATCAACATAGTTGTTAACAGGTTGATTATATGATTGTTGATAGTTTGGCTGTCCCTGATTAAACTGCTGATTCTGCTGGAACTGTTGTCCCTGATTTGCTTGTTGCTGGAACTGCTGTCCCTGAGTCTGAGATGCATTTTGATTAAACTGATTCTCAGGCTGTGCAGCACCCGGATTAGGTTGACCCTGGGGTTGTTGATTAAAATCCTGTCCGTTTTGTTGGTTAGAATCTCCTTCATAATAAGCCATAATAAATTCCTCCTTTTCAAAATAAGGCTTAGGAACGATTATCCCCCCTAAGCCTACATTTCATTATAATTCTATAAATTGCTTACATTAACTGTGTAACATGCATACTTACTGAGCTGTAGCGTTATTAAGTGCTTCATTAATACCTTCGTTGACGCTCTTTTCGATCTCCTGCTCAAAAGCCTTCTGCTCTTCCGGAGTCATATCTTTAGTGACACTGTTAACTGCTGCTGCTCCACAAGCGATACATGCAACGCATGCAACCAAGCTGATTGTTGCATATACAACGGCAATAATTGATGTGATCAATCCGCCTACTCCAAATCCCTTCTTCTCAGGTATATTCTTCATTGTCTTAGCACTTAATACGATTCCGACAATACCTCCGATAATACCGATTATCAAAAGGACAAGTGATAATGTAATAGAACCTGTAGAAAGTCCTCCACCAAGTATTGCTGCTAATAATGAACCAATACCTACTACCAAAGCTGCTATAGCCATATAACATTTCCTCCTTAAAACTTAAAATAAACATTGACATACTAGCATATTTGTTAAATACTGTCAACTTTTTTATACTCTGCGTAATCGACAATATGTGTTTTTTCTTTCTAACAGTCAAAAATAGGGGCTGTAAAAATAGTCTCTAAATAGCAGACCTGCATTGGCCATTGCCAATGCAGGTCTGTTTCTTTATATATAATTATTATAAATGTTGATTTTTGAGGCACTTTAATAAGCCCTATGTTAATAAGAGCTTTTTTAATCTATTTAGTTACCTAATATCATGCAATCAGCTTTAATCGATTTCGCTTATTATGATATTTATAGAGGTTAAAAGCACAAGCAATCAGCGTTAACTCCAAATTTACGTTTTCTAAGCCTCTTCTGAACAATCTTTTGTATGACCTGTCCCACTTGATAATACCAAATGTCCCCTCGGATTGTATGCTTCTGTTCATACGAAGCAAAGCTCCTTGAACTGACTCAAGATTCTCGATTACTTCTTCATGCATGGAGGTTAATTCCCTGTTTAATCTTGCAGTTCTGTTTCCTTCCTTTTTCTTACAACATTCTTCCCTATAAGGACAACCGCTACAATCTTCACATTCGTAGATTTCTTCAGTCCTTCCATACTTGTTTTTGTAGATGCGTTTGTCGTATTTATATATAAAACGTTTACCATTTGGGCACACAAGATTGCCTTCTGAATCTCTTTTGAAATTAACTATTCTGTATGGATCCTCGCGGTATTTTTTGTCTGTTGTTTCTTTCTTAAACATGGTGAATTTCATATACTTTTCCATACCATGTTCTTCGCAGTAAATGTAGTTGTTGTAGGAACCATACCCGGCATCAGCAACCGGATATTTAGGATAATGACCATAAGTTTTATTAAACTTTTCCATTAGAGGAACGAAACATTCCATATCTGATGCATACTGTTTCACATCAATCACTGCAATGTACTCGTCACAGATAGCTGCTTGAAGGTTATAAGCAGGAAGCAATTGATCATTTCCCATGTAATCAGTTTTGATTCTCATAAACGATGCATCATTGTCTGTTTTAGAATAGCTGTTTCTTTCACTACCACATACTTCTATATGTTTGGCATAAGTTTTCAATCTTTCTTTATATTCATTTAGTTTCTCATACTGGCGTTGATAAATAGTTTTTCTGTGCCCTTTTCCATAGACAAACGTATCGAAATCAAGAGATGTTAATTGGGCATACTTTTCTATGATTTCTTCCAGATATTCAATGGCGTATTCATCCCGTTGTTCAATCTTTACCCCAAACGTCCATAACACTCCGGAATTCATTTCTTCAATTAATGCAGAAATATAACCAAAAACTTTATCGCGATTTCTTATGCAGGATTTCTTCCAAACCCAAGTATACTTGTTTGCATTCGCTTCAATCTTTGTTCCGTCAATGTAAGTA
>JAIKVT010000112.1 GCA_024685495.1 Lachnospiraceae bacterium
TTTATTTTGGTTCCAAATTCACGGATGTTATTCACTTACCGTACATAATATTAATTTGGAAGGGAAAGAGTGGAAAAATAAGAAAGATGCTTTAGATAAATTTATTCATCAGGCAAGTTTTGGCTTAACGACAAATTTATAAAATGTGTAGATAATCTTACACTTGAGACACATATGATGTTCCTTTTTTTTAAATACTTTTATATGTTATATATATGTTTTAAGAAAGGAGCATTTAATAATGAAAATTGCAATTTGTGGAAAAGGTGGAAGCGGAAAAAGTACAGTAGCGTCGCTTCTTGCAAAAGCATATGCGAAAAAGGGAAACAGAGTATTAGTAATTGATTGTGATGAATCAAATTACGGTTTACATCAACAATTGGGCATGAAACTTCCAAAGTCCTTTATCGATAATTTTGGTGGGAAAAATGAAGTGATGAAAATGTTAGAGGTCGGTCCTATGAATATGCCTATGTTGTTTGATAAGCAATGGACCTTTGATGATATACCGTCGGATTATATAAGTGAGAAAGATGGCGTGCTTCTTATGAGTCCGGGAAAGATTGAGACTGCTAATGAGGCGTGTGCATGTTCATTTAATGCCCTGATGTGTCAATTCGTACCTGTACTTAAATTGAGGGATAATGAAGCAGTAATTATGGATATGGAAGCAGGAATTGAACATTTTGGACGTGGTACAGATAATGCCGTAGAAGCAATTCTGATGGTTGTAGATCCTTCATATGAATCTATTAAGCTTTCTTGTAAGATTGAAGAGATTGCTACTAAAATAAATAAGCCAATTTACTATGTGATTAATAAAACTCCTGATGATATGATACAGACCGTTAAAGAAGGTATTAAGAGTTCTGATAAAATATGTGGTGTTATTAACGATGAACTTTCTATTAAATCAGCCGGGCTTAAAGGCGAAGAATTATCTGTAAATAATGATACTATTAATTCAATAATTGATAAGTTGTTTTAATAAAGGGTATTAATGATTGAGACTCTCTTAACGGAGAGTCTTTTTTTAATAAGAAAATTTATTTCGAATATTAATAAAAAGTGCTATAATAAGTAAGTTATGTTATACATTTTTAAATAGTTTTACAGAAAGAAGGCGGATATTGTGACAAAAATAGATATTATCTCAGGTTTTTTAGGAGCGGGAAAAACAACTTTCATTAAGAAGATGATTGATGAAGTATATAAAGGCGAGAAAATTGTTCTTATTGAGAATGAATTCGGTGAAGTTGGAATCGACGGAGGATTTCTTAAAGATGCCGGAATCGAGATATCAGAGATGAATTCCGGATGTATTTGTTGTTCGCTTGTCGGAGATTTTGCTAAGAATCTTCATGAAGTAATTGGAAGATTTACACCGGACAGAATTTTAATCGAGCCATCAGGTGTCGGTAAGTTGTCTGATGTAATGACTTCGGTTATTGATATTGAAAAAGAAGAAGATGTTAAACTTAATGCATTAGTTACTGTTGTTAATGCACTTAAAGGTTCTAAGCAGATGAAGGCATTCGGAGAATTTTTCAATAATCAGATTGAATGTGCGACAACTGTTGTATTATCAAGGACACAGAAAGCAAAAGAAGACAAGATAGAGAAACTTGTTAAAGAAATACAAGCGCTTAATAATAAAGCGGCTATCATAACAACTCCTTGGAATGAGATTAGCGGAGAAGCTATACTTAAGGTTATTGAAGGACAGGATAATCTCAAGGCGGAGATGAAGGAACTCGCTGAAGAGTTACATGAAGAGCATGAACATGAGCATCATCATCATGAACATGACCATGAGCACGAGCATCATCATGACCATGAGCACGAGCATCATCATGACCATGACCATAAGCATCATCACCATCATCATCATGCGGATGACGTATTTACAAGTTGGGGCAAGGAGACTCCTCATAAATTCGAGAGAGAGACTATTGAAAATGCCATGAAGAAGTTCGTTGAAACTACAGAATACGGCACAATTATAAGATCTAAAGGAATGGTTCCGGCTACAGACGGTACATGGATTTACTTCGATCTTGTTGACGGTGAGTATGAACTTAGAGACGGTGAGCCTGAGTATACAGGTAAGCTTGTAGTTATCGGTACTGATGTAGAAGAAGATAAATTACTTGAATTATTCGGAATATAAGATGATAAGTCCTTTTGAATTATTTAGAATATAAGAGGATGAAATCCTATAATAATCGGATAAATTATAGAAAGAAGGAATAACAATGTCTGAAGAGACACTAATATATCTTTTTACCGGCTTTATGGATTCGGGTAAGACTACAATGATTAATGAGACATTATTCATTAACGGTTTTGCCAATGAATGCGGTAATTTCCTGATTATATGCTGCGAAGACGGTGAAGAGGAATATGATATTGATAAGATTAAGAGTTACGGCGCTGATTTAGTAACAATCGAAGAGGAAGAAGATTTTACGACAGAGAGGTTGCAGGAATTAAAGGATGAGTATGATCCGGAAGCCGTATTCATAGAGTATAACGGAACATGGGAAGTGGCACCGTTATTTGAGATGGAATATCCGGATGGTTGGCAGATAGTTCAGATACTTTCTCCCGTTGATGCAACAACATTTGAAATGTATATGCAAAACATGAGAACGCTTATGCAAGAACAGCTGTTTAAATCAGATGTAATCGTATTCAACAGATGCGAAGACGATGTGCCCAAGGCGAAATTTCGTGCCAATATTAAGAATTTTAATCGTCCTGCACAGATTGTATATGAGCGTGCGGACGGCTCTATTGATGACAGACCTGAAGAATTACCGTTTGATATTAATGCAGATACAATTGAGATTACAGATGCTGATTATGCTTTGTGGTTTATGGATGTCATGGACAATTTTAAGAAATATAACGGTAAGAAGGTACATTTCTTAGCATATGTCTATAATCCGAAAGACGGAAAGCTTAAGAAGAATACATTTGTACCCGGACGTTTTGCCATGACATGTTGTATTGAAGACATACAGTTTCTTGGAATCATGGCAAAGTACGATGACGCTTCGAGTATAGAGCATAAAAGCTGGATAGATATAACGGCTGAGATTAAGATAGAATTTCGCAAAGAATATAAAGGCAGAGGTCCGATACTATATCCGTTAGAGATTAAGCCGGGTACTCCACCTGCGACAAAAGAAGATGAGTTAGTTTATTTTAATTAAATCATTATTTAATTTATTAAAATATTGTTGAGACTAAAGCAAGTTTTGCAAAAAAAAGAAGGAGGTTGCTATGTATAAGATAGTCAGAAAAGAAAAACTGTCTGATAAGATTTATCTTATGGATGTGGTTGCACCAAGAGTTGCGCATTCATGTCTTCCGGGACAGTTTATAATCGCTAAGGTGGATGATAAAGGTGAGAGAATTCCTCTTACAATCTGCGATTATGACAGAGAAGAAGGTACAATTACAATTGTACTTCAAACAGTCGGAGCATCAACAACAAGAATGGTTGAATTAGAAGTTGGTGAAGGATTTGAGGATTTCGTCGGACCACTTGGTAATCCTTCGGATTTATGCCTTGAAGAGAATCTCGAAGAGACTAAGAAAAAGAAAATCGTATTTATTGCAGGTGGTGTCGGAACAGCTCCCGTATATCCACAGGTAAAATGGTTAAAAGAACATGGAATTGATTCAACTGTTATTATCGGTGCAAGAAATAAGGATTTATTATTCTATGAAGATGAGATGAGAGAAGTTGCTACTGAACTTTATATGGCAACAGATGATGGCTCATACGGATTCCACGGCAATGGATGTCAGCAGTTACAGGCATTAGTTGATGAAGGTAAAGAATATAATCATTGCGTAGCAATCGGACCGATGATTATGATGAAATTTGTATGTCTTCTCACTAAAGAGCTCGGTATTCATACAATCGTATCGATGAACCCGATTATGGTTGACGGTACAGGTATGTGCGGTGCATGCAGATTGATGGTAGGAGACGAAGTTAAATTTGCTTGTGTTGACGGACCTGAGTTTGACGGTCATCTTGTTGATTTCCCTCAGGCAATGGCAAGAGCTGCTCAATATAAGACAGAAGAAGGTCGTAAGATGCTCGCATTACAAGAGGGTGATACACACCACGGCGGATGCGGTAATTGTGGAGGTGATAAATAATGGCAGTAGATGTATTAGTAAAAGTACCTATCAGTGAGCAAGATCCTAAGGTTCGTGCAAAGAATTTTGATGAAGTTTGTCTTGGATATACAAAAGAAGAGGCAATGGCTGAAGCCAGCAGATGTATAAATTGTAAAAATGCTAAATGTATCACCGGTTGTCCCGTATCTATTAACATTCCGGCTTTTATTGAGCAGGTTAAAGACGGCAATTTTGAGAAGGCATATGAGATTATTTCAGAGTCTTCAGCTCTGCCTGCCGTATGTGGTCGTGTATGTCCGCAGGAAAGTCAGTGTGAAGGTAAATGTATCAGAGGATTCAAAGGTGATCCTATTTCTATCGGTAAATTAGAGCGTTTCGTAGCTGATTGGGCTTGTGAAAATGGAATTAAGCCTAAGGCTAATCCTAATAAAAACGGTCATAAGGTTGCTGTTATCGGTGCAGGACCTGCCGGACTTACATGTGCCGGAGATTTGGCTAAAGAAGGCTTTGAAGTAACTATTTTTGAAGCTCTTCACGAAGCAGGCGGTGTGCTTGTATATGGTATTCCTGAATTCCGTCTTCCTAAGGATGACGTTGTTGCTAAGGAAGTTGAGAATGTTAAGAACCTTGGCGTTAAGATTGAGACTAATGTTATCGTAGGTAAATCAATTACAATTGATGAGCTTATAGAAGAAGAGAATTTCGAAGCTGTATTCATAGGCTCAGGTGCCGGTCTTCCCAGATTTATGGGAATCCCGGGTGAGCAGGCTATGGGAGTGTTCTCGGCTAACGAATTCCTTACCCGTAACAATTTGATGAAAGCATTTAAGGATTATGATACTCCTATATGGCGTGGTAAGAAGGTTGTAGTTGTAGGTGGTGGAAATGTTGCTATGGACGCCGCTCGTACAGCTTTAAGACTCGGTGCCGAAGTACATGTAGTATATCGTCGTTCGGAAGCAGAGCTTCCTGCAAGAGTTGAAGAAGTACATCATGCTAAAGAAGAAGGAGTTATATTCGATCTTCTTCAGAATCCTACAGAGATTCTTACAGATGACGAAGGATGGGTTAACGGTATCAGAATTATTAAGATGGAACTCGGTGAGCCTGATGAGTCAGGAAGACGTCGTCCTGTTGAGATTCCGGGAAGTGAATATGAGATTGAAGCAGATACTGTTATTATGTCTCTTGGAACATCTCCTAATCCACTTATTTCAAGTACAACTAAAGGTCTTGAGGTCAATAAGAGAGGTTGTATTATTGCAAGAGAAGATACAGGTGCTACTTCTAAAGACGGTGTATATGCCGGTGGTGATGCCGTAACAGGTGCTGCAACGGTTATATTAGCTATGGGGGCCGGTAAACAGGCTGCTAAAGGAATTATGGAACATTTTAAATAAGAATTATCAGATATAAGAGTTATTCATAAGAAGGGGGTTCGGGATTATGAAGAAGCTTATATGTGTTGTTTTGTTATGTATAGGATTGATTGTTACGCTTGCCGGATGTGATGCCGATCCTAATGCTGAAGTATATAGAGCACAGAATGAGGAAATGCTACACTCAGCTATTCAAAATGAGGTGGATTCTCCGACATGGGTTAAGAACCTTCCCGCTGCTAATGATGATAATAACAAGCAGATGATAATAGTTGCAGGAATGGGAATGGACAAAACAACTGCTTATGTTTCTATGCATAGAAGAGATGAACAGGGAAATTGGAAACAGTACATAAGTACTCCGGGCTTCATTGGTGAAAACGGAATGTGCCTTGATGAAGAGCATGTAAAAGGATCTAAGAAAACACCGATAGGAACATTCTATATTAAAAGAGCATTTGGAATTGCTCCTAATCCGGGTTGTAAAATGGCTTATAACTGCCTGCGAGATGTATTTTATTGGTCAGGTGATCCTGCTGAAGGAATGCGTTACAATGAGCTTGTTAATACTATGCAGATTAAAAATCTTAATACAGAAATCAGTAAACATATATTTGACCATGAATATGCGTATCAATTCTGTTTTGATATAGGTTTTAATGAAGAAGCTGATCCGGAGAGAGATTTTGGTATATTTATTCATTGCTTAAGTCCCGATAAACCTTATACTGACGGAGGAATAGCTATTCCCGAAGATATCATGAAGCTGGCTACAAGTAATGCTTTAAAAGGCGATGTTGTAATAATTGATACGGCTGAGAATTTAGGCGTAGAATGGTAAAAACAATAGTAAAAACAATAATACCCGATTTGCTATAAATAGCGAATCGGGTATTTTTATGAACTGATTTAGCAAAGAACTTATGAAGCAAATCAGATATTTTTGAACTGATATAGCTAATCCGATATTTTGTAATCTGACTTAGTAAGTCTAACAGTTAGTGATACAATCTATCAGCTTTACATTTGCATCATGTTCCATAAAGCAGAATCTGAAATACTCATCTGTAAGGAACGGGAAAGTAGAGCAGTTTCGAATTAACATGCCCTGCTTTATTGCTTTCTCAAATACATCATTACTTGTTAGGTTTGCTTTGTTGATTTTGACAAGCATAAAATTGGCGTAAGGCTTATAGGGTTTGAATCCGTCAGCCGCAAGTAATGCGTTATAGCAATATTCTCGTTCTTCATTAATTAATTTATTTGTCTTTTCTATATAGTCGGAATCCCTTAACATTATTTCACCGGCTTTTGCTGCAAATGAGTTGACCATCCATGGCTTTGAAGTTTTGTTAATTTCTGCGATAAAATCTTCGTTGCCGATAATGGCATATCCTAAGCGCAGTCCGGGTGATGCAAAGAATTTACTTGTACTTCTAAGTATTATAAGATTGTTGTAAAAATCAGTTAAAGATACTGCTGAGTATGCATTAATTTCAGCGACAAATTCAATATAAGTTTCATCGATCATCACATAGATATGATTTTCCTTGCATACATCGAGTATTCGTCGCATGGTAATGCAGTCAATGCATGAGGAAGTAGGATTGTTAGGGTTACATATTATGAGCATATCAATGCTTTTATCGAGTCTGTCGATTAAAGTGTCGGCATTAATTTTGAATCCGTCTTCTTCATATAGAGGGAAGTAGTAAGACTGTCCGCCGCTTAACGATACCTCGCGCTCATATTCTGAATATGTAGGCCCGATTATCATGGCCTTAGAGGGATGAATATGTCTGATAAATGTTGATATTAATTCGGAGGTTCCGTTACCGACTAAGACATTTTCTACAGACGAATTCGTATATTCTGCAATTGCAGTTTTAAGCTCTGTATATTGTCTGTTAGGATATGATGTAATTATATCTATATCAAATTCTTTCTTAAGATTGGGCGACAGCCCGAACGGATTAACGTTAGCTGCAAAATTGATTAGATCATCCTCACTGATATTATATTTTGCTTTGATTTTTTCTATGTCGCTTCCGTGATAATAATATTCGCTTTTCATTTTGACTCCTTTTTTAAAATGTGCATTCCTATATAATGTATCATAGGTTGCCGTCAATCACAATATATTGTTAAGTTTTGTTGTAAATTATATGTAAATAGTTTATAATTATATGATTAAAAGAAAAAATGGATAAATGCGCTGACATGTCAGGCTTTATCTTATTAGCAATTATATGTCAATGCTTTAAAAAATCAAGTAATAGTTCTAAGGAGTATATTGTGCGTAAGAAAATATATCGATTGTCAGAAGACCAATTCGATACACGTCAAATTAAAATAATAAGCTCTGTTGACAGAATTGATATATCATGCAACGTAGGGAGTGAACTTGTTGATTCATTTGTAATCAGTGGTGAAGGCGAGCAGTCTATAAGGGGTGTTATCTATTCGACGAATCCCTATATTATTCCCAGAGATTATCAGTTTGACGGAGTAAAAAATACTATCCAATATGCTCTCAAGCATAATAATTTCCAGATTAATGATACATTGAGCGGTGAATTTATCGTAGTCGCTAACGGCGATAGCATAAGAATTCCTATCAATATCACATTTACCAGAAAAACAATTAAATCTTCAATCGGCGAAATCGCTAATCTAAATGACTTCGGCAGACTATGTCAGGAGAATTTCATTGAAGCTAATCATATATTCCACACCGATGCATTCATAGACATCATCGATGAAAATGATATTGAGATGAGGCTTTTGTATCGCGGATATAAGAGAAGTGTACCGAGTCTCGATAATTTAGAGGAGTTTCTTGTTGCAGCAAGGTTGAAAGAGAGAATAGATATTTCTCTTAATAAAAATTCTGCAACATATGAAAGTGTTGTCGAGAATCAGAAAGAAGAGATTCTCATCACCAAAAGCACTTGGGGAAATGTCGAGATTGACGTAACGGTTGATGCGGATTTTGTCACTATTGAGAAAGATCACATTGATTCCGATTATTTCTTAGGTTCCATGATGCATTTTGATTATTATATTCATAAGAATCGTATGCATAAGGGAACTAATTTGGCAAAGATTTGTTTTGATACAAATAATCAGCATATGGAGTATATAATTACTGCCAGATTAGAGGGTGAAGAGCAGTATGTTGATTTTTCATATCAGGATACAAAGAATCGCAAGATTGAGTTCGTGTTTAATTATATAGAGTACAGACTTCGTCATATCACTACGAGTGAATGGGCGTCTAAGTCAATAGAGCTGCTTGACACATTTATCACAGATCTTAAGTACGCTAAGGAAGAAGGGTATGAGGGTCTTTATGATAAATGTGACAGTGACATTGAGTTCTATGAGCTTATGAAGGCACACGCATATATCGCCAACGGTGAGAGACAACAAGCGCTTTGGATAATTCAGAAAATTAAGCGTGATATAGGCGATAAGAAAAGTGTTAAATGGGCTTATCTGTTATATCTTTGCACTTTGATTGAAAGAGAGCCGGGGTATGTTGATAAATTAACTCAAGAGATAGAGGTTATTTTCAGAAACCATCCCGATGATGTAAGAGTATTTTGGTATCTTCTTTTCCTAAGGGAAGAATATACCGGTAATACTATGCGCAAATTAAAAGATATACTTCAGTGGCTTAATAACGGATATGATACGCCTTATCTTTATGTGGAAGCATACACCATATACAGACAAGAGCCGCATCTTATTAAAGAATTATCTGATAATGTAATTAAGATATTAGGATGGAGTAGCAGACATAGCGCACTTACTGAGGATATGTGTGAGGTGTTTATCAATCTTTTGTCAAGGTGCAATACATTTGATGAAAGGATTTATAAGATTGCATGTGAAGCGTATGAAGTTGCACCTTCCGATGAGACACTCGAGATTATTACAGGATATCTTCTTAGGACCAATTCTTATGGTGAGAAATTCTTAAGATGGTACGAGCTTTGCCTTTATAAAGAGATGCGAATTACCGGAGTATACGAAGCTTATCTTATGTGCTTAGACGGAGAGCAGATCGTTAGTTTGCCTCAGGTACTTCTTATGTATTTTAAATATCAAAGCAACCTCTCGTATGATAAGAAAGCTATAGTTTACAGCAATGTTATACTTCATAAAAAAGAGTATCCGAATCTTTATCAGCAGTATCTTCGTACGATAGAGACATTTGCGATTGAACAGATGGAAAGAGGCAGGATAGATGATTCCTTAGCAATTATATATCAGGATGTATTAGATAACGGAATCATTAATGAAGATGTTGCCGCAAGTATAGCACCGCTTCTTCATACGGCAAGAATTTCCATGTTAAGGGATGATATAACAAGAGTTCTTGTTATATTTGAGCAGCTTCAGAATCCTGTCGTAGCAACAGTAAGAAATAATGTGTGCTTTGTGCCTATTTATGCAAAGAATTATGCGATTTTCTTAGAAGATAAGAAGGGCGTACTTCATTCTGCTACGGGAGATTACAGATATGAGTTTTTACTTAGGACAGACGCACTTGCAGATAATTTGAAGAAGCTTTCTCCACAGTCACTTCCTTATGTGATCAGATTCTTTGATGAATTAAGAGACACATCTTTGCCAAAGGTATTAATGGGCAAAGAAGACGAAGCGCTTAAGGTAGAAGACTTACATTCGGTAGAAACATTTATCTCATCTAAAGCAATATCTATAGATTATAAATGTAAATTGTATCCTCTTGTCATAAGCTTCCTTAGAAATCACGGAAGAGAAGAGATGATAGAGAAAAATCTCATAGAAGACGTTCCCTATGAACGGGTTGACGCTAAAGTGTTGTCTTATATTGTAGAGCTTTTCGTCGAGAAAGAGCGATATGACAGAGCGTTTTATCTTATAAGCACATATAATGCATGCTTTGTAAGTAAGAAATGTATATTAAAGCTATGCGAATATATGATTGATGAAGAGATAGAAGAAGCGAAGACTTCATTTTTTGTATCACTTCTTGCAGACGTAATAGGACATGAACCGTTAGGTGAGAGTGCGCTTACATTTATGAGTGAAGAATATGTAGGACCTACCGACAGGATGGTGGCCCTGTGGAAAGAAGCTCACGGACCGAGTATTGATACGCACAAATTAGAAGACAGAATCCTAGTTCAGATGTTCTATAGTGAAGATATAAGTGATGACTGTCACGATATATTAAAATCATATGTCGAGGGCGATTATAATAAAATGCTTTTAGAAGCAGTACTTACTTACTTTGCACATGAATATATTTTGGATAAGGCAGATGTATTAGATGAATTTGACGCGTCACTTATATTCAGAAAATATAATCGTAACGATAAGTTAAATGACAGCTGTAAAATCGGCCTTATGAAGCATTTATGCTTAAGCGATTCTAACGGTGAAAAAGAGATTAATCTCTTAGATAATCTTGTAAGAGAATATGTTGTTAAGAATATATATTTCGCTTTTTATAAAAAGATGGAACATCAATTAATAGTGAAGTATCATCTCTATGACAAGAAATTTGTAGAGTATTTAGGTAAGTCAAATGAAAGAATCAACATAGTATATAAGAAGGATGAAGGCGAAGTAACAATAGATGAAATGCCTGAGATGTATCCGGGATTATATGTTAAACAATTTGTTATATTCTTTGGCGATAATATTTATTATGAGGTACATCATGGAGAAGATGAAGAGATATTATCAAAGGATGTCTTAGTATATAATGACATTGTGAGCGAGCATGAGTCGAGATACGATATGATTAACAAGATGCAATCTTCTTTAATCTATTATGAAGAGAAAGATTTGCTTGAAGAGATGAAGACATATCAGGGACTTGATTATGTAACGAGACAGCTGTTTACCAGAGTGTAATTTTGTGAGAGGATGAAAATGCAGGATAAATCTAGAGGTGTATATTTTGGAATAGAGCTTAGATCATCATACACCTGTGTAAGTTATTATCAACTTAATATGGATTCACCCGAGACAATAAGTACCGTCATGGGAGCCGAGAATTATCATATACCTACATATATTGCCAAAAGAAGAGGCGTAGGACAGTGGTATTATGGAAATGAAGCTAAGACACAAGTTAGGGTCGGTGGAGCTGTCGGTGTTGATGATCTGCTTTCTAAAGCATATGACGATGATGAAATTCTTATTGAGAATGAGAAGATCAAAGCAAGAGATTTACTCCTTATATATATTAAGAAGTTACTTAGTATGCCGGGTTATTTTTATGCTAATTCGAGACTTAATAAGTTAGTGATTGTAGTTGAACGTCTCGATATGAAAATTGTTGACACATTTTCGTATATTGCGAAGGAACTTGGCATTGCAAGAGATTCATTAATGGTTATTGATTTTAAAGAGGCGTTCTATTATTATACTTTGAATCAACGACCGGAGCATTTTTTGCATGATGTAGTTATGTTCGATTATTCGGACGGCAAATTGATGCATTATTATCTTACGAGAAATCTTCGTACTTTACCACAGATAGTATATTTGTCAGACGGTATTCACAAGACGCCGGGTGCTAATCCCGATTTGGAATTTACTGAGTTAGTTGAGCGTGTTTTTGCCGGTAAAATAATATCCGCAGTATACCTTATAGGAGATGGATTTGACGGTGATTGGCTTAAGGTATCGCTTAATAAACTGTGTCATAATCGTAAGGTATTTAAAGGTAAAGATATGTACTCTCGCGGAGCCTGTTATGCGGGAGCCGTTAAAGACGGTGCAAAGGATTGGCCGTTTGTATACATAGGCGACAATGAGCTTAAGATGAATCTTTCGATTAAAGTTATAGATAACAGGATTATGGATTATTTGACTTTACTTAATGCCGGCGACAGTTGGTATGAAGCACAGGGAGAATGTGAGGTCATACTTGACGGAAGCGGAGAGTTGGAAGTCTGGATTCAAAAGCCTGAGAACAGAGATGCGAAGGTAGAGATATTAGAACTTACCGATCTGCCTGAGAGAGATAACAGAACTACGAGACTTAGAATTAATGCTAAGCCGGTGTCTGATATAGAAGCTGTTGTAACAATAGCGGATCTGGGATTTGGAGAAATTGTGCCAAGTTCCGGCAAGGTCTGGGAACATCACATAGCACTGCGCTAACACGCTTCATAGTTATTATAGAGGTGGGAACTAAGTTCCCACAATTAAGATATTATTATTAAGGGAGTCATTATGGGAGAGTTAATCCTGTGTAAGAAGCCGATTGCGGCGGTTCCATATTATATAGAAGATGCTTCTGTCAATATATATTCTATTGAAGAATTGTGTTATTATATTGCTCACAACGTGTATTTAATCAATACGGAGTTTGCATGTGTAGAATTGTGTAATTGGATAGGAAGAGAAGTCGGCAAAGAAGAAGAGAAGGCGCTCACACAAGTGCTTGATAATGAACAGCCGCTTCATGTATTTGTTAATACGATTCTTAATTTCAGTGATTATTTACCGGGTGATGAGATAAGAAATGTTGTTGAGATAATTGCGTCTTTTGAGAATAAGTCACCTGTAGAGTGTGCCAAGATTCGGGCAGATAGGTTGCTTGATAAAGATAAGATTGTAGATGCAATTTATGAATATGAGAATATTCTTGACAGACTTGAGAAGGATGAGATGTCCAAAGAATTTATGGGTGATGTATGGCATAATCTCGGTGTATGCTATTCTAGATTATTTTTCTTTAATGAAGCGAGTGTATGCTATGAATATGCATATCAACTCAATCGTAAAAAGATTTCGCTTGAGTCAATGCTTTGTGCATATCGGTGTATGAAAGATGATGATGGATTTAATATGCAACTTGCTAAATACTTTGTGCCTGACGATTTGGCATCTAAGATTAAGAAGATTGTAACTGATACAAGCACAAGTAAAGACGTTGTAGATTTTTCCACAAGGTTAGATAAGATGAAATCAGATTTCTATGAAGAAAAATCGTATCAAAAGCAATTAGGACTTATTATTGAACGCTGGAAGAACGAGTATAATGGACTGTGTAATATATAGCAGATAAGGTATTATATGAAGTTATTTGATAAGTTTTTTGGTAGAAAAAAGAAAAAAGAACAAGAGCTTGATGAAGCATTTGCCAGAGTATCGAAAGAGATAAGCAATATTGATGCTTGGGATGATCCTAAGAAGCTAGAGCATTATATATTAGATTCATGTGAGCAGATTATTGCAACCACTAAAGATATTAAAGCAGAGAAGAAAGAATACGATGTTGTAACAAAATATCTTGACGATATTCAAATTATTGATAATCTTCCTGATGAACGTGCAAATGAAGTAAGAAGTGCGGCAGCTAATATTTTAGAGACGGATCATGCCAGAGTGGCTTATCTTGAAAGTGCTCAAAGGATTACAGATGAACAATTTGTAATGATGGAGCAGGAAGCTGATGATATGCCGTCTATAATTAGCAGAATGCAGGAAAATGAAAAATACCAGGCAAAAATCAAGAGAGAGATGAATGAACTTGAAGGAAATAAAAGCTATTTGGAGATGCAGATTAATGAGACACAGCATTCTCGAAAGCGATTTTTGATTTTGTCCATCCTTGTTGCTGTTGCCTTTGCATCGTTTCTTATACTTTCTTTGATTATCGAGAAATATGTGAAAATGGATGTAGGAATGTTTAGAATAATTCTTTTTGCGGTTACAGCTATTGCTGCAGGAGTCTTATTTGTATTTATGTCTAATATGGCCAGGGACAGACGTAACTATATGAAGAAGCTTAACAGTACCATTTCACTTCTTAACGTTGTCAGAATGAAATATGTTAATGTTACGAAGGCGGTAGATTATGTCTGTGACAAATATAATGTAGAGAGTTCATACAAGCTTTTATATGTATGGGAACAGTACTTAGAAGCTGTTAAGGAAAAAGAAAGATTTGAGAAGAATAACGATGATTTAGAATATTTTATCGGACGACTTGTAAGACTTCTTAAAAGAGAGAATCTCTATGATGTTAAGATATGGCTGACACAGACGAATGCTCTTGTACATAAAGATGAGAGAGTTGAGATAAGACATAAGCTTGTTAAAAGACGCGCTAAAATCAGAGAGAGAATGCAGGAAAACACGAAGGCAGTTAAGAGTGAACGTGATGAGATAGATAAGCTAATGCTAGAGCATCATTATTATGTGCCGGAAATTTTGGAAATAATTGATTCCGTTGATAAGATATGCGGACTTAATAAATATAAATCATAAAGGAGAAATATGTGATGTCAGATGTGCAAGCGTCACGTTCAACTTCAGATTTTGAATATATACTTGATTATTCAGGGTTCATAGGTGAAGAGAAGGATAAATATATTAAAGTATTTACGGCTTATGCAAAAACCTATAAGAACTTCAGACGTGATAAGGACGCTGATAAGTTAAGAAAATGGATTAATAATGCCTACTATGACATTTATAAGAAATGTTTTATGCGTGCAGTTAATGATAGGAGTCTGCCCGATACGATAAGAATGTTTCTTAATTTTGGATATATGGATGGCTCTTTTCTGACTGATGAAATGGTTGATGGTGTATATAATGTCTCAAATCAACTTGCACAGATATGTTCAGAGCATGTATTTACAATTTTTTCCTGGCTTAAAGCAATTTATCGGGGAGATAAAGAACCTTCTCATAACGAATTCGATCTTGATTTTGCAGGATATCTCAATGAACAATATAGAAATGGTGAGATTAAAAAATCAGATATAGAATTGATTTTAAACAGACCTGAAGAGAGAGCTGCCTTCGAGATAGATAATATGTTTAAAACCGTAAACAGATTAACATACGGTTCCATTACAAGCTTTAATGCTATATTAACCGATTTGGATTTGGTCAATAATCCGGCTAAAATGCTCGTAACTAACGGCAGATGTTATAAGTCTATAGATATGATACGTTCAATTGATTATTCTGCATTTTACAGGCCGTTGTTTTCATATCCGCTTAAGGATAATTTACAGCATGAAATAATCCAAAAGGCATTTTTGCCGGACATTATACTTATGCCTAATGTAGGCAACAGAGGAATGATGTGGCAGGAAAGTGCAAGTGTTCATAATGATACGCCGGCCAGATTTATGCTCCCTATTTTTACAATGTCTAATATGGACGATTTGATGATTGATCTTATAGGAAGATTCAGATGGGAAATTTGTCGAAAGATTCAGGGTGTTAGGTGGAATGATATAAGAGAGCATTCTTTAACGAGCGACTATTATGATTACCTTCAGTTTTATAAAACCAATCGTGAATTGTCGGCTGAAGCAAAAGAAAAGGTAAAACAAGAGATTACCAATGCTCGTAATGAATATAGAGATGTATTTGTAGCGGACTATATCAACTGGATTAAATATGAATCTATGGGAGGATTCCGTCTTAACAAATATGCTCGAAGGATTATGTTTAAATATTGCCCGTTTTCTAAAGATATCAGGGAGAAATTAAATGATAATCCCGTATATACGGATATTATTCATAAGCATGAAGTGCTTAGCGCAAAAACACATAAACGAATTCAGGGCATGTATGATATTTACACTAAAAACGGTGGAACGATAACAACTGATTTAAAGACACATATAGATTTTTACGAATTATAGATATATGTTTTAAAGATGTATATTGATTTTTATGAATTACAGATATTAATTTATAAAAGCACATTTTCTTAATATAAGACAAGCAGGAGGAATACATTAATGAGTAAGATAAGGACCAGATTCGCACCAAGCCCGACGGGCTATATGCATGTAGGTAATTTGCGTACTGCTTTATACGCATATTTAATTGCTAAGCATGATGGAGGAGATTTCGTCTTAAGAATTGAAGATACAGACAGAGAAAGATATGTTGAAGATGCCGTATCCGTAATATACAGAACTTTGAAGGCATGTGGACTTAACCACGATGAAGGACCGGATATTGACGGCGGAGTAGGACCATATGTTCAATCTGAGAGGCAGGATAAAGGAATATACTTAGAGTATGCTAAAGAATTAATTGAGAAGGGAGAAGCGTATTATTGCTTCTGTACTCCCGAGAGATTAGAATCAATTAAGCAAAATATTAACGGTAAGGAAGTGTCTATATACGATAAGCATTGTCTCAACCTTTCTAAAGAAGAGATTGAAGCAAATCTGTCAAGCGGAATGCCTTATGTTATAAGACAAAATAATCCGAGAGAAGGCCGTACTACATTTGATGATGAGATATACGGAGAAATAAGTGTAGATAATGCAGAATTAGATGATATGATTTTAATCAAATCAGACGGTTATCCCACATATAATTTTGCCAATGTTGTAGATGATCATCTTATGGGAATTACTCATATTGTAAGAGGTAATGAGTATTTGTCATCTTCTCCGAAATACAACAGACTATATGAGGCCTTCGGATGGGATGTCCCAATATATGTACACTGTCCTTTGATTACAAATGAAGAGCATGAGAAGCTTTCTAAGAGAAGCGGACACTCATCTTATGAAGATTTAATTAAGCAGGGATTTTTAACGGAAGCTATTGTTAATTTCGTTGCACTGCTTGGATGGAGTCCTGAGGATAACAGGGAAATTTTCTCACTTGATGAATTGGTTAAAGTATTTGATTATCATCATATGTCTAAATCACCGGCAGTATTTGACATTGTTAAGCTTCGCTGGATGAACGGTGAATATATTAAGGCAATGGATTTCGATGAGTTCTATAAGATGGCAGAGCCGTTTATTGACGATACAATTAAAAGGCCTATTGATAAGAATAAGATTGCCAATATGGTTAAGACAAGGATAGAAGTATTTCCCGATATACCTGATCTTATCGATTTCTTTGAGAAGGTTCCCGAGTATGATATCTCAATGTATAAGCATAAGAAGATGAAGACAACGGAGGAAAGCTCTTTAAATGTATTAAAGGAATTGTTGCCTGTATTGGAAGGACATGATGATTATACGAATGATTCGTTATATGAACTTTTAGTTTCGTTTGCCAAGGGAAATGAGTATAAGAACGGATATGTTCTTTGGCCAATCAGAACGGCATTGTCAGGAAAGCAGATGACTCCGGGTGGAGCAACAGAGCTTTTGGAGTTACTTGGCAAAGAAGAGTCGTTAATCAGAGTAAAAGCAGCTATTGAGAAATTAGAAGCAGAGCTGTAATAAGATGTAAAATATAATTATATTAATATATGTGTAATGAATATTTTATTAAAGAAGCTTCCGAATTTATTCGGAAGCTTCTTTGCTGTCTTTATTCTTCGAATCGGTTTTTTTCCTAAAACCTAAGTGTTCATACAGATGACGAAGTCTGTGAATTAAATGAATTGAATCTTTAGACGGGTCATAGTTTTTACTTATGGGAATGAGGTCGACACGTTCGAGTGTGTCGGATTCCTCCCGGTAATAATTATTAAATAAGTAATCCTTCATTTTCTCGACTGATGAATTGACAGAGTAGATATACAGTCCGCTGTATTCTTTTAAGAAAGGCTGTTGCCTTACTTCAAATCGATATGTATCGGGTGGAAGAGACCATTCTAAATCTATAGCAAGTTCATCTATTACATCATTTGTGTCTATTGTACGAACACAACAGATTTTGTCATCCTTTGTATAAAATCCGTCAATATAATTACGAAGGTCCGATGATTCTAATTTGTCTAATTCCATCTGTTCCGCTTCATTAAGATTACCTTGGCGATATATTAAAGTGGTGTTATTCCTCACGGCATAGACGCAGTAACCTAAGTTCATGTCTTTGAGAGTGTGACATAGCAGATTAGCGTCTTCGTATTCAATGCAGTCTAACTTAATATATTTACGATCGGAAATGTCATATAAAGCCGCACCGTCCATTACAATAGAAGGCGTAGCAATTTGAAGATCTTCTATCTGTGAAATGATATGTGCAGGCGCCCAGGGACTGACAAGACTTATTCTTGCGCCGTCATTATAAAGCCTGTTAAGTGCAATTAAGGTTCCGGAGTCTATCTCTGATAATCTGTCGACGACGAGATCTTTTAATCTTAAGAAGAAGATTTTATTCTTAGCTCTTACTCTCGGAAGTCTTGCTAAATTGACAAAAAGTGCGACAACAATACCGATTAATGTATCAAACAGACGAAGAAGAGTTGTAATAAGCGGTGAGTCGCCCGAGTCGAGACCGATTACAATACATAGAAATGTAATGGCGGCAAGTCCTGCCGTATCGCTTAATCTGATTGCAACGGTAGAGTATATAACGACAAGAATACCGACAGAAATAAGAAAGTATTCAAGTAATTCGTGTTTAACTAAAATAGGATATTCGCTGAAAATAAGTAAAAATACAAGTCCCCAGATACCTCCGAGTAGTGTTCCGAGACCTCTGTTAATTGCGAAGTCTTTTGTATCTTTAAAATAAGGCTGTATGCAGATTATTGCAGTGATGGCTGATTGCAGCATCAAACCTTTGTAGCCGATTGCATAATGTATCGCAAAGCACAAAAATACCGCAATAGCGGTCTTTATAATTCTCTGTCCCAGATGGGGGAGATGAGTGATGCTTGTTTTCTTGATTTTTTCGACGCTTTTTGTGTTATTCATAGGAATATTATAGATAATTTAAAAGAAAAATGAAATATACAAATAAATTATAGATTTTATAAAATATGCTTGATTATTTATTCATAATGCATTAAAATATAGTTCGTTGCTGTGAAACTTTATGTCTTTAGTGATAACAATGAATAGGGGTGTAGTTCATCGGTAGAATAAGAGTCTCCAAAACTCCAGAGGAGGGTTCGATTCCTTCCACCCCTGTGTAGACTGTTGCATTATTTTATAATGTGGTGGTCTATTTTTTATTGCTTTTTTTTCCTACGGTGTTATAATGATATGATTAGTATTTATAGGATATATAATGATAAAAAAGGGGGCGATCCTATGAAGACGAAAAAAACAATAGCCAATATGTTAGTTTTACTTCTCGTTGTATCTGCTATAACATGTGTATTTATTCCAATGAGAGCTAATGCAACTACAGGTCTTATTGCTTTAGATTTCCTTAATGCTAAGCTTCTTAAAGGCCAATATACAGAGAAGGGAATAAGCTATCAGGAAATGGGAGACAGTAACGTTTTTGTAATGAAGCCCGGAGAATATATACTGCTTGATAATATTGATTTACAGGAATCAATTATGTCCGAGGAAGAGGGTACATACGTATTTAATCTTAATGGAAAGACACTTACGACTAATGCATTTGCCGTTTCGTTGTATATAATGAACGCAGATGTTACCATTAAAGGTAACGGAACTATTACCAATAATATAGGACTTCCGAGTGTTGCTTTATATGATGGTAATTTTAAAATTGAAAATGGAACATTTAACGGATATTTCTTAGCAGGATCAAGCAAAAAAGATTCGAGCCTCGTTATTTTAGATGCCAATATGCCTAAAGGTATTTGCCTAAGGGGCGAGAAAATGGATGCTGTAATTAATGATGGAGTATTTAATTCCGATATGGGTGCAGCATGTCATGCTACCGAAGGTGTGACTTTAACTATCAATAACGGAGAATTTACATCAAGTTCTGACGGACTTTATGCAGTTGTTGATTACACAAAAGATCCGCAAACCATGAAAAATGTTGTATTGCCGGGGCCAAAGTCAGTAACAATTAATGGCGGAACATTTAAATCAACCGGAGAAGATGATGAAGCGGTATGTGGTGGAGTATTTTTCTCAGACTATGATAATGTAACAATTAACGGCGGAGCTTTTATAGGTGAAGGTAATGCATTTGGCGGTCTTTGTGCTACGGTCAGTGACGGTTCACCGGAAGATAAATTCAATTCTTTCTTAGGACAGGGACGAAATTACAGTGAGGCGTTAAAGGTTGATTCTAAGGACAGCAGTGATGGTAAAAAGGTATATTATACGCAAGGAACTATCAGTGTTACCGGAGAAAGTGTAAGTGAAGATGAGAAGTCACTCCTTCATTCAACATTTGATAAAGTTTCAAAGATTCACGAAGAGAGTAATACGATATAATTTTGTATAGAAAAAGTAATATTTAGAATATGAATAATACAATGGAAACAAACGACAATAAGTTGCTTAGATTTAGAAAAAGAATATTTGATATTATTCAGATTGGTAATAAGTCTGATTTTATAAGCAGATTCTTTGATATATTTATCGCAGTTGTAATTATTTCGAATATCGTTGCATTGTTTTTAGGAACGTTTGAAGAACTCAGAGATTATTATGAGTTCTTCAACTATGTCGAGATAATTACCGTATCGATTTTTATCGTAGAATATTTGCTTAGAATTTGGACAGCTGATTTGCTCTATCCTGAGAAGAAAAGATATAAGGCAATTCTGAGATTTTTGATATCTTATGATGGAATTATAGACCTGCTTACAATTTTGCCGTTTTTCTATTTGTCAGGCTTTGTTGCATTTCGAATGCTTAGAGTTGTTAGAATATTCCATCTGTTTAGAATTAATGCCCAGTATGATTCTTTTAATGTAATTAAGAGCGTATTGCTTGAGAAGAAGAATCAGATTTTTTCTTCTGTATTCATTATTCTGATTATTATGTTAGCGTCGTCTCTGGGTATGTATGCTGCAGAACACGATGCTCAACCGGAAGTTTTTAAGAATGCATTTTCCGGAGTATGGTGGGCGGTATCTACACTTCTTACTGTCGGCTACGGTGATATTTACCCTGTGACAATATTAGGACAGATTATGGCAATTATAATTGCGTTCTTGGGCGTAGGAGTAGTTGCAATTCCTACCGGTATTATAAGCGCCGGATTCGTTGAGCAATATACCAGAGTTAACAAGAGTGATTTCTTCTCTAAGAAGATGGCAATTAATTTTGTTACCATTTCAGTTACAAAAGATCATAATTGGGAAAATGTCAAGGTGAGCGAAGCTAATATCCCGCAGGGACTTGTGCTTATACTTATTGTAAGAAACGGTGAGACTTTAGTGCCGCAGGGTGATACGGTAATTCGCTTTAACGACAGATTAATGCTTGCCGCTCAGTCTTATGTCGATGAACTTGGAGTTAAGTTAAACGAGGTTAGGGTCGACCCCGATCACGCATGGGTTAATAAGAGAGTGAGAGAGCTCGACATATCAAGGCTTACAACGCTTATATCGATAAGTCGAAAGCATAAGATGATAATTCCGCATGGCAATACATTGATTAAGGCTAATGATGACATCCTGATTTATTCTAAGTCAGAAGATGATCTTGGCGGAAGTGAGATAAGATTATAATGTGTACATAATATGGAAAATGTGCATACACATTTTAAATATGTTATAATACACTAGACTTTAATAAGAAGTGGAGTTGTAATAGAATTTTTTATCAGTTTTGGAGGATGTTATTATGAGTAGTATGACTAGTGATATTCGAGCTGAGCGACTTAAGCAAATTGTAGACGAGAATAAAGTGGTTAGTACCAGAACATTTAATATTGTTATGGGTGGAGTAGTATTATACGGACTTGTTATCAATGCAATACTATGTAATTTTTCTTCGCAGATTGCCATGTTTCTTAATCCGATAGTATTACTTATAGGCTATCTTGTACTTAGTATTGTCGGTATAATGATTTCAAGGAAATCAAGCAATGCATTTGTAAGTTTTCTTGGATATAATATGATATGTGTACCTCTTGGTCTTGTAATATCGGTTATGGTAGAAGTGTACGGTGGTATTTCATCTCGTCCTGTACAGATGGCATTTATCTATACTATCGGAATTACGGTTATTATGATTTTAGCAGCTGTTGCTTTTCCTAAAGTATTTGAAGGAATCGGCAAAGCTTTATTCGTAGCACTTATTGCAATTGCTATTGTCGGAATACTTTCAATGTTTATACAGGGTATGCAATTTATTTATTCCATACTCGGAGCAGGTTTATTTAGTCTTTATATCGGCTATGATTTCTACAGATCACAGCAATTTGCCAAGACAGTAGATAATGCTGTAGATTGTGCAATTGATATCTATCTTGATATTGCCAATCTGTTTTTGTTCTTACTTAGAATTTTCGGCAGAAGTGATTAATGTAAAATTTCTCTGCACGTAAGGTATGTATCTTTATCAATACCGTCTTTTGAGAATGCAGCGCAGTAGACAGCGTCCATAAGAGTAGGCAGTTCTTCTTTAGAAGGAACTGACTTATTCTTGCGAGACAGTTTGTCTGCTGCTTTTTTGTTGTTTGAATCTGAAGTTGCTTTTTTGTTGCTTGAATCTGCTTTTTTGTTGCTTGAATTGGCGTTTCCTTTTTCAACTGTATCTGTTTCAGTTTTTTCAAGGTATTCCATGAGAGCTTTCTCTACATCACGAACGGAAGGATTTTCGGCTGTAATTATCTTTTTCTTTTTCCATTTCTTTAAAGCGGCATTATATTCAAGAAGTAGCGCATCGCCAAACTTTTCGGCACTTACATATCTTCTTCGTTTTGATTCGAATATTAATCGTCTGATAATAATTACAAGTAAGATAATTACAACAAGGGCCAGACTCATCCATATAAAGGGCAGTAGAAGATATCCGACACTTCTTGCAAATTGCGCAAAGCCGGAAGACGAAGCATCTGACATAGCTTCACTTAAAGCGCCTGTAAGTTGATTGTTGTCGTTAAGCGATCTGGATATTGAATCGCCTGATGTATCATCGACAAGTCGCTCCGTTCTGTTAAAGAGACCGGAGAAGAATCCAAAGAATCCCAGAGAACCTGAATTACTTTCTGTTTCATAAGAGGGCGGTGTTAATTCAAAAGGTATCCAACCGTATCCGTCTACATATATTTCAACCCAAGAGTGTGCATTTGCATCAGATAATTCTATTTGGTATAAACCTTTATTAGCATTGCCGGATGTCCAACCGGATGTATCATCTGATACTTTATTGTTGTTCATAAGAGAACCCTGCTCCAGAAGATATCCTTCGCAGTATCTTGTAGGGATACCCATATGTCTTAACACGAGTGTTGCAGAAGATGCAAAATGCGCACAAAATCCTTTGCGATTTTCATTTAAGAAATATTCAACAACATCTTCGTTATAAGGTGTTGATCCCGGTGTGTAAGTATATACGAATTTTTCTTCATAGAATTGTTTTAATTTCTCTGCAATCATAATAGTTTTTGCAGCCGGTTGTAATGAATTAATTTCTTCTGAATTAAGGCCGGCTTCGTTGCTTATGGCAGAAAGTGTGCCTTCTAATGAAGAAGGATAGGAAGTATAAAGTGATTTATATTCTTCTTCTCTTGCGGGGTCGTTCGCACCATAATCGTAACCATATACAAGAGGCAGATAAATTGTCTCATATGTATCTTCGGAAAGTGTATTATCTAATGTGATTTTTTGTGTAATATCCGTACTTAACGCAAATGCACTTCGATTAGGTGCAATTCCCGTTTTTGCAGTTGATCCCGTATCTGTAGTTATAAATGGAATGTACGGTTGATAATCGTATGTCTTATCTGCACCCACATTTTCAATATGAATCTTAGAAAATGTCATATTGTTGTAATCTGCCGGCAAATAATCATCAGCTGCGATAATATCATCAGCACTTGTGTAATTAATGTTATCCTTAAAAGTATTATAGAAACGGTTCCTTTCATAGCGAACTCCGGTGTATGCCTTAAGATAGATGTCGCCAAAGTTGTCGGGGACATATGTTACGACAAGGTCAGCCTGGTAGTCGGGATTTATACTGCTGATTCCGCCGAGTTGTCCCTTCGCGAGACCGCCGACTGCATCATAGCGGTTGAACAGCGCGGTGATTCCGCTTACAACAACAGTCTTGACGTATTTATCTGTTTTATCTTTTACAACATTAGAGAGCTTCTTCGTCGAGAAATCAGAGCTGAATACGCCTCCTACTATCAGCATAATTACGATGGATAGGATTACACTGTAGCCCATCATCCACAGCATTCCCTGTCCGCTGGCATGGTAGTAGTGAACCTGCTTATTCTTCCTTCGACTTCTACCAAACGGCATATCTTTTTTGTACCGATAGGGCAAAGTGTATCGCCCGGAACGCCCAAGTACTGCCACGGATATATATACGGAAAGCAGCATTACAAGATAGATTGTCGGTGGAACAATATCTATGTAAAATGCGAATTGAAGCGGAAGGAATGATACGATAAAGGTCATTGGAAGATCCATATAACCTGAGATTGTAATATTAAAAAATATCGAGAATACTCCGCCTACAAAAATCAGCATTACAGTAACCGTTAAGAATCTGTCTGTAATTTGCTCTTCGGCCACACGACCGGATACAATGCTAAAGAACGTCTCATACCTACTGATTACTTCGTTTATGAATGCCTGGAAGCCGGAATTGATATACATGTAAAATGCGAATGCCATTATTATAAGAATTAGGAACACGACAACATATCCTAAATAGAATGTAACCTTGTTGTAATAGATAAAAGATGACAAAAGCGAGAGCGCAAATAAAGATATCGCAACAACAGGGGCATAGAACGGCAAATCAAATGATGCCGCAAGGCCTACAATTGTTCCGTATACTGCCAAAAACAGTAAAATAGCGCGAATTAAACAAAGAAAGAGGCGATTATCGCTGTGCTTCTTTCTGATGTCTAAAAGAGTTACGCCATAGACATTGGCATCATTTATTCTTTCTTTTTCTTCTCTTTTTCTTCGTCTGTTATTCAAGATGTTTCCTTTTCGCCGATTCGGCCGTCTTCAATAATAATCATTCCAAGTGAATTCTCGGGATATTGCTCTTTATAACTGCTAAGAGCGTTTTCGTATCCGTCTATCGGACACTTATACATTTCATAGAGGGCAGAATATAAGTCCTCTTCTTCAGTAACTATATCCATGGTAAATGTGTTATCTGAACTGTTATATATTGCTACAGAATAGGGCTCCCTTTCACGCAGCAAGTCTTTTCCGACAGATAAAAAAGTCTCTAATGTATTTTGCAGTGTATCTTGCATTGTATCGTCAGGCTTTTTGAGAATGGGAATTATAAGATAATATAGCTCTTTGATTTCTTCATATTCACGAACCATAAGTTCATCTGTTTTGGCAGTTAATTTCCAGTGTACGTCCTTTAATCGATCGCCTGAGCGGTACTCGCGAAGCTGTTTTATATCTCTTGTTTTCTCGCCGCCTGCGGTATAGATTTCCGAGGGCTCTCCGTTATCGGAAGACGGGGATACTCTTTGTTTTGGATAAGAGGGAGTCTCTATATCTTTTGGAATTACCGGGATTTCGATTGTGATTGTAAGGGGTCTTGTAAATGTGTATAGATGCAAATAATCTGTTATATCAATCCCCGTTGTCTTAAATTCGATCATTCCTGCTTTTGTTACTGAAAAAGGCAGGGTGAATTCTCCGGTTCTTCTGGTTTCGGCAGGAAATACAAATTCCTGAGGCTGAGTGTGAGGGTAGTAGAGATTTTGAAATGTAAAATTCATTGTACAATTAAGAAGAGGAATGAGACCTTTATAGTTCGCTGATATTTTAATATTGATAATGCCGTCTCTTATTGTCTCTTTGTTTAAAGCGGTTGCTCTTACCGATAATTTTGTTATTTCGTATTTTGTCAAAATTATTGAAATAGGTGGTAATAAGACGAGCAAAAGCAAGAGTACTGATAAAAGAGGCTGGCGATAGAATATCGCACCAAGCAGTACAAGCAGAATTTCCAATACATATGTAATTTGATACGGTAGATTTTTATTTTTCATAGAAGTTTTTACATAATCAAAAAAGTATGCACATTTAAATAAACGATATTATAAGTGTGCTTAGTATAAGTTTTGTTGGGTTTAGTTTACCTTTGGCTGCGGAATATTGTGAAGAGTGTTAAGCAAAGTCATTTCCAAATCATCGCCTGCGGCAATACTTTGTGTTGTAAGCTTTACACGGTGTTTACTTACGGGTAAGAATATATCTTCTATATCTTCCGGAATCACATAATCTCTGCCGTTAAGATATGCGTTTGCTTTAGACATTTGAAGCAGAGCAATGCTGCCTCTTGGGCTTAGTCCAAGAGAATAGTGACTGTCATTTCTTGTCTCTTCTGTTATGGTTACGATATAGTCATAGATGCTTTCATCTACATGAAGATTTGCAACTTCTTTTTGCATTAAAAGGAGTGTATCAGCATTAACTATTGCATTAACATTTTTAATATCAGTATGAGAATCGCCTTTTAAGACATCAATGGCATCGGCATGGGCCGGATATCCCATTGTAAGACATGTCATAAATCGGTCTAATTGTGATTCGGGAAGTCTTTGTGTTCCTGATGAGCCGAACGGATTTTGAGTAGCGATTACAAAGAAAGGCTCGGGTACTTTTCGCATTTCACCCTCAACGGTAACCTGTCTTTCTTCCATAACTTCAAGGAGGGCAGACTGAGTCTTTGGTGACGTCCTGTTAATCTCATCTGCCAAGAATAGATTAGTATAAATGCTTCCTTCTTCAAATCGAAATTCACCGGATTCTCTGTCGAATAACTTAAATCCTACGATGTCACTTGGAAGTACATCAGGTGTAAATTGAACCCTTCGATATGTCAAGGACATAGCCTTTGAAAAAGATACTGCAAGGGTAGTTTTACCGACACCCGGAATGTCTTCTAAGAGAACATGACCGCCTGCTAAAATAGTGGCGAGTACGGCTTTAATTATTTCGTCTTTTCCGTGGATTACTTTCTTTATTTCGTCAACAACTTGATTGGTAGTGTTATTCTGAGTCATATTATTGATACCTCCGATAAAACAATTATATATTGAATATAAGAATATTATGTGTCGATAGATTAGTGATATATAACTTAAGATTTAATAATTATATCATAGTGTAGATACCTTCGTAAAAGATATTAATACTCATTTAATGTTGTGCATAATTACGATTGTGATTGTGCATAATTACGATTGTGATTGTGTATAGTTATGATTGTGATTGTGTATAAATAGTTGAGGTTAGAATGCGCATTTGACATTGTTAAATTCTTAACCGTGTATATAAAAATGTGCATAAAAGAAAGAGCCTTTTCGTTGTAAATATAGTAAATATGTTATATAATATTCGTAGTGCATATGGGTTGGAAGTGCACATGTTGCATTCAATTCATTTTATAAAAGTAAATAAAGAGTAAAGGAGAGTGTTATTATGCCGGAGATGAGTAAACATGTTATCCCTCCTCATATGGGAGACAAAGCACCAAGCGAGAAAATTATTAAGTTAGGCAAAAAGATAACTGACGTTGCCGGTCATATGATTGGCGGTGTTACAGCTGACGATCCGGAGTATTGGGGTCTTGCGGAGATTATCACAGAAGAGATGGCTGAAGTTGGTCTGTCAATGGACAAGAGAACGCCATATACTTTTGATGAATTAGTTAATAGGAATAAAGAGAAAGTAGCTGAAAAGGGTCGTGACGGATTCCAGAAGATTTTGGATGATATGTGCTACATTGGTCTTTTAGAGTATGATTATGGTTATCATTATGATCATAACGGCAGAACAGCTCCACAGTCAGAGAGAAGATATATTCTTCCTATGTTTGTACCCGGTTCTGCTGAGCTTTTCAATATGGAAGAGCTTCCGGATCATTCTAATCCAAGACTTGAAGAACATCCAGCAGTTGCTTCATTCTTTGAGAGAATGACATTCTTACCGCTTGACGGTGTAACTCATATGGTTCCACTTGGTGGTGCCGGAATCGGTATGCATGTAATTCCTGTTGAGAAGGAAGTTTCAATGTCTAATGAGTCAATTGATATAGAGCATTTATCGTATTGGCTTGATAAATATGAAGGACACATCGGTGTAGGACGTTGTTCATGTAGAGCTTCTCGTAAGGCTATCGGAGAAGGCTGTGCTGATGATGATTTTGCATGGTGTATCGGTGTCGGTGATTTCGCTGACTACTGTCGTGAGACTAATAAGGGTCATGATATTACCAAGGAAGAAGCCTTAGAGATATTAAGAAGAGGTGAAGAGAACGGATTTGTTCATCAGATTACTAATATCGACGGTGAGAATAAGATCTTTGGTATCTGTAACTGTAACGTACAGATTTGTAATGCTCTTCGTACATCTCAATTATTTAACACACCTAATATGTCAAGATCGGCATATGTTGCTAAGGTTGAGAATGAGAAATGTGTAGCTTGTGGTCGATGCGTAGAGTATTGTCCTTCAGGTGCTTGTAAGCTTGGTCAGAAGCTTGACAAGAAAGACGGAACTAAAGTTAAATACCCTATGGTTGAACTTCCTGATAACCATAAATGGGGCAAATTCAAATACGACGAGAACTATCGTGACAACAACAGAATTAATTGTCATGATACAGGAACAGCTCCTTGTAAGACAGCTTGTCCTGCTCATATCGCAATTCAGGGTTATCTTGATATGGCAAGAAGAGGCCAGTATGATGAGGCATTAGCACTTATCAAGAAGAAGAATCCGTTCCCTGCAGTTTGCGGACGTATTTGTAATAAGCGTTGTGAAGAAGCTTGTACAAGAGGAACAATCGATAAGTCTGTATCTATCGATGCGGTTAAGAAGTTCTTAGCAGACAGAGATCTTAAGGCTTCAACAAGATATATTCCTAAGAAGGTTGTTGCTTCTTCTACACTTAATGAGTGGCCTGAGAAGATTGCTATTATCGGTGGTGGTCCTGCAGGTATGTCATGTGCTTATTATCTTGCAGAGAGAGGATACAAGCCTACAGTATTTGAGAAGAGTGAAGAACCCGGTGGTATGCTTCGCTATGGTATCCCTTCATACAAGCTTGGTAAAGATATTATCGCAGCTGAGATTGACGTAATGAAGGAGATGGGCGTTGAAGTTAAGACTAACACAGAAGTTGGTAAAGACGTATCGCTTAATGAATTAAGAGAACAGGGTTATAAAGCATTTTACATTGCTATCGGATGTTCTACAGGACGTCGCCCCGGAGTACCGGGAGATGATGCTGAAGGCACATTTACAGCAATTGATTACTTACATGAAGCTAACTGCGGTAACTATCCGTTCGATGGAGATGTAGTTGTTGTCGGTGGTGGTAACGTTGCTATCGATGCTTCTCGTGTATCTGCAAGAAACGGTGCCGCTAAGGTTACACAGCTTTGTCTTGAGTCAGAAGCAGAGATGCCTGCATCAGACGAAGAAGTTCGTGAAGCCGGTGAAGACGGAGTTGAGATCAAATGCGGATGGGGACCTAAGGAAGTTCTCGTTGAGAAGGGCAAAGTTAAAGGTATTGTATTTAAGAAATGCTTATCTGTATTTGATGTTGTTGACGGCAAGAAGAAATTCTCTCCGAAATATGATGAGAATGATACAATTACAATCGATTGTCAGCGTGTAATATTCGCAGTAGGCCAGGCTTCTGTATGGGGCGACTTACTTAAGGATGAGAAGGACGTTGAGTTCCAGGGTCCTGCACTTATGGCAGACGGATTAACATATCAGGTTAAGGGTGCTCCTGATTTATTCATCGGTGGTGATGTAATGACAGGTCCTAAGTTTGCAATCGACGCTATTGCAGCCGGACAGTTTGCTTCAGAGTCACTTCACAGATATGTACATAACGGATCAATGACTATCGGACGTAATAGGAATGAATTTATCGAGCTTAACAAAGATGATATCTTAGTAGAAGGCTATGATAATGCAATGAGACAGGATAATGCTCTTAATAAGGATCTCGACCCTATGTCATTTGAAGAGAATTATCTTACACTTACAGAAGAGCAGGTTAAGACAGAGACAAATCGTTGTCTTAAGTGTGGACGTAATGTCGTTGATACTAATAAGTGTATCGGATGTGGTGTATGTACAACCAAGTGTGAATTTGATGCAATTCATCTTCATCGTGTACTTCCTGATGCATCTAACATGGTTGTTGCAGAAGATAAGTTTAAGAAGATGATTCCTTACGAGCTCAAGAGAGCAGGTAAGATTGTTGGTACAAGTGATGAAGCAGCTATGATTTGTAAAGAAGATCTTGAAGATCACTACTTTGTACCGGCTGAGCATTATTTCCGTAAATATTAATAATTAATCGGCAGTTGTAATTATATGAATTATTCTACAGGCGATTTATTCGCCTGTAGTTTCTTGTTTATTTAAATTTTTAAAATGTTTGAGGTTTATTATGCATGAATTAGGTGTAGTATTTTATATAATACGAGATGTAAAAGAAGTTGCGGCACAAAACAATGTGGCTAAAGTGGCTGAAGTTACAATTGAACTTGGAGAAGTGTCAGGTGTTATTCCGGAATATCTTACAGATTGCTGGGATTGGGCATGTAAGAAAGAGCCCGTAATGGAAGGCGCTAAGCTCAATATTGAGACGATGGAAGCTATTACCTTCTGTGAGGATTGCAGACAGGAATATCCTACCATGAAGTATGCTAAGATTTGCCCACATTGCGGAAGTTCTAATACATATCTCTTGAAGGGAAGAGATGTCAATATTAAAGATATTACGGTTATGGGAGACCAACAATCCGGTGACGACGAATCTTCAAATGAAGCAAAGGCACAAGAAAGTGGTCCGTCACCTTTTGATACAGGGTTGGAATTAGGTCCTATACCGGAAGATGATAATAAGTCAGAGGAATAATTTGTTAATCGGATATATTGATATGGTGTAAATGTGGATGAACCTATAGAAAATTATGAGATAACACAATTACATATTTCTGTTCGAAATCTTGTTGAATTTATTCTAAGAAGCGGAGATATTGAAGAATCTGAAGAAGCTACGGATTCTTTAAAGTCTATGCAGGAGGGTATTAAATTACATCGATTTATCCAAAAAAATATGCCAAGTGATTATCATGAAGAAGTGCCTCTTAGTCATATTGTATCATTTGACAATTATGAACTTGTAATTGATGGCAGAGCTGATGGGATTTTACATAATCAGGATGATATACCCGTTCTTATTGATGAGATTAAAGGAACACATAAAGATTTAGAAAGAGTAGATAAAGCAGCTGTAGTGCATGAGGCTCAAGCTATGTGCTACGGCTTTTTTTGCGCGTATATAAATAATTTACCGGGTATGGATATTCAGATTACATACGGTAACTTAAAGTCACGAGAGATTAAGAGATTTGTTAATTATTATACGTATGAAGATTTAGAAGAGTTTTTCTTAGACCTGATTGACAGATATAAGCCGTTTAGCGATTACATATATAAATGGAGTATCACAAGACGTGAATCAATAAGTAATATGGTATTCCCTTTTGAACACAGAGAGGGACAAAAGCCTATTATGGGACATGTATATAATGCAATTAAAGATAATGAATTATTATTTGTGCAGGCTCCGACAGGTGTGGGTAAGACTATCAGTATGATTTATCCGTCACTTAAAGCTATGAATGATTTTGGGTTATCTAAAATATTCTACCTTACAGCTAAAACAATTACAAAAAAGGTGGCGAAGGATACATTTAACCTTCTTAGAGAAAAGGGCAATCGTTTTAAGATGCTAGAGATAACTGCCAGAGATAAGATATGCCCACTCGAAGAAAGAGTATGTGATGCATCGCATTGTGAATATGCCAAAGGTCATTATGACAGAATTAACGACGT
>JAIKVT010000193.1 GCA_024685495.1 Lachnospiraceae bacterium
CAACGATTAATTTTTATTTTCTCCATTATCGGATAAATAATAGTACAAATTTTCTTCTGCACATCTAGTGTAGGCAAAAAAACCTCAAATTTATTCAAAGTATCTATTGTTAACGCCTTCTGTGTTGAACCTATACACATCATATCTATTTGATTTTTTGCTTCCATACAATTTAACCACAGATACAAATACTTCGGCATAACACTGTCATTAGCTCGTAACCATGTAAGATTTCCATCTTTAAAATAAAAATCATCTTCATCGACAAACCATGGAACCCCTAATGTCCCAACTGATGTTAATAAAACATCTCCTATTTTGGGTACATCAAACTTTCTTTTTATTTCATTATATCTATCTATTGATATGAATAATTCTGTCGAAACCTGATTACCATTATGCTTTTCTATAATTTCTTTACCACGATAAAACGGTATCCCTGATTTTTGATATTCTTTTGCGAAAATACGCTTGCTTGATGAAATATTGCAAATATCACCTAGTTTAACTTTATTAAATTCTCTCATATTTGAATCACTTCCTATCCAATATATTTTTTATGAGCAATTTTGACATTACTCTGCTTAACCATTGCATATTGTAACGTTGTATCTATTCTCTGATGCCCTAGCAATTTTTGTAATTGTTCTATAGGCATCCCTTTATCTATCGCCATTGTCGCCAATGTTCTTCTAAATTTATGTGGATGAACCCGGCCTATCTGTAAATCCTTTCCGAGCTTGCGTAGCCTGTTCTCAATTCCACCAATCTGAATCCGTTTATATGGTTCTCTTAATGTTACAAACAATGCTGGCTCATCATCTACTCTGCTTTTCAAATATTCTTGTAAATGCAATTTTGTTCTTGCATCAAAATAGACTATTCTTTCTTTACTACCCTTTCCAAAAACAATACACTCACGCTCATTGAAATTTATGTCACTTCGATTTAACAGAACCATTTCTCCTATACGCATACCTGTCGAAGCAAGCATATCTACAATCGCTAAATCCCTTAACTCTTCACAATTATCTCTCATCCGTTCTAGTTCTTCATCTGTATAAGTTTCCTTAATATTACTTACGGTTCTAACTTTATGAATACGTCTAACAGGACTTTTAATAATATAATCTTCATCCTCCAGCCATGAAAAAAAGCTTGATAATATTCTTCGGATATTATCAATAGTCACCTTACTCGAACCCTTTTGCATCTGATAGTCTGTAAGATAATTTCTCAAATCTTCTGTTTGAATAATCCTTACATCTTTCTTCAAGCTATAGGCCATAGTTTCAATTGTTGCCAAATAATATTTTAGTGTCTTTTCAGAACAACCCTCAACTCTTTTTGCTGAAATAAACTTTTCTATCAATTCATGACCATCATTTTCAAAATCACAATCTTTAATAAGTTCTACATCATATTTTTCAATCACTTGGTTCAAGATATTTTGCAGACTTACCAATTGCTTATTCTCAAGGCATGGCATCATTCTCTGAACCACTTCATTAATTAATACGTCTCTCATATCGTTACTCCTTATATATGTAAGAACGATACGGGCGGCAGTTCCGTATATTTACTCCCGCCGCCTATGAGAGTTTTATTTAATCTTTTTTATCAACTAATATCTCTCTATCCTCTATATCTTCTAGCACTGACATTTGCTGAATGGCTATACGATTCAACTTTTCCAGTCTCTTCGACTGCTCCATGCCATCATTTATAAATACAGAGTTTAAATTTTCCATATTTGATAAACAAATTAGCTGATTAATTGTTGCATAATCACGCATGTTTCCCTTTTTGTCAGGGTTGTTTTCTCTCCATTGCTTAGCAGTCATTCCAAACATTGCAACATTTAACATATCTGCCTCATCAGCATAAATAAAAGATTTTTGCTGTTCAGTTATTTCCGCAGGGATAAGATTTTGTTTTATTGCATCAGTGTGAATACGATAGTTAATCTTAGATAATTCTCTTTTCGCATTCCACCCTAATTGTTTTTGTTCTTCTTCCTTAAGTCTTTGAAACTCTTTCACAATATATATTTTAAATTCCGGACTTATCCACATTGCAAACTCAAAAGCGATATCCTTATGAGCATATGTCCCACCATATCGACCAGCTTTTGCTTGAATACTTATTGCATTTGTTTTAGCAACAAACTCCTTCACACTTATCTTGAAACTATTAAGACCAGACTGACTTTTAATTATGGCGAATTCGCCATAATTAAAATTAGGATTATAAACTTTCTCCCATATACCTATATATTCAAGAGTATTACGATTACGCAACCAATCTGTAATGAAGAAATCTCCATCCTTGGCTTTCAACATATCAGTAAGACAAATGTAATCTTCGTCATTAATACGACTAATACTAATTTCAGTTTCGTTGACTATTATTTTTCCCATAAATCATAAATCTCCCTATTTATTATGGTAAACGATAATTTAGCGGCTTAAATGGCTATATCAGATAAATCCAACTCGCCGGACATCAGTTTGGGTAGCAATGTGTCTCGTAACGATGTCAGGAAACGATTCTCTGCTTCTAAAGTCCGCTGTTGCTGAAATAAGGGTTCACAGAAATTGGTGAATTTCTGAAGATTCTCATCATCAGGAATAATAGCCGGAACTGTACGCATTGCACTGCCGGATATTTCTTTGAAGGTCGAACCTGAAGCCATGTTTTCTATAGTAGGTAAGGCATTCTTCAAGAAATAATAAACAAAGGCAGTACCAACATTGCTATTAGGCACAACAGATTTAAACCCTTGATTGGTTGTTACCTCACCATCGGCGATAGCAATATACCCGATTGGTGCACGAGAGCTAAACAACACTGTTCCTGTCGGCATTATAGAAGCACTACTGTTTTTTAG
>JAIKVT010000160.1 GCA_024685495.1 Lachnospiraceae bacterium
GCTGTCAGAGCGGCTCTTGGTGAAGAGTTTGGCATGAAGGTTGGAACAGCCGTTACAGGTAAGATGGTAGCAGCCCTTAAGAGATTGGGATTTGATAAAGTATACGATACAGACTTCGGAGCTGACCTTACTATTATGGAAGAAGGAACAGAGCTTCTTGGAAGACTTAAGTATGACGGAACTCTTCCTATGGTGACAAGCTGCTCACCCGGATGGATTAACTACGCTGAGTATCACTACGGAGATTTGTTAGATCACTTATCAAGCTGTAAGTCTCCTCATGAGATGCAGGGTGCAATCCTTAAGTCTTACTATGCTCAGGAGAAAGGCATCGATCCTAAAGATATATTCGTTGTTTCTATTATGCCTTGTACAGCTAAGAAGTTTGAGAAGGAAAGAGAACAGCTTAAGACTAACGGACTTCAGGATGTAGATGCGGTTCTTACAACAAGAGAGCTTGCTAGAATGATTAAGAGAGCAGGTATCTTATTTACACAGTTACCTGACGAAGAATACGACTCAGATATTATGGGAGATTACACCGGTGCCGGAGTTATATTCGGTGTTACAGGCGGTGTTATGGAGGCTGCACTTCGTACTGTATATTATGTTCTTACAGGAAAAGAGCACGAAGCAATTACATTTGAGGCTGTAAGAGGATTCGACGGAATTAAAGAAGCTTCAATCGATATCGATGGCAAAGTAGTTAACGTAGCGGTTGCTCACGGAATGAAGAATGCCAAGGTTCTTATGGATGAAGTTAGAGAAGGCAAGAGTAAATATCACTTCATCGAGATTATGGGATGTCCCGGCGGATGCGTTAACGGTGGTGGTCAACCCGTTGTCAGAAGATGCTTCTATCCTAACGAAGACAATGATATCGTTGATACCTACAGAGAGAAGAGAGCACAGGCTCTTTACTCAGAGGATGAGAGAAACTCACTTCGTCAATCTCACAACAATCCTCAGATTAAGGAATTATATGATAAATTCCTTGAGGAGCCTAATTCTCATAAAGCACATGAACTGCTTCATACATCATATAAAGCAAGAGAAGGCTTTAACTAGAATGTATATTAGTTCATAGCACAAAGCTATAGCAAACCTTTATAAATACGAGAATGCTATAACAATTTTATAAAATATAGCGTTTCTTTATACGAGTCTTAGCACCATTTGCCCAAAATATCACATTTAGAGGCATTTGGTGCTAAGACTTTTTGCTTTTTTGTTGCTATTTTTCGTATTTGTGGTACTATATCTAAGGTGGATTTTTGTGTTTTTATACAAGTTATAGTTTATTCTGTCGAATAGTAAGGGTATAAAATATGTCTGAAGATAATAGTTATATGTTTGTCGATGAGGACAAAGAAGATATAAGTACGGCCGGTGGCGTTGCACCTAAGGGCAAATACTTCGATGAGAAGGTGACCGGTGCGATTGTAGATGAAAGCACTATTAATCTTGTCGCTGATGAGAATACGATTGATATTGCAGCTAACGAGTCTTCTAATAAAGAAGCATCTGACGAGATGTCTCAAGGTTTATCAGACAAGTTAAGCTTTCAGGAGAAGTTAGAAAAAAGAGCCGAGAATCTTACAGAGTCACTCGATAAGACAATTGAACAGAGTAAGCAGGAGACTAACAGCATTGCACTAAGTACTGACAGGCTCGATACTAAGGGCAAAGGCTTTGGCGTTGCATCTTTGATATGCGGAGTTATATCGCTTACATTTTTCTGCAGCTTTATTAATATATTTACTTCGATTTTCAGCTTCGCATTTGGCTTTATTCAATTAAGACGCGGAGTTGCTAAAGGCCTTGCAATTGCGGGAATAATTTGTAGCGTTTGTTCTATAATACTTCTTGTTGTATGCATGAATATTATAATGAGCAATCAGGCATTCGTCGATATGCTAATGTCAAGCATGGGAGCTATTACTTCTTTACAGGTGTAGCAACGCAGGATATTTGATGATGGCATAATACTTTATTATTGAAGTAACATTTTACATATATACATGACGAGATGTAGATTAGGGGTAAAGCCCCTTGATATAAATTAAGGACCTAAGGTTCTTATGGAAGGAGACATAGGATGTATAATAAGGTTTCAACTGATCTTAACTTTGTAGATCGTGAGAAGCAGGTAGAAGAGTTCTGGAAAGAGAATGACATATTTCAGAAGAGTATGGATTCCAGAAAAGACGGCGAGACATATACTTTTTATGACGGACCGCCAACAGCTAACGGAAAGCCTCATATAGGCCACGTGCTTACACGTGTTATTAAGGATATGATTCCGAGATATCAGACGATGAAGGGTAAGTACGTTCCTCGTAAAGCAGGATGGGACACACATGGTCTTCCTGTTGAATTAGAGGTTGAGAAGTTAATCGGAATCAACGGCAAGGATCAGATAGAAGAATATGGTATAGAGCCTTTTATTGATAAATGTAAAGAGTCGGTTTGGAAATACAAAGGTATGTGGGAGGACTTCTCGGGCACCGTAGGTTTCTGGGCTGATATGGACAATCCTTACGTTACATATCACGACGACTTTATCGAGTCAGAGTGGTGGGCGCTCAAGGAAATCTGGGATAAGAAATTATTATATAAAGGATTTAAGATTGTACCTTACTGTCCAAGATGTGGGACACCTTTGTCAGCGCAGGAAGTAGCACAAGGCTATAAGACTGTTAAGGAGAGGTCGGCTGTTGTTCGTTTTAAATGTGCGGATGAAGATGCATATTTCTTAGCTTGGACGACAACTCCTTGGACACTTCCAAGTAATGTGGCTTTATGCGTTAACCCCGAAGAGACTTATATCAAGGTTAAAGCGGTTGACGGCTATACATATTATATTGCCGAGGCTTTGGCTGATAAGGTATTAGGTCAGCTTCTCGAAGAAGATGATAAGGGCGATGCTTACGAAGTGCTTGAGACTTTCAAAGGTACTGATTTGGAGAGAAGAAAGTTCGTTCCACTTTACGATTGTGCCAAGAAAGTAGCAGACGCTCAACATAAAGAAGGATTTTACGTAGTATGTGATGATTACGTAACCATGTCAGATGGTACCGGTATCGTTCATATCGCTCCGGCGTTTGGTGAAGACGATGCCAAGGTAGGAAGAAAGTACGATCTTCCTCTCGTTCAGATGGTAGATGAGAAGGGTGTAATGCTCGATGAATCACCGTTTGGCGGAATGAGAGCTAAGCCTACAGAAGAAGAGATGAAAAACGGTGCTATTAGCTGCGATCCTGAAGTAATTAAAGACTTATCTTCAAGAAAGCTCTTATTCGATGCACCTAAGTTCGAGCATGATTATCCTCATTGTTGGAGATGCGACACACCGCTTCTCTACTACGCTCGCGAGTCTTGGTTTATCAAGATGACAGAGGTTAAGGATGATTTAATTGCCAATAATAATACGGTCAATTGGATTCCTGAATCTATCGGTAAAGGAAGATTCGGCGATTGGCTTGAGAATATTCAAGACTGGGGAATTTCCCGTAACAGATATTGGGGTACTCCTCTAAATATCTGGGAATGTGAAGGCTGTGGTCATCAGGAAGCTGTCGGCTCTCGCGAAGAGCTTGCTAAGTTAAGCGGCAATCCGGATGATAAGAATGTTGAGCTTCACAGACCATACATTGATGAAATAACATTTACATGTCCCGACTGTGGCAAGATAATGCATCGTGTTCCTGAAGTTATCGACTGCTGGTTCGATTCAGGTGCAATGCCGTTTGCGCAGCATCATTATCCGTTCGAGAATAAGGATTTATTCGAGCAGCAGTTCCCGGCACAGTTTATTTCAGAAGCTGTGGATCAGACTCGTGGTTGGTTCTATTCTCTGATGGCCGAGTCTACATTGTTATTTAACAAGGCTCCTTATGAAAATGTTATTGTGTTAGGACATGTTCAGGATGAAAAAGGACAGAAGATGTCTAAGTCAAAGGGCAACGCTGTTGATCCTTTCGACGCACTCGAGAAATACGGAGCAGATGCCATAAGATGGTACTTCTATGTCAACTCTGCACCATGGCTTCCTAACAGATTCCATGGCAAGGCAGTGCAGGAAGGCCAGAGAAAATTCATGGGAACACTTTGGAACACTTATGCGTTCTTCGTTCTCTATGCTAACATCGATAACTTTGACGCTTCGAAGTACGAGCTTAAGTATGATGAGCTTAGCGTAATGGATAAATGGTTGCTTTCCCGTCTCAACTCTACTATCAAAGAAGTAGATGCTGATTTGGGCGGATATAGAATTCCTGAAGCTGCAAGATGCTTAGAGGCTTTCGTTGATGATATGTCGAACTGGTATGTTCGTCGCTCGCGTGAGAGATTCTGGGCAAAGGGTATGGAACAGGATAAGATAAATGCGTATATGACGCTTTACACTGCTTTAGTTGAGATATGTAAAGCAGCAGCACCGATGATTCCGTTTATGACAGAAGAGATTTATCTCAATCTTGTTAAGTCGGTTGATGAGAGTGCTCCTGAGTCAATTCACTTATGCGATTATCCTACGGTTAACGAAGCTTGGATTGATGAAGAGCTAGAGACTAACATGCAGCTTGCTCTTAAGATTGTTGTATACGGAAGAGCTTGTCGTAATACTGCGAACATCAAGAACAGACAGCCTGTAGGTCAGATGTTTGTAAAATGTGACAGTGACCTTCCGGATTATTTCGTTGATATTATCGAGGATGAGCTTAACGTTAAGAAAGCACATTTTACAGATGATGTATCTGCATTCACAACATACACCTTCAAGCCGCAGCTTAGAACTGTCGGCCCGAAATACGGCAAGTTCCTAAAGGGCATACAGGAAGCTTTATCTAAGCTCGACGGTAACAAGGCTTATGAGGCACTTAAGAGTAAAGGACATCTTGAGATGCCTGAGATAGATGTAAGCATTAAGTTATCTGAAGAAGATTTACTTATTACAATGAGTGAAATGGAAGGCTTCGTAAGCGAAGGTGATAATGATATAACAGTCGTATTAGATACGAACCTCGACGAAGAGCTTATCGAAGAGGGCTTCGTAAGAGAGCTTATCAGTAAGATTCAGACAATGCGTAAGGAAGCAGGTTTCGAAGTTATGGACCATATTGAAGTGGCATATACGGGAACCGAGCGAATTAACAGCATTTTTGAAAATAACTCTGACACGATTAAATCAGAAGTACTTGCAAATTCGTTGACAGAGGGCAGCAATGACGGATATAATAAAAAATGGAGTGTTAACAAGGAGGATGTTGAACTCTTTGTTAAACGTGTAGAGAAGTAAAAGGAGGATGCCATATGTTAGAAAAGTCGTTTGATAAAAAGGCTTTTAAAAGAGACGTCAAAGAGAATGTAAGAAGACTCTACAGAAAGGAATTCGAGGATGCCAATACACAGGAAGTGTATCAGGCTGTAGCGCTCGCTGTTAAAGATGAAGTTATCACTAACTGGCTTGCAACAGAGAAATCTATAAACGAACAGGATCCTAAGATTGTATATTACATGTCTATGGAGTTCTTGATGGGTAGAGCTTTAGGAAATAACTTAATCAACTTAGGAACATACAATAAGATTAGTGATGCATTAAAGGAGATGGGCTTTGATATCAATGCTATCGAAGACGAAGAGCCGGATCCTGCTTTAGGAAATGGTGGTTTAGGCCGTCTTGCAGCTTGTTTCTTAGATTCGCTTGCAACACTTAATTATGCAGCATACGGATGTGGTATTCGTTATCGTTACGGTATGTTTAAGCAGGAGATTCGCGACGGATATCAGAAGGAAGTACCTGATACATGGCTTGAGAACGGATATCCTTTCGAGCTTAAGAGACCTGAGTATAAATACGAAGTAAAATTCGGCGGATATATCCGTACAGAGCAGAAGGAAGACGGAAGTACAGAGTTTATCCAGGACGGTTACAGTTCTGTAATGGCTGTTGCATATGATATGCCTATTGTTGGTTATAATAACAATATGGTTAATACACTTATGATTTGGGATGCTCAGCCTAAGCAGGAATTCAGATTGGATTCTTTCGATAAGGGTGATTACAATCAAGCAGTTGAGGATATGAACCTCGCTCGTAACCTTGTTGAAGTACTTTATCCTTGTGATGACCATCTCTCAGGTAAAGAGTTAAGATTAAAGCAGCAATATTTCTTCGTATCTGCTTCATTACAAAGAGCAGTAGATCGTTATCTTAGAAATCACGATGATATTCATAAGATGTATGAGAAAGTTGCTATTCAGATGAACGATACACACCCTACTCTTGCAGTTGCAGAGCTTATGAGAATCCTTATGGATGAGAAGAACTTAGAGTGGGATGAAGCATGGGAAATCGTTACTAAGACTTGTGCTTACACTAACCATACAATCATGGCGGAAGCTTTAGAGAAATGGCCTATCGAGTTATTCTCAAGACTTCTTCCGAGAATCTATCAGATAGTTGAAGAGATCAACAGAAGATTTGTTATGGCTATTGAGAATAAATTCCCTGATGATGAAGATAAGGTTGCAAGAATGGCAATCGTACAGGACGGCCAGGTTAAGATGGCTCACCTTGCTATTGCAGCAGGTCACTCAGTTAATGGTGTTGCTGCACTTCATACAGAGATTCTTAAGAAAGAATCGCTCAAGGATTTCTACGATATGTATCCTGAGAAATTCAACAATAAGACTAACGGTATCACACAGCGTCGTTTCTTACTTCATGGTAACCAGCTTCTTGCTGATTGGGTTACAGAGAGAATCGGAGACGGTTGGATTACTGATTTGTCAGAGATGAAGAAGTTAGAAGTGTTTGCTGATGACAGAAGATTCCAGCAGGAATTTATGAATATCAAATATCAGAATAAGCTTCGTCTTGTTAAATACATCAAGGAGCACAATGACATCGACGTAGATCCAAGATCTATCTTCGACGTACAGGTTAAGAGACTTCACGAGTATAAGAGACAGCTTATGAATATACTTCATATCATGTATCTTTACAATCAGCTTAAAGAGCATCCTGAGATGGAATTCTATCCAAGAACATTTATCTTCGGTGCTAAGGCTGCAGCAGGATACAGAATTGCTAAGTTAACTATTAAACTTATCAATAACGTAGCAGAAGTAATCAATAACGATGAGTCAATCAACGGTAAGATTAAGATTGTATTCATCGAGGATTACAGAGTATCTAATGCTGAGTGGATTTTCGCGGCAGCAGATGTATCTGAGCAGATTTCAACAGCATCTAAGGAAGCGTCAGGAACAAGTAATATGAAGTTCATGCTTAACGGTGCTGTTACAATCGGTACAATGGACGGTGCTAACGTTGAGATGGTAGAAGAGATGGGCAAGGAAAATGCTTATATCTTCGGTATGAGTGCTGATGAAGTAATCGCTCACGAGGCTAACAGAGATTACAATCCTATGGATCTGTTCAATTCAGACCAGGAGATTCGTAAGGTACTTACTCAGTTAATCAACGGCTTCTACAGCCCTACAGATCCTGAGTTATTCAGACCTTTATACAATTCTCTTCTTAATACGGAAAGTACTCAGTTTGCTGATACATATTTCGTACTTGCTGATTTCAGATCTTATGCTGAAGCACAATCTAAGGTAGAAGAAGGTTACAGAGATGAAGAGAACTGGGCAAGAAAAGCAATTCTTAATGTTGCTAATGTCGGCAAATTCTCATCTGACCGTACTATCGAAGAGTATGTTAGAGATATCTGGCATCTTGAGAAGATTACAGTTAAGAAGAAATAATCTAAGTAATTATTGATTACGCAGTAGAATTATTAACCCCTTCCTCGCGAGGCCGCGAGGAAGGGGTTTTTGCGTGGCTTCGACCTTTTGTGCGCAGCTCACATATATGTGGAATAGCGACATTTTTGTCGCTATTCCACAATATGATGTGCATTAGTGGACTTTAATATACAAATATGCTAAAATTATCGATAATATATTGGGCTTTTACGGTGTTATCTTTAAAGCTGTGAATTATAGTTGTGGCTATAATTATGGCTTTGCAGTTACAGATTTATTACAGGGGAATTATTATGAACAAAGAAGAAGCAATTAAGTTACTTGAAGAAAAAGAACAATCACACATTATGCGTGGCTTTGATGAATTGCCAAACGAGAAGCAGGAGCATTTACTAAAGCAAATCGAGGCCATTGACTGGGATATGTTAGCTCTTGTCGGCAAAGAGAAGGAAGCCGAGGAAGGCGATATCGAGCCGCTTGGAGCTGTTGATATATCTGAGATTAATAATAGAAGAGAAGAGTTTACCGAAGAAGGTATTAAAGGCATTAGAGCCGGCAAATTAGGCGCTGTATTGCTTGCAGGCGGTATGGGTACGCGTCTTGGCCTTGATAAGCCTAAGGGTGAGCTTAACGTGGGAATTAATAAGGATTTATGCATATTTAATTGTCTGATCAATAATCTGTTAGAGGTTACGGATAAGGCAGGAAGCTTTATTCCTTTATATATAATGACATCTGAGAAAAATAACGATGAGACCATAAGATTTTTCGAAGAGAAGGATTACTTCGGTTATCCGAGTGAGTATGTCAATTTCTTCATACAGGAGATGGCTCCTGCAGTTGATTATAGCGGCAAATTGTTATTAGAAGAGCCGGGAAGTCTTGCAACCTCACCTAACGGTAACGGTGGTTGGTTCTCATCTATGGTTAAAGCGGGACTTTTAGAAGACATTAATAAGAGAGGCGTTGAGTGGCTCAATGTCTTTGCGGTTGATAATGTCTTACAGAGAATCGGAGATCCGTCTTTCTTTGGCGCTACACTTCTTAGCAACACTGATTCGGGAAGTAAAGTTGTAAGCAAAGTCGATGCCTATGAGAAGATGGGAATTCTATGCTCATTTAACGGACATCCGCAGGTGGTAGAGTATTATGAACTCTCGAAGGAGATGGCTGAAAGCGTTGATGAGAACGGCGAA
>JAIKVT010000135.1 GCA_024685495.1 Lachnospiraceae bacterium
ATTAGTCTGTGTAATAAAATACAAATCACCCGGAGTTCCAAGCTCTTCTAATATAGCATTGGCATCTGTTACACCGGGAATTTCTACAGCTATACGTCTGTCACCAACCTGGTATACACTTGCTTCTGTTGTCTGAGAAGAACCAAGGTCGTTTTCAATACGTTGTTGGAGCTTATAGATAGTATCTTTCATCTGCTCCTCTGTAGGTGTGTCACCTTCAACTTCATACATGATACTGACACCACCGGCCAGATCAAGTCCAAGCTTAATGTTTTGTTCAGCACCTTTGCCTGTGGAAGAAATAATTATGGAAGCTTCATATATTAATAAAGCTGTCAGAACCACAAAAGCAATAAGCCAAGCAACAGCTTGTCCTTTTTTCAAATTCTTCATCTCTTCTCTCTCCTTAAAAATATTATAAATGGTCTTTTTATCTATAATTTACTGTGTTGCGGCTTGAATCATGATTGCATCTTCAATTCTTTCTTTCTGGAGCTTACATCCTATCTCATAGGATCCTAATATATCTCCTGCATAGTTATATGAATTGGCTGCACAACCGCCACTGCAATAAAACTTAGCAAAGCAATCTTTACACTCTTTCTTAGCATATACATTGCATGATTTAAACTTGTCTCTTATTTCGGTCTTTGTAATACCTGCATCCACATTTCCCATAAGGAAATCTTCATTGCCTACAAATTGATGACAAGGATACAAATCACCGTGAGGCGTCACAGCGAGATATTCGGTACCTGAGCCACAACCCGAAAGTCTCTTATATACACAGGGCCCACCTTCTAAATCAATCATAAAGTGGAAGAAATTAAAATCTTCATCTGTCCCACATCTTCTTACCATCTCTTTAGCAAGGCTCTCATATTCCTTATAAAGAATAGGTAAATCCTCTTCCCTTAAAGCATAATCTTCGCTCGGCTCTGCTACTACCGGCTCAACCGAAACCTGCTTAAAGCCTAAATCGGCAAGATGCAAGACATCTTTCGAAAAGTCTAAATTATTATGTGTAAATGTGCCTCTGACGTAATATTTTTCCTGTCCCCTTAACTTAGCAAACTTAACGAATTTATCTATTATTAAGTCATAACTTGAAGAACCGTTAGGGAAAGGTCTCATTCTATTATGAACATCAGGCCTTCCGTCAATTGAAAGAACCACATTGTCCATATTGTCATTGAGATATTCCATGATTTCATCACTCAGAAGTACACCGTTAGTCGTGAGTGTAAATCTAAAGTGCTTATTGTTAGCTTCCTCTATGCTTCTTGCATATGAGACAAGCTCTTTAACGACTTCAAAATTCATTAAAGGCTCGCCACCGAAAAAGTCTACCTCAAGATTTCGTCTTACACCTGAGTTAGCTACAAGAAAATCTATAGCTTTCTTTCCGACCTCAAAGCTCATAAGTTCTTTCTCGCCCTGATACTCGCCTTTACCGGCAAAACAATATCTGCAAGCTAAGTTACAATCGTGTGCAATATGAAGGCAAAGTGCCTTAACAACATTTTCACGATCCTTATAAGCCTCTATATGATTCTCATATCTGTCTACAGTAAAGAGCTCTTCATCGTTAACAAGTTCATCTATCTCATCTAATGCTTCTTGAATTTCGCTCTTATCCGTACCGGAATATTTATCACTTTTACAAAAGCTTTCTACAATCTCTTCCTTATTAATAAGTGACCAGAAAGGATTACTAATTCCTTTGACGTCAGTTGAAGGCTCTTTACTAATTGCTTTCAACCTATTGTCACATTCTTCAATTAAATCATATGAAAGATCATCAACTACATGAACTGCACCGGAATTAACGTCAAGTACAATATTATATCCATTTTTCTTATATTGATGTATCATATTCCGTTCCTAATACAAGATTTCAAAATTTATAATGGAGCACAAAAACCGACCGCGTATTAATGCACTTATCCTTAGCATTAAACCCCGGTCAAATTGTTACATTATATAAACCTTGTAATTATCGCACTTCGAGAATTATTTGCTCTTATTCTCGCAGCTTTGATTACCTACTGTACAGCTTGTCTTACATGCTGATTGGCAAGAAGTCTGGCATTCACCACATCCGCCCTTCTTAACAGTATTAGAAAGCTTCTTAGTGTTAAGTGTCTTAATATGCTTCATAATATGCCTCCTTTATCTTTTACAACAAATGGCATTATAGCACAGATAGTCTTTTTAATAAAGGTTTTAATCGATTTTTTATTAACGGTTTTCAGTGATGAATTTTTGTGGTATTATTGTTTTATGTTTACGAAAAAGCACTTAGAACATTTTAAAACTAAAAAAGTATTTATTCACACACATGACTTCCCCGATCCTGATGCATTTGCAAGTGCATACGGACTGCAGGAACTGTTACGTTACTATGGTATTGAATCAACAATATGCTACGGCGGCGTAATTGAGAGGTCAAGTCTTCTTTCAATGCTTAAAGCCTTTGATATCACGGGCGATCCCAGAACAGACCATACTGAAGAGTTTTTAGACGCTGTAAATATCCTTGTTGATTCACAGCTCAACAACTCAAATCTCGTATTTACACCCGGCGAAGACGTATATTGTATCGATCATCATCCTACATTTTCTGATGCTACATATATATGGAGCGACATCAGACATGTTGGCGCATGCTCAAGTATAATAATTTCGTACTATAAAGAAGCCAATATCACCATGAATCAAAATGTGGCTTCTGCTTTGTGCTACGGTCTTAAAATGGATACAAATGACTTCAACAGGGGATGTACAGGTTTTGATATAGAAATGTTCAATGAAGTATTTGAATTCTGTGATTATGAAAAAGTAACTTATATTAACCATAATCAGCTTGAATTAAGTGATTTTGAAGCTTTTAAAGCTGCAATTAACAATATTACAACAAAAGGACACTTTGGATTTTCTTATATTCCTTTCCAATGTCCTTCAACTTTAATTGCTATTATCTCTGATTTCCTCTTATCTACGGAGGAAGTTAAGATTTCTATTGTATATTCTAAATTAGACGATGTAATGAAACTCTCCGTAAGATGTGAAGAAAAAGGCGTTTCTGCGGGCAATCTCGTTCACGATGCTCTTAGCGGAATCGGCAACGGAGGCGGTCACCCCACCATGGCAGGCGGAGTGATTTTCAAAGAAAGTCTTGCTCAAATGGATAATGTAGAAGATGAGATAATCAAGAGATTCTTAGACGCCTATAAGAAGGAAACATCTTCATTGCCTTCAGTTTAGTGTTTCTTATAATTTCTTATTATTTCTTATTATTTCTTATTATTTCTTATTATTTACTATATTGCGATTCTATTATAGTTTTCCTATTACTTCGACTCCCTTATCTAAGTAATCAAAATCTAATTTATAAACCTCGCCGGCATCTGCTTTAGAAGCAAAGTCTGCGTTAAGTGGCATTTTACCTAAAACTTCTATCCCAAGTTCTTTAGCAACTTCGTCTATATGACTCTCACCGAAAACGGAAATCTTCTTGCCGCAATCAGGACATTCTACATAGCTGTAATTCTCAACTACACCAAGCACAGGGATATCCATCATTCCTGCCATGTTATAAGCCTTCTTAACGATCATCTGTACCAATTCCTGTGGAGAAGTTACGATTACAATTCCGTCTACGGGAAGTGATTGGAATACCGTCAAAGGCACATCGCCTGTTCCCGGAGGCATATCTACTAAGAGATAATCTATATCTCCCCATATAACATCTGTCCAAAATTGCTTAACAGCTCCGGCAATTACAGGTCCTCTCCATACAACAGGTGTCTCTTCATTATCAAGAATAAGATTAATAGACATAATCTTCGTTCCGTCTTCAGCTTCAGCCGGAAAACTTCCGTCTTCTGTTGCTTCAACAGGGCCTTTAACTCCAAACATCTTAGGAATAGACGGTCCCGTAATATCTGCATCTAATATACCTACTTTATAACCTTTCTTGCGTAAATCCGCTGCAAGAGAAGATGTAACAAAACTCTTACCTACTCCACCTTTACCCGATACAACTCCGATTACGTGTTGAATGTTAGATAAAGCATTCATCTCCTCGCGAAAATCAGGTTTTTCCTTAGATGGACATCCTTCACAACTCTCTCTGTCACAAGTTGATGCGCTACTGCAATTTTCTCTTTCTTCGCCCACTTTAATTTCCTCCTATCATTAAATATTGCATTAACATTTATTATATATTATTCAAACATACTTGCAAGGGTATTAGTATAATCGCCACAGGCAATTCCCCTCTCAGTTATAATTGCTGTTATAAGTTCATTATTTGTTATGTCAAATGCGGGATTGAAGACATCTACTCCTTCAGGAGCCATACGATTTTTGTACCATTTCGTTGTTACTTCTGAAGGATTTCTGGTTTCTATTATTATCTTATCGCCTGATTTCACATTTAAATCAATCGACGATGTCGGTGCGCATACATAAAACGGAATCCCGAAGTGTTTTGCCATAATGGCAAGCGAGAGCGTTCCTATCTTATTAGCGACATCACCGTTAGCGGCAACTCTGTCACAACCGACTAAGACCTTATCGATTTTACCGCTGCTCATTAAAGATGCTGCCATGTTATCACAAAGAAGTGTCGTCTTAATGCCGCTTTGCTTAAGTTCATACGCGGTAAGCCTGGCTCCCTGTAATAAAGGTCTTGTCTCATCGCAATATACACTTATATTCATGCCCGATTCATTAGCCAAATAAATGGGTGCCGTAGCCGTTCCGTATCTTACGGTTGCAAGTCTTCCGGCATTACAGTGAGTAAGTATTCTGTCACCGTTTTTGATAACCTGAAGTCCGTTTTGCCCAAGACATTTACATACGTTAATATCATTTTCGTAAATCTCTAAAGCCTTAGCGTGCATAACATTGCCGATATAGCCTCTTAGCTCATCATCAAGCTTAATGCCTTCAAGCCTTGAATCTAACAGATAGCTGTCAAATCTGTGAAGTGTATATCGTTCTAATTCCTTGCGCATAATTAGAACTGCCCATGACAAATTAACTGCCGTCGGTCTTGCAGACTGCAGGTAATCGGAACATCTGATGTACTCTCTGACAAAATCCGCTAATGTCTCTCCTCCGATTCTAACGGACAAAACATACATGGAAAGTGCCGCAAAAACACCGATTGCCGGTGCTCCCCTAACTTCCAAATCAACTATGGCTCTATACATATCATCCAGACTCTGGATACTTTTTATAACGAGCTCATTAGGAAGTCTTGTCTGATCTATGTATTTTACTTCTCTTAATTCTTCATCGAGCCAAAGTGTATCATAATCTTTAAGCATAAATAAATCCTCCGCTTATATAAATACATTTTCAAAAAATCCTGCAATTGTGCGAAAACAACATCCTTGCAAATATACAAAAACATTTGAAATTACCCCATAAAAAGTGTATACTTTTTCGTGGTGTAAGTCACGTAGATTGAACTGTGGTTATTACTTACGTAAAACCGATGATCAACTGCAAGGCTAATTATACCATTTTATACAATACAATTAAATATTTTTAACAAAGGAGGAAGAGACTATGAAATCTTCAAAGATTAATGTAACTTACATGGTTGAGTTAGCAGTATTAATCGCAATTATTATTGTCATGGCTTTTACCCCAATCGGCTACATCAAAACTTTAGGATTAGAGATTACTCTAATCGTTGTACCGGTATGTGTAGGAGCTGTTACATTAGGCCCTGTTGCAGGTCTTGTACTTGGAACGGTATTCGGCCTCTCAAGCTTTATCCAATGCTTTGGATTCAGCGCATTCGGAGCACAGCTTCTTGCCATTAACCCATTCTTATGCTTTATCGTATGCGTTCCAACAAGAATGCTTATGGGATGGCTCACAGGTGTAATCTACAAAGCGCTTAAGAAAGCAAAGCCTATGAAATCATTGGCAACACCAATTGCCTGCCTTGTAGGCCCACTTCTTAACACATTGTTCTTCATGAGTACACTTTGCATCTGCTTCTACAATACCGAATATATCCAGGGATTTGTATCAGATCTCGGTGCAAGCAACGTATTATTATTCGTATTGTTATTCGTTGGTATCAACGGACTTGTTGAAGCAATCGCATGCTTCGTAGTCGGAACTGCTATCTCAATTCCGCTCAACAAGTTTGTAGTAAAAACAAAAACAGCGTAAAAATTAAATTACTGCAAAAAAATTCCTACATTTCGGAAACGAAATGTAGGATTTTTTATTATCATTAACTCTCTAGAAGAAGAACTGCGAACCTATAATCTCACCGTCTACGGTTCCCACAAGTCCACGCTGCTCTGCTAACCACAAAGCCCAGAAGAATAATCTGTTCGTATTTCTGGCGCCGTTAAGAACTTCCTGTGCAGCTGAGTAACAATCAGCGCTTGGTCCTCTGCTCATTATAAGCTGAAGTCTTCCTGAACTTACCGGCTCGAATTGATTCTTCTGATATACAACTCCCGGTATGGTATTAGGAAATCTCGAACTGAATACTCGATTCATAACAACAGAGCCAACAGCAATCTTACCTTCATACGGCTCACCGCCTGCTTCCGCTTCGATTATACAGGCAAGAAGATAATAATCATCCTGCGTATATCCTTCATAAGCTCCGCCCGTATATTCAGTATTAGGGAAATTACCGATTTCTCTTGCCAATGCGAGATTACTTGATGCATTCTGAGCAGCCAACTGCTTCTCATATTCTTTCATCTCAGCAATCTTTTTATCATAAGCATTAATCTCGGCTTCCGTATCTTTTACTTCCGCATTCTTTTCACTAAGCTCGGCACCGGCATTATCTACTAAAGTCTTAAGCTGTGCTTTTTTTGCATTTAATTCATTAGACTGAGCCTCTAATTGAGTTCTCTTAGCCGTTAATTCTTCAGACTTGGCAGTAATCTCCTGCTGCGTCTTCTTATATTCATCTAACAGTTCACGATCGTATTTTACAATCATGTTAAGATATTCATATCTTTCGAAGAATTCCGCAATAGATCCGCTTTCTAAAAGAAGCTCTATCATATTCATGATGTCATTTTCATACATATACCTGATATGCAACTTCATGACATTTTCTCTTTCAGTCTGATTTGTCTTAGCTTCAGACAATTGCTGACTCAGATATGTCAATTCTTCGCTTGCCTGTCTAAGCGAAATATCTGCTTCATCTACCTGTGCCTTAAGTGCAGCATATTGACTTTTGACATCAGTATAATCTTCATGCAAATCGCTTGCCTGTTGTTCAAGATTCTTCTTCTCATTAATTGCCTGCTGCTTCTTTTGCTCAAGCTCACTTACAGATGTAGCGTTGCTCGTAAAAGAGAAACCGACAACTATTAATGACAAAACAAGCGTAAGAGATGTAATAATTCTAAAAACTCTTTTTCTCATAGGAATTACCTCTTCTAACCCTTCCTAAAAGACATACACTTTATATCTCTTGCTAATAAAAAACTTTCTTATCTGTCTCTAATAAAAACAGACCTTATCTTAATGATAAATACTGCCTTATCTCTTGCTAATAGAGATTGACTCCATAGCAACCGCTCCGCCTCTTACAATGCTAACCTTTTTGAACTTCTTCTTAAGCAGCTTAATAAGTTCATCGTTAGATTCTGTCGTAAGAAGGCATTCTAATATAAGGCAATCTTCTCCCGCATCACACACCCTAACCTTAAAAACTTCCGCCAATTGAAATACCTGACTCATCTCATCAGGTCCTATATCATTAATACGCGCATATAGAAGCTCCTTCATATGAAGTGGTGCACTTGTTATATCGACAACTTTGATAACTTCCACCATACGATTGAGCTGTTTTTTTATTTGTTCAAATGTTACATCATCACTTGTAACGCATATTGTCATACGGGATACGTCTTCATGCTCTGTCGTTCCTACCGTAAGACTCTGAAGGTTATAATTTTTACCCGAAAAGAGTCCCGATACTTTAGCAAGAACACCTACCTGATTCTCTACATATAATGAAATCCATCTATCTCTCATAATTTCTCCCTAGCCTTCTTATTTCAATATCATCTCTGACATAGCATTTCCACCCTTAACCATAGGAAGAACAAGCTCGTCACTTGATATAAGAAATTCTATAACAGTTGATGTCTGATTTGCCTTAGCTTCTCTAAGCGCATCTTCAATCTGGCCCGGCTCCGTTACACGAAGTCCAAGGGCTCCGTAACTTTCCGCCCATTTTACAAAATCAGGCAAATACGGCGGACACGCGCCTGATGGTCCTTTACAATCATCGGGACAATCTACATTACGTCTAAGACATGTAATCTTGTATCTCTTACCGTAGAACAACTGCTGGAACTGCTTAACCATTCCAAGATACTGATTATTAAGAATACATACGGTTACATTGGCTTTCTCTATAATGGATGTAGCCATCTCCTGCATATTCATCTGCATACCACCGTCACCGGTTATACATACTACATCCTGATTAGGCGCACCGATTTTCGCTCCTATAGCCGCCGGGAATCCAAATCCCATTGTACCTAAGCCTCCCGATGTAATCATCTTCTTACCCTCGTTAAGAGTAATATACTGGCTTGCCCACATCTGATGTTGTCCAACATCGGTAACAACAATTCCCTTAGGAAATACTTTATTGATTCCTTCCATTATTGACTGCGGGCAAAGTCCTAAATCGCATCTCATACTGAGAGGATGCTCTTTATCCCAAGCTTCAATCTTCGTAATCCAATCTTCCGTATCTTTAGGTTCCGCCCACTCAAGCAGTTTATCTAAAGCGGCATTGGCATCGCATACAACAGGAACATCTACAACAACATTTCTGGAAATAGATGCCGTATCGATATCAATGTGAACAATTGATGCTTTAGGCGCAAACTCGTTCAAATCGCCGGTTATACGGTCGTTGAATCGTGTACCAATTGAGAATAATACATCACATTCACTGATTGCTTTATTAACCGAGTACTTACCGTGCATACCGCAATTACCGATATATAAAGGGTGGTCGTAAGCAATCGCTCCTTTACCCATTACTGTAGTTGCAACGGGAACATTTGTCTGCTCAGCAAATTTCCGTAAAGAATCGCCTGCCCTTGCGATATTAACTCCGCCACCGGCAAGGATTATCGGACTCTTAGCATTCTTAAGAAGCTTATATGCTTTCTTAAGCTGTCCTATATGAACGCTTGTATTAATCTTATATCCTCTAATATCTACATAAGAAGGATATTCTCCCGAACCTGATGCTAACTGAATGTCCTTAGGAATATCGATAAGTACCGGACCCGGCTTTCCTGCGGGCGCTATCTGAAAGGCCATCTTCATTTGTCGTCCTAATAATTCCCTGTCACTTACAGTCACACCGTACTTTACTACAGATCTTGTCATACCGACAATATCAACCTCTTGAAATGCGTCATTACCTATAAGATTCTGCGACACCTGACCTGTAAATATAACGAGAGGAATGCTGTCGTAAAATGCGTCAGCAATACCTGTAATCGTATTGGTCGCTCCGGGACCTGATGTAACAAGACATACTGCTGTCTTACCCGTAGCTCTCGCATAGCCTTCCGCTTCATGCACAAGCGCCTGTTCATGTCTTGGCAAAACCACCTTAATCTCAGGTGTCTTATATAATTCATCTATTATATCGGTAACCATTCCTCCGGGATATGCAAATACCGTATCTACATTCTCCTCAAGTAATGCTTTAACAAATAATTTTCTTCCGGTTATACTCATAATTTTCACCTATCTGTTCTTATGAATTCGCTTCAGCATGTGAAGCGTTAGTATATTTACAAAATGTATAAATAACATCAAAATAAGTCTGTTCTTCGGACTCATCTTCCATAACCCATCCTTTGTCCTCGAGATTTGGAAAATGTGTGTCCGCATCGTAGACGTAATCTATCCTTGTAATAAGAGCTGTATCGCAGTACGGCTCAAACATATTATAGATGCTTCCGCCACCGATAATATATACATTATCAGAATCATACTGCTTAATTTCTTCTAATACCTCTTCAATACTGTGACAGACCGTAGCACCTTCGACCTTATAACTTAAATCTTTCGTAAGTACTATATTAATTCTATCCTTAAGTGGCCTCTTATTCGGAAAGCTCTCAAGTGTCTTTCTTCCCATGACGACGACATTACCTGTAGTTGTCTCTCTGAAAAATTTCATGTCATCGGGTATGCTTATAAGCAATTTATTGTTCTTGCCGATTCCCCAATTATTGTCTACTGCCGCTATTAATTTCAATTGTATATCTCCTTATATAATTACAAG
>JAIKVT010000166.1 GCA_024685495.1 Lachnospiraceae bacterium
TCCTTATATCGCCATTATCTCCCAATATCGCCATTATCTCCTTAAATCGCCAATAATATATAATAAATATTTTATATCATGTCATTTTATATTATGTCATTTTATATCATGTCATTTTCTTTCACGGATGAACCGTCTAATACAATTCTGTCATATAACGATATTCCATAACTTGTATTCTTATCAACAATTGCATATTCTTTATTCTGATTTAAAATTACAATTTGTTTAAATACCGCATAACCTGTATTGACATTATATACACCTTGCAGTTCGTCTGTCTTAGTGTCCACTCTGTATTCTTCATTAGATTCCGGTTTTAAAATATAATCTTTTTCGTCAACCTTTTCACTGTCTATATAATAAGCATCATCGGTTTCATAGAATATTGTCGGTGTGATAAATTCATTACCCGACACCTTTTTAACCATAAGTCCAAGAGAATTAGAATCATTTCCTTTCATAAAATAATTCTTTGGTATAACAAAAAATTCCTTTGTTGTAATAGCCGTATTAGGTATTTTAAGACCGCTTTTGTTATTAAGCAGCATTTCTATGGTAAGGAACCTGTTATCGGCATATCTCTCAATAGAATCGTCAAATTCTAACTTAATATAATCTTCAGATCCCTGATGAATAACTGAGCTGGCAGCATATGTCGTAAAATCATCCTGTTTAAATCTAATATTTATATATTTTTCATCTTTTAATTGATTAATCTCATTTTCACTTACAGGGAAAACAAGCTGCCATTTATCACCTGTAATCAGTTTAAAAATGGCATCATCCTGATTAACGTCCTGATTACTGTTAAAACTTACTTTTTTAACTTTATCGACATTAAAACTTTCTTTATCAAAATTATCAATATTAGTATCTTCAAATCCGTCTACGGTAAGCATAAACAAGCCTGCTTTAGGAGCATAGTTCAGTAAATAATCACCACTTTCAGAAGCTTGTTTAATGCTGTCACCTAAAGATAACATTGCAGTTTCTGTTTGAATACGGTCCATTTGTGTGGACAGATTATTTTTAAATATTCCCGTTCTGATAAAATTACTATCTGAATAACCACTCGAAAAAGACAAAAATTCATCATATATACCATTAAGAGTATTGCCCGACAGTTTACTGATATCTGTGTTAATGCTGTTAATTTCATTGGTAATCTGCCCTGTCTTATCAATAGAGTAAAGAAGAGATTTTACTCCGACTCTGGTAGCATTTTGTTTGAAATATTTTATCTTTCCGACAGATTCAGCTTTAAATACCTCTTCATTTCTAAGTGCAAGTGCATCCTTTTGCATAGACGCACTAATAGTGCCTTCTTTTACCTCGTAAACTTTAATGTCTTTGTCGGTCAAAAAAGAAAACACATGAAACAATACATAAATAAAGATAATAAATATTATTACTATGCCAATATTAAATTTGTAATCCTTCTGGAATTTAACAATATTATTTCTTTTTTTCATATTGAAAGCTTAAAGCCTTTCTAATTAAAAAAGCGCTCATAATAAGACAGACTACCCAAAAACAAACACAAAAGTTAGTTTTTCAGGTAGCCTGTCATGCTCTTCATAATCATTTATTTCTACAAAGATGCGATAACCTTGCTTTGTAATTCACTTGGAAGCTCTTCTTTCTTTCTAGAAACGCTTATAACGAATTTAACGCCAAAGCATTCTGATATCTTCTCAAGTTCTTCTAAAGATGATTCTAATCCGCTATCTGTATCAATATATGCTATTGTCAGGTATGAATCAAGGAACATCTCTTCAATGTCGTTATTCTGTGATATAACTCCACTTAAGAAACCTAAGAATTCACCGGTGTTATTAACAGGGTATTCACTGATATTAATCAGTCTTACTTTAGAATCGAGATCATACATATGCTTAGAGCTCTTATCAATAAAGATAATGCTTCCATCTATAGTCTTGATATCTTCATTACTTTGATCCAGTAAAACCTTAGTTTTGCCTTTTCCTTTTTCGCCTGTAACAATTTCAATCATATAAATGTCCCCCTTTAAAAGATTATAAATAAATTATATTATAGCCACACAAAAATAACAACCATTTACTTCTCAAATTATTAACTTCCAAATGTATCAAGTATTTGATTCATTAAATAATATAGGTTTTGTCTGCAATCTGCATTAAATACAATAGATATTAATTCTTCATTATTAGAATTACGGCTTAGTAGCACGAGACAATAACCGGCAGGATTAGTCGTGCCTGTCTTTCCGCCAAGAACTGTTATCCCTTGCGGTTGACGAACCTGATTGGTTAAATATAAATTCGTATTATACCATTTTTGTTGTACGGGATTGCCGTTAGCATCCGTATAAGCAACATCCTGACTTGTTGTTGTTACTATGTCGTGTAATAATTTATAATCAAGAGCCTTGTCGAACATAAGATACATGTCATACACAGTAGTATAATGATCATCATTATGTAGTCCGTTAGCATTAACAAAATGCGAATGCGTCGCTCCGGCTAAATTAGCCTCTTTATTCATCATCTTAGCGAACTCTTCAACACTCCCGCTCATGCCCTCTGCAATTGCTATAGCGGCGTCATTACCGCTTCTTAATAGCAATCCGTATAACAAGTCCCGATAAGTAATTCTATCACCGGGTTTTAGGCCACAAACCGATGAATCACTGGTCTGATTACATGCATTTTGCGATACCGTAACAGTATCATCTAAATTAGCATATTTTACACAAACCATTGCAGTAAGTATTTTAGTTGTACTGGCAGGAAACATTTTGTCAAAAACATTTTGAGAATATTTAATCTCTTTCGTATTTCTGTTAGCTAAAACTGCGGAACCGGCAACTTGAGACTCCACTTGTTCCATACCAATGTTGCTACCGTCAGTAACGCATAAATCCTTAGCAAATAAATTATTGTTAGTTGATTCATTACCGGATATTAATTTATAGCCTTTGGAATTCTCATATATATCATATGTAACATTATCGCCGGAGCATCCACTTATAGACACTGCGAATACGGCAATTAAAAGAAAAATTAAAACTTTTTTTAATTTATTTGTACATATCACGCCACTCAAGGTCTCCTCTGTCAAGTGATTTGATTAAAAGCTCAGCACTGGCCAAGTTAGTCGCAAGGGGAATATTGTTAGTATCACATATTTTAACAATATTATTAACATCGGGTTCATGCGACTTGGTAGTAAAAGGATCTCTTAAAAATATCACCAAATCAATTTCGTTATGCTCAATCTGAGCACCTAATTGTTGTGAACCGCCAAGGTGTCCTGTCAAATATTTATGCACGGGAAGATTAGTAGCTTCTTCTATAAGTCTACCTGTCGTTCCGGTTGCATATAAATCATTTTTACTTAAAATTCCTCTGTAAGCAATACAAAAATTCTGCATTAACTTCTTTTTTGAATCATGTGCCGCAAACCCTATATTCATATACTATACCCCCTATTTTATATTTATATAGCATAATTCATATTATTTTAAAATGCAATTAAAGATTGCTAATATTTTTTGGATTGTAGTCCAACATTTAACACAAGCCCCATTCCTATAAACAACGTAACAAGACTGGTAAGTCCATAACTTAAGAACGGAAGCGGAAGTCCTGTATTAGGCATAAGACCGGTTACAACACAGATATTAACAAAGCTTTGATAACCGATAAAACTTGCCATACCCATACATATCAGTTTACCTGATAAATCTCTTGCTTTTCTTCCGATTGCAATACATTCTAAAACTATTGCTAATAATAATACTACTATAATTACCGTTCCAACGAAACCTAATTCTTCACCGGCAACAGCAAAAATAAAGTCTGTCTGTGGTTCAGAAATGTAATTTCCGTTTTTAACGGATTCCACACTATCAGTGTAAAGTCCTTTTCCCAAAAATTGTCCCGAACCAATTGCCATAATCGAATTTTGTTGTTGATAGGCACTCTCAGGATAATCTTCAGGGCGAAGCCAGGCCAAGATACGAAGTCCCTGATACTCACTAAGAATTGATTGACCTTTTCTTAATACCAAGAGCAATAATATACCAATGCCCGGAATCGTAATTCCAAAGAAAATAGCAACTATTTTAGCGCTAAGTCCAACAAGAAACATCATTGTAAAAATAATAAGAAATGTAACAATTGTTGTAGACAAATCAGGTTCTCTTAAAATTAAAAATAAAGGAACAGCCGCTAAAACAATTGTTATAATTAGTCTCTTAGGTTTATTAATCTCATCTTCATATATCATTAAATATCTTGAAAAGAACAAGATTAAAAGTATCTTACATAACTCGGACGGCTGAAATCTGATTCCCAAATCAATCCATCTTGTCGCACCACCTACTGTAGTTCCGAAAATTAAAACCAATAAAAGCAATACAATAGACAAACCGTAATATACCCAATGGAAATTAAGAATAAAATCATAATCCACCAGTGATACAACAACCATTGCAACAATACCTAACACCAGTCCTATTATTTGTTTAGACTGATAATCTTCATTAGCAGAACCTATAACTAAAATTCCGATAATAGTTAGTATAAGAACATATATTACAAGCTTTATTCTATAATTTTTATATTTATAATTTCTAAGATATGTTAACATTTTACACCTGTCTTATATTTTTTAATATACCGGATTTAATCGGTTCAATAAGCAGTTCATTATTATTCCAAACAACAACTCCAAGCGGTTCTTTCTCTTGTTTTGATACTCGAAATGACCACTTCTTATGCATCATAGGCTTTCCAACAACTCCGCCTATAGTAACAATATCGGAAGCAAATTCCGATGCTACAATAAACATGGATTTATCTTCAGGATAACCGGCGTATGCTTCACCTTCTAAGCATCCTACTACAATAACGTTACCGGCAGCCTCTACTTTTGCTCCTTTTTTAACGTCACCTAATATAACAATACTGTTATCAGATTTAATTATAGCATTTTTTTTGATACTTCCTTTGATAATCTTAGCATTTGCATAAATTTCATCATAATAATATTTATCAATTTTATCCTTCATCCTGATGTCTTTAATTACATCATCTTCTTCAATCAAAATTATTTTAATATCAGAATTAAGCTCAATAGCTTCAACGACACAAGATGTTTCTTCAGGAGTTAATTCTCTTCCCTTAATTGTAATGATCAAATGCACATTTCCCCAAAACTTTCTGGATTCGGCAAACTTAGTACATATATCTTTAACTAATGTTTCAAAGTCAATACTTTCATCAAGCAGTAAGAGAATTCCATATTTAGTTGATTTAATGATAACTGATGTATTCATAATATTAATCCGTACTCGTTGTAGTAGTTGATACCGTACTGGCCTGACCATTAATCATGCCTAAATATTCAGGAAGGTTATAATAGCATCCGATTATCCATTTTGATACATCTTCCGCGTTGTGAGATGTAAATCCGAATGCAATTCTGGTTGCAATAGATATTTCAGGGTCCTCATAAGGAGCATATCCGATAAACAACGCATGGTTTGGTTTATCATATGATTGCTGCGCAGTTCCGGTCTTACCTGCTACAGATACAGGGAATCCTGAGAAACCGGCATAGCTTTCAACAACCGCTCTCATACCTCCATGTATTGCACCCCATTCACTCGCATCAAGAACATCAATATGGTCTTTCAATGTAGGCGAATACTTTTCTATTGTATTACCGTTAGCGTCTGCGACACGGTCAAGCAATGTAAGGTCGTATACATTTCCTGAATTGGATATAGCATTTGCATATCTTGCAATCGCAATAGTCGTCAAGTTGTGATTAGACTGTCCGATTGCCGCCATAACGGGATATTCTGTTGCAAGTTCCGAAGTGCTCTCTTCTATTTCAACTCCCGTCTTTTGATCAAGACCAAACATTGTCGCATATTTATTAAGTCTCTTGATGCCTGCAGCATCATTATATGATTCGCTACCGGCAAGTCTGTATCCTACTTCATAGAAGAAATAGTTACATGAATCTCTGATCGCCTGTGCCACATTAATAGAACCGTGCGATCCGGGATAAATCCAACATTTAGGCTTATTAGAAACTTTGTCATATACGCCCAAATCAGTTATCGTTGAATTAACATCAATTACACCCTCAGCAAGTCCTGCAGTAGAACTTACAATTTTAAATGTTGAACCGGGAGCAGTCTTTTGCTGTGTAGCGTAATTATACATGGGCTTTGAATTATTAAGACTGATAAAACTATAATATGACGAATCCTTTGGATTAGCCAATTCATTACTGTTATAGCCGGGATATGATACACAAGCTAATATTTCACCGGTCTTAGAGTTCATAATAACAGTTGAACCCGAACAAACGGTAAGCCCAAGTTGACCCGGTGTTATCTGCAGAGTCTTAATTTTGTCAAGCAAAAAGCCATATGCAGACATTCCGCCTCTTGCAAGCGCATTTCTCGTACCCTCATCAGGAGGTAAAAATCCCTGATCGTAAAGCGCTGCACATAAATCATTAGGAGATATATAATCATCCATTATAGCGTATTTATATATAGATTTTGTGAAACTGCTGTCAGCATCTAAATCATTAAGTATATAATCTATAAGTGTCTCATAAATCTCATCTGTATCATTATATTTTGTTGAAGATGTAAGTTTTGAGACATCAATCCAGTTCTGATTAATAGCATATTTTAAATATTCATTTACGCTTATATCCTGTGCCGCCCATTTCAGATATGTTTCATCTTCTTTATCAATCTCATCTTGCAGCAAAACATTATCGGATTTTAAGCCTGATATAATATAGGTGATATAATTCTGATACTCATCCGGCAAGCTCTTGAACGGAACAGGATCAGGACTTAAAAGCATATCTCTAAGCGAATTACCAACCTCTTCTCTCTTCGCAAGATATGCATTATATATATTCTTTTCACAATCACTGGCATCAGCATCATCTAATTCAGATGCATCTACCAAATTATTATTAATTAAAGCACAATATGCATCATAAACGGGTATTAAAATATCAGAGCCGTTAGTGTTCTCATCAGTAGGATATTCCTTTATATTGGCCATCTTAGAACTAATAATACCGGCAATCTCCTGCTCTAATAATTTGTAAGCATTGATTTGTAAATTCTTATCAATAGACAGATATACGTTGTTACCCGGCTTAGGATCTACCGTCTTAGAAGATGATATTGGATTTCCTAAAGAATCAACATATACAGTCTCCGAACCTTTCTTACCTGTCAGATACTTATTCATATATTTTTCAATACCTACTTTACCGGCACTGTCAGTAAGCTCATAGGCCTCGTCTTCCTGACGTAATGCTTCGAGCTCTTCTGTTGATATTTTTCCGACATATCCTATTATTGATGAAAATGCTTCAGCTTCATCGTACTTTCTTATGGATTTTTCTTCTATCTGAACGCCTGTAAGTTCGTTTTTATTCTCTTCAATATAAGCAACCGTCTTCTCATTTACATCGGAAGCAATTATGGTCGAAATATACTTCTGATATGAATTAAGCCCCATATTATAACGAATTATCGCAATCTTATACTGCATTTCCTTAGAATAATCAGATGAAATATCATATCTTTGATTGCACAAATAATCCATTATCTGATCGGCACTGGCTGTCGACTCATCAAAATTCATCTTTTTATTATATGTAAGATCATTGATGTCGGCATAACCAAATATATCGGCACGAAATCTTTGAAGTGAAGTACCTTCAGCATCTACAAACTGATAATTACCGTCTGCGTCTAATATAATGCCAAAATCATTTACAAGAACATCGCCGTTCTTTTCTATATTAGTAATAAGCTTATAAGCCACTTCATTTAGATTTTTATTCTTTTCGTCAGTCGTCTCATAATCGCCGGTATCTTGAATTGTAACAGCGTAAGCCAAATCATTGTATGCTAAAACATTACCGTTACGGTCGTATATGATACCTCTTGTGGCATCAATTGACTGCGTCTTTTCAACCTTAAGGTCATAATTGTCCTGATAGCTTGAACCAAGAATTATTTGTAACACAAAAAGACGTATTATCAAAATGACTGCAAATAATACAAAAATCGTGAAAACTATATTGGTTCTACTCGAGAATATTTTATTCTTTAATGCTATTAACCACTCAGACAAATTTACTGCGACTCCTTTTATCCGGTTTGTCTATAAAAATATTAAGTCTGTACAATATAAAATACAGAACTATACTTACAAGTATTGTATATACTATCTCAGGAAGAATAATTGACTTGAGATAGAATAAAATATCAAATCTACCTTTAACAAGGAAGAATATGATATATATTATAATAGAATATAGAAAATCACTTATTCCTATTAATAAAATCGGAAGTTTGATATCATCTCCGTAAAACAGCTTCTCAAAGAGTCCGTTAAGATAACCTATCAGCATATAAACAAGCGCATATAGACCAAAAAGCGTACCGGAAGCCAAATCAAGTAAAATTCCACAGAAAAAACCAACAAACATACCGTCTTTTCGACCTCTCATAAAACCAAATGCGGATGTAACAATAATTAAAATATTAGGTGTTACATTAGCAAGTACAAGATGTGAAAAAACAGCAGTTTGAAGAAGATAAGCGGCAACAATTGTAAGTGCGATTATAACAATTTTTCTAATCAGAGGCTTCACTTCCAACGTCGCCCACCTCCTTTTTAGTCGTTATAACAAGCACATCCTGAAGATGTTTAAAATCTGCAACAGGAGAGATTTTACCGGATTTAGTCAAATGATTATCATCATCAGTAATCTGTGTAACATATCCAATTAAAAGACCGGGCAAATATTTATCGGAAATATTCGATGTTACTACAGAATCTCCGGGATTAACAGCCCCCTGAGTATCTTCAAGATTGCCAAAAAGTATCATGTTATCATTAGTCATATCCTTTAAAGAACCGGATACGATACAATTATCACCTGTTGAAATTACCATTCCCGAAACAGATGAAGTATCATCTATAATAGAACGAACCACGGCATAATGAGTTCCGACGTCAGTTACAATACCGACAAGTCCCGAACCTGCCAAGACATTCATGTCCTTTTCTATTCCATCGGCGCTTCCTTTATTAATGGTAAATGTATTAAACCAATTACTTGTGCTCTTAGCTATAACACGTGCACCGGTTTTTTCATAATTACCGTAAGAATGATCTAATTGATAAATAGATTGTAATTCTTCTAATTCATTTTGCTGAAGCTGCATTGTATTTATCTGATTAGTCAAATCATTAACTTTAGATTTTAATTCTTCATTTTCAGCTAAAAGTGCTTCTTTAGTCTTACTCTCTTCAGAATTAAGGAATACCGTATTACCTATATAGTCAATTCCCTTTTGCATCGGAACAAACAAATAATTAGCAATAGTATGTATAGGACCGCTTGTGAAATTACTTACATAACTGGTAAATAACAATATGATACAGATAAGTATCATAACAGCTAACAATATTCTGCTGGGAATAAAATTACGATTTCTTCTTCTTCTCATTTGTCTTCCTTAACCAAATATTTTAGATTGCATTACGAAGCCGAATCTCTTGAATTTATCTTCTGAAGCTACAAGATTAAGACCTTTGACAACAGTTTCAGAACTATCTTCACATACGTTAACTTTAATATTAGTCTCTTCGTTAAAAAACTCTGCCAAATCAGAAAGATTAGCACCGCCACCCGTAAGATATATTCCCGAGTGAACAATATCTTTAGCAAGCTCAGGTGGAACCTTTTCCAATGCCCTCTTAACAGCTCCGCATATATTAGTTAAATCAGCTTTAATACCCGCAAATACTTCATCTGATTCCACTTCGAATTCAACGGGGAGTCCGCTTACAACATTTCGTCCTACAATAACACTTTTTAAGTCTTTACCTTCCTTAGCGGCTCCTATATTCTCTTTTAATTGTTTTGCAGTCTTCCTGCCAATAAGAAGGTTGAATTTTCTCTTTAAATGAGTGACAATTGATTCGTCAAGCAAATTACCGCCAAATTCTAAAAGTTGTGTCTGTACTATACCGCCTAAAGAAACAACGGAAATCTCTGTAGTGTCGCCACCTATATCAACAACCATTACACCTGTCGGTTCCGTAACATCAATTCCTATACCGAGTGCATCTGCTATAGGCTTCTCACAAAGTCGAATATTTCTCACCTTAGTCTTAGACTTAATAAATAAATCCTGAAAGGCTTTTTTCTCTACCTCCGTAATATCTGTCGGAACGGCAATTGTAATATCAGAATTCTTAAGTCTTGCTCCAAGATCTGACTCTAATATCTTAAAAAGCATAGTCTGTATATTATCAAAATCCGCAATTACTCCACTTGAAATAGGAAAAGAAACATCGATATTATCCGGAGCCTTTTCAAACATCGAATATGCGTCGTCTCCGTAAGAATACATTTGATCATCATTTATTACAGCAATAGTATTACTTATATTAAGAATACTGTCGTTAGCATTATCATATATCTTTAAATTATTAGTACCTAAGTCTATTCCGTAAGCGTTACTCATCGCATTAACTCCCTTCATGTATAAATGCTCATAAAACTACATAAGATTTTATCATAATTGGCTGTCCATAACAAGATTTGCGTCATAAAGTTTTTGCAACGAATTAACGATTCCAAATCTCACATGAGGCCATGTTAAACCGCCTTGAAAGTACACATTATAAGGCTCTCTTAACGGGCCGTCTGCACTTAATTCTATAGATGAACCTGATATAAATGAACCTGATGCCATAATTACTTTATCATCATATCCGGGCATATCCCAAGGTTCAGGCGACACAAAGCTATCCACAGGTGCTCCCGCTTGAATTCCTTTACAAAATTCAACTAATGCCTTTTCACTCTTTAATTCAACAGCCTGTATAATATCATGTCTTTTATCATCAGCTTTAGGAAATACACTATATCCTAATTTTTCATAAATATTTGCCGCAAAAATAGCCCCCTTTAAAGCCGACGCTGTTACGGTAGGTGCTAAAAACAGGCCCTGATAAAGTGCCAGATTCGCATTTAACGATGCTCCGACCTCTTTGCCCAGCCCCGGAGATGTCAGTCTGTACGACGCATTTTCAATACATTCTTTCTTACCGACAATATATCCTCCCATAGGAGCAATTCCACCGCCGGGATTTTTAATGAGAGAGCCCACTATCATATCCGCTCCAACTTCGAGCGGCTCTTTTGATTCAACAAATTCACCGTAACAATTATCGACCATTATAATTATTTTTGGATTTAATTTCTTGATAAATTGCATTACTTCTGCGAGTTCATCAATTCCAAAACTGGGTCTTACATCATATCCTCTGCTTCGCTGAATTGCTATAAGCTTTGTCTTATTATTAATCGAGTTTTTAATTCCTTCAAAATCAAATGCACCATCAATCAAGTCCACCTGATTATAACTAACCCCATATTCCGCTAAAGATCCTTTCGAATCCCTTATGCCAATTACCTCTTCTAACGTATCATATGGCTTTCCGGATACAGATAACAGTTCATCGCCGGGTCTAAGATTAGAACTAAGAGCAATTGCTAATGCGTGAGTTCCGCAAGTAATCTGACTTCTGACTATTGCGTCTTCACCTTTAAATACATTAGCATATACTTTTTCTAAGGTATCACGACCAATATCACCATAGCCGTAACCCGTTGAAGTATTGAAGCATTCCGTCGATACTTTCGCATCCTGCATTGCCTTTAATACTTTCAACTGGTTGAATTCAGCCATCTCGTCTATATTATTAAATCTCTCTTCTAATCCTTTAAGTATTTTATTGGAATATTCAAATACTTTTGGTGAAATACCAAGGTCTTTATAACTTTCAGCTAAATTAATCATTATTCATCACTTCTGTCATATATGACAGAATCCTTTCGTTATCATAATTAAATTCATATTTTTCAATCCATTTGACATCTTTTTCTCTTCTAAACCATGTCAATTGTCTTTTCGCAAAATGCCTGGTGTTTTTCTTAATATCTTCTACCGCTTGTTCTAAACTGATTTTACCGTTTAGATACGATACAATTTCTTTATATCCAATTCCCTGCATGGAATTATATGATTCATCAATGCCTTGTTCCATAAGATTCTTTACCTCATCGACAAGACCCTGCTCAATCATAATATCCACACGCTTATTAATTCTTTCATACAAAAGTTCCCGCTTATCATTTAGAACAAAATAATTAACATCATAAACCGGTTCTTTGTCTCTCTCAGTCTCATTATGTTCAGAAATCGGCCTGTTATTTAATTTATAAAATTCAATAGCCCTTATTATTCTCTTAATATTATTAGGATGAATCTTCATAGCTGAGGTTTCATCGATTTCTTTTAATTTATTATGTAAATATTCAGAGCCCTTTTTATCTGCTATTTCTTCTAATTCTTTCCTAATAGTCGAATTATCCTCTTTTTCAAAATCAATATCATAAATTACCGATTGAATATAGAATCCTGTGCCCCCGACAATAATTGGGATTTTCCCATTAGAATATATTTTATCAATAGCTTCTTTTGCCATTTCTTTAAAAATGTATATATTAAAATCTTCTTTTGGATCTAAGACATCTATAAGATAATGATTTACGCCGTGCATTTCTTTTTTTGTAATCTTAGCGCTGCCTATATCTAAGCCTTTATATACCTGTATTGAATCTGCAGAAATGATTTCACCACCGATACGTTTAGCTAAACTGATTGATAAATCGCTTTTTCCGACAGCTGTAGGCCCCGTTAATATAATTAACTTGTCCATAGACTATTGTATCCTCCCAAACATCTTATCAATCTCATATCTCGTCATCTTAACAATAGTCGGTCGACCATGCGGACAATGAAACGGGTTGTCGAGCATTAAAAGTTCATTTATCAACTCTTTTGCTTCTCGGTATGATAATTTTGTATTACCTTTGACGGCTGCTTTACATGACATTGATGCAATTCTTTCAAGAATCACAGTATTATCTTTAATTCCGGATGCTTGAATGCAATCTCCTATCATATCCATAAAAAGCGTTTTAGCATCAACTCCATATATACCGTAAGGTATGCCTGTAATAGTATACTCATGACCGCCAAAATTCTCGATCTCATATCCTACCTGATTAAAAATATCGATATTATCATTAAGAAATGTTTCTTCTAAAGAATTAAGCGTCACAATAACGGGAGGTGATATTTGCTGTGTAGACATAGTATTGTCTTTAATTGAAGATACAATTTTTTCATACATGACCTTCTCATGAGCTGCATGCTGATCGATTATATATAGACTTTTATCATATTCAACAAGCCAATATGTAGAAAATAATTGACCTATTATACTATGCTTTACAACAGCATCTTTTGACAAAAACGAAAGCTGTGATTCCTCTTTATTGCTTTGCTTTTTAATATTATTAATTTCTGACTTAACTTCTTGTTTTTTAATTTCAAAGCCCTTTTCTTCATAAGGTTCATATATTCCCTTATGTGATATTAACTCAGGCTTTGCTGTCGAATCAAATTCTGATATTGAGCTCGAATTCATTATCGATTCATATTCTACTGTCGAATCAGATTCTGATATTAATTCATGTTTATTCTTATTATCAGAATCAAATGGTTTTTCCGGAGTAGTCACACCTGAGACGTCATTATTATATGATGATTTAACATTAGGCTCATCATCAATAAATTCGGGAACTTCATCGTTGACATAATCTCTTATATCATCAATTTTATTAAGACTGTTACTTATTATTTCATTAATTAAATTAGTAATATCTTTTTGATGATCGATTCGAACCTCCATCTTAGTCGGATGAACATTTACATCAACCATATTAGTATCAATATCAACCATAAGACAAAAGAAAGGATATTGATGTTGCATCAGATACCCTTCATATCCTTTCTCAATGGCAGACGATATTGTTTTACTTTTTACAAAACGATTATTAATAAAAATATTCTCAAATGACCTGTTTCCCTTATAAACTGATGAATTACAGATGAAGCCTTTAAGATTAAATAATTCATTTGATTCATCAATTTCAATAAGATTTTTAGTAATATTCTTTCCAAACAGCTGGTAAATCGTATCCTTAAGCTTCCCGCTTCCGATTGTCGATAATTTGTTTTTATTATCAATTGATAATTGAAATGCAATCTCAGGATGCGATAAAGCAAGCTTTTCTACAATTTCATTAATTAAATTACCCTCAGCTTTTGGACTTTTTAGAAACTTTTGACGTGGCAAAGTATTATAGAACAGATCTCTTATAATAAAGTTCGAACCGTTAGGTGCTCCAATTTCCTCAATTTTCTTCTCAATAGCACCCTCTATCTCATATAAAGTACCAAGCATATCATCTTTGGTCTTAGTAATCAGCTCGACTTTACTTACTGCCGCAATGCTCGATAAAGCTTCACCTCTAAATCCAAGTGATTTAACAATGCTAAGTTCCGAAGCATCGCGCAGTTTGCTTGTGGAATGACGCAAAAACGCCTTTCTGACCTGATTAGACGGGATTCCAATTCCGTTATCCGACACTCTTATCTTAGAAGTTCCGCCCTTTTCTATCTCTATTGTAATCATAGTTGCTTTAGCATCAATTGCATTTTCAACTAATTCTTTTACAACGGAAGCCGGTCTTTCCACGACTTCACCGGCAGCGATTTTATCTATTGTATCCTGATTTAATAATTCTATATCAGCCATATTTTTCCTCAATCCTTATGGAATCATAACAAGCACTAATTCATCAATATGTAAAATGTGATATCTAATTTAATATCGATTTCTCACCTTATTGGTTCATACGGTAAATGTATCATCTAATTTAGTATCGATTTCTCACCTTATTGGTTAATTCATCAAGCTTATTCATAGCTTCAACGGGAGTTAAATTATTTACATTAATCTCTCTTAGTTCATTAATTATATCTTCATCTTTAACAGTGTCAAACATAGACATTTGTGATAAATCGACTTCATCAGTCTTTTTATGCTTTTCTACGTTAGATTTTACTGTAATAGACTTAGCAATATCTGTTATATCGTTCTCAATCAGCTCATTTATAATCTCTTT
>JAIKVT010000169.1 GCA_024685495.1 Lachnospiraceae bacterium
GGCGCTTAGCGATTTGCGAAGCAATAGAGTATTTTGCGTAAGCAAAATAACGAGTTGCTAAGCAAGAGCTTAGCGTCCGCTAGGGGTACCCAAACAGAGCGGGAGCGTGTCTCGAGAAGCTGTGACAGACATAATAATATAATTAAAAAAATACTTGTATCAACCTATCATAATCTCTATAATAGTAATGATAACAAGAAATAACAAAAAGAAAAAAGACAAATAAAGGAGATACATTATGCCAAAACGCGAAGACATTAACAAAGTGTTAATTATAGGTTCAGGTCCTATTGTAATTGGTCAGGCTTGTGAGTTCGATTATTCCGGAACACAGGCTTGTAAAGCATTAAAGAAGTTAGGATATGAAATCGTGCTTGTCAATTCCAATCCGGCTACTATTATGACGGATCCGGAGACAGCCGATGTTACATATATTGAACCGTTAAATGTAGATAGAGTTGAGCAGATTATTGATAAAGAACGTCCGGATGCCTTATTGCCTAATTTAGGAGGCCAATCAGGACTTAATTTATGTTCGGAATTATATAAGGCAGGAATACTTGATAAATATAACGTTAAGGTTATAGGTGTTCAGGTTGATGCCATTGAACGTGGTGAGGACAGAATTGAGTTCAAGGAGACTATGAATTCACTCGGTATCGAGATGGCACGTTCAGAGGTTGCATACTCTGTTGATGAAGCATTAAAGATTGCCGATAAGCTCGGATATCCTGTTGTACTTCGTCCCGCTTATACAATGGGAGGAGCCGGTGGCGGTCTCGTATATAACAAAGAAGAATTACAGGTTGTATGTAAGAGAGGACTTCAGGCTTCTTTGGTAGGACAGGTTCTTGTAGAAGAATCTATTCTCGGATGGGAAGAGTTAGAGCTAGAGGTCGTTCGTGACAGCGAAGGTAATATGATTACCGTTTGCTTTATTGAGAACATCGATCCACTCGGAGTTCATACAGGTGATTCATTCTGTTCTGCGCCTATGCTTACAATTTCAGAAGAGACTCAGAAGAGATTGCAGGAGCAGGCTTATAAGATTGTAGATAAGGTACAGGTTATCGGCGGAACTAACGTACAGTTCGCTCACGATCCCGTAAGTGACAGAGTAGTAGTTATCGAGATTAACCCAAGAACAAGTCGTTCATCTGCACTTGCATCTAAGGCTACGGGATTCCCTATTGCATTAGTATCAGCCATGCTTGCATGCGGACTTACACTTAAAGATATTGAGTGCGGTAAATACGGTACATTAGATAAATATGTTCCTGACGGAGATTATGTTGTAATTAAGTTCGCTCGTTGGGCATTTGAGAAGTTCAAAGGCGTAGAAGATAAGCTCGGTACACAGATGAGAGCTGTTGGCGAAGTTATGTCGATTGGTAAGACATACAAAGAAGCATTCCAGAAGGCTATTCGTTCTTTGGAAATCGGAAGATATGGCTTAGGTCATGCCAAGGATTTCGACACTAAAACAAAAGAAGAATTACTTCAGATGTTAATTACTCCTTCATCAGAGAGACATTTTGTTATGTATGAGGCTCTTAGAAAAGGAGCAACTGTTGATGAAATATTTGAAATAACTAAGGTTAAGGCATACTTCATCGAGCAGATGAAAGAGCTTGTTGAAGAAGAGGAAGAATTAGCTAAGTCTAAGGGATCTCTTCCAAGCGATGATGCTTTAATTCAAGCTAAGAAGGACGGATTCTCTGATAAATACTTAAGCCAGATTCTTGATATTGATGAGAAGACTATCAGAAATAAGAGAATTGAGCTTGGTGTTGAAGAAGCTTGGGAAGGCGTTCACGTTAGCGGAACAAAGGATGCAGCTTACTATTATTCAACATATAATGCTGAAGATAAAGATAAAGTATCAGACAATAAGAAGATTATGATTCTTGGCGGTGGTCCTAACAGAATCGGTCAGGGTATCGAATTTGATTACTGTTGTGTACATGCAGCTAAGGCGTTAAAGCAGCTAGGTTTTGAGACAATCATTGTTAACTGTAACCCTGAGACTGTATCAACAGATTATGATACTTCTGATAAGCTCTACTTTGAACCACTTACACTTGAGGATGTTCTAAGCATTTACAATAAAGAAAAACCTCTCGGTGTTATTGCACAGTTCGGCGGACAGACACCACTTAACTTAGCTTCACAGCTTGAAGAAAACGGTGTTAAGATTCTCGGAACATCTCCTGCAGTTATCGACCTTGCAGAAGACAGAGATCAGTTCAGAGCAATGATGGATAAGCTCGAGATTCCTATGCCTGAATCAGGAATGGCAGTTGACGTTGAAGAGGCAATCGGAATTGCTAACAAGATTGGATATCCTGTTATGGTTAGACCGTCATACGTTCTCGGCGGACGTGGAATGGAGGTTGTATACGATGAGCCGACACTTGTAGA
>JAIKVT010000192.1 GCA_024685495.1 Lachnospiraceae bacterium
AAGTGCCGCATTTTGATCCATAAAAATAAAAACCAGCAAATATACAAAAATGTTAAAAAGAACAAGTATTAATGACATGCTGTATTTCTTACCGGTCTTTTGATAAATCTTATCTAGTAATATATTTGCAAAAATTTCCGAGCCGTCTATACAACCACCGTTTTTTAAAATAATAGCCAATCCTGCACCCAGTATTGCTCCACCGAATGCAACAGCTAAGAAATGTTCCGTATTAAGTTCAAAAGGAATTTTAGTAAATACAGGTATACCGATTATATAAATCAAAGAGCACCATAACGCTTTGAAGAAAAACTCCCATCCAAGCACAAAAATTGAATAAATAAGAAATGGAATAAAAATTGCAAAAATACAAATCGATAAATTAAATCCTGTCAATTTACTTATGATAATACCAATACCTGCAGTACCATAATCTATAGCATCATTAGGCAACAAAATACAAGCAACAGAAAAAGACGCCATTATAGCGCCGATTGCAATTGCAATAAAAGATCTTATTCTTTGTTTTGTGAGTTTGTTTAGTTTCATGATTATTTTAATGTTATTCTAAATTGTCGTATGCGGTACCCCGCAGGGGTATCGCCGGTAACCGTGTTATGAGGGCATCCTCCAACATCGCTTCGCGATGTCGCCGTGTCATAAGGAATCCTCCCACTATGTGGGTCCCTCCTTATGACATAGTGGACCAGACGGGAGTCGAACCCGTGTCCAAAAACCGATCCCCGACTCTTCTACGAGCGTAGTTTGTTATTTAGAATTCCCTCCATGATCCGAAAACAAACATCCTAATCATTTCAGTAGCTTCATAATACTTATATGTGAGCAAAGCTTAGCACATACAGTTTCCTACATAAGTTGAAGCCCGAGTCCTAATGTGTAGGGGCAAAAGGTCGAACTAGCTGCAACTAGGCAGCTAATGCTAATTCTTTATCGTTAGCAATTAAATTTAATGTTGCAATGTAACGAATTGCCTTCGGCTCGCTTCTTTCGCTTCAGGGTCCCTGTCGAAACCATTACTGGCCCAAAACCTGTGATAACATGTACCACATCTCATACTCCTTTAGGAGTATGCTAAGTTGTCAAAGTACCAAAGACGATTTAAATCATCCTATATATATATTCGGACAGAATCCGAAAAATATCAATGTATATTCTTAATTTTAAAGTCTCTTGCCGCTTCTCTTTTCATATCTTTTTCTTTAATATCGCGGCGCTTATCGTATAGCTTTTTACCTTTGGCAAGTGCAATTAATAATTTGACTCTTCCTTTGGTAAAATAGACTTCAACGGGAACAATTGTATATCCCTTTTCTTTTATCTTGCCTTCTAATTTATGGATCTCATATTTATGCATAAGTAATTTCCTGGGTCTTTTAGGATCCTTATTGAAAATATTTCCCTTTTCATAAGGCGATATATGCATCTGATAAATAAATATTTCTCCGTTGTCAATTCTGATAAAAGCCTCTTTAATAGAACATTTTCCCATTCTTAAAGATTTAACTTCAGTTCCGACAAGTTCAATTCCTGCCTCTATCTTATCTTCAAAGAAATATTCATGATATGCTTTTTTATTATTGGCCACTAATTTATGTGGCTTATCAGCCATAATTACATCCTCCGTAAGATAATATCAATCATATTATACCAATTCAAAATCTATCGTTCTCGCATCTTCATTTACTGCCGAAACCATGACCTTAACTTCTCTTCCTAAAGAAAATCTTCTGCCTGTCCTGTCTCCGACAAGTTCATAATTATTCTCATCAAAATAATAATTATCATCTCTTAAAGTACTGATATGAACAAGACCGTCAACACCGTTATAAAGTTCCACATATATACCAAATCCCGTTACGGAACTGATAATGCCCTTATATTCCCTGCCTAAGAATTGATGCATATACTGCACCTTTTTTAGTTTTTCAACTTCACGCTCTAATTCCTCTGCCCGTCTTTCAGTCTTAGAAGTACTGTTGGCTACGACAGGCATCTTAGCTTGTAAATATTCTTCTTTGGCTTCGTCATATCTTCCACGCAAATGATCTTTAATAATCCTATGCACAATCAAGTCAGGATATCTTCTAATCGGCGAAGTAAAATGACAATAATATTTTGCGGCAAGTCCAAAATGTCCGATGTTCTCAACAGAGTACTTAGCCTGTTGCATAGTTCTAAGTGTAATTCTGCTAATTAGCATCTCTTCTTCTTTGCCCTTTACTTTATCGAGCATTTTTTGAAATTCTTTAGGATGCATTTTTTGACTGTCACCCTTTAATATATATCCAAACTTACTGACAAGCGCTTTAAGATTTCTGACTTTTTCTAATTCCGGTTCACTGTGTGTTCTGTATAAAAATGTGCTGTCTTTCCAGAAAAATTCTTCCGCAACAGTCTCGTTCGCTGCTAACATAAAATCTTCGATAATCATAGAAGACACATCTCTGACATACGGCTTTATATCAACTATATTGCCCTTATCATCAAGTTCGAATTTCGTCTCACTTATATCAAAATCTATGCCGCCGCGCTTTTTTCGCTTCGTTCTAAGTATTGCCGATAAAGACTGCATATGTAAAAACATAGGTGAAACTTCACTGTATTTCTCACTAAGTTCTTCATCACCCTTAAGAATTGCGCTTACATCAGAATATGTCATCCTATAATTAACATTTACCACACCTTCACATATCCTATAATCAATGATGTCACCCTTGCCGTTGATTGTCATGATGCAACACATAGCAAGTCTGTCTTCACCCTGATTAAGAGAACAAATGCCGTTAGAAAGTGTATGAGGAAGCATCGGAATTACCCTGTCAATAAGATAGACACTCGTGCCACGCTTATACGCTTCCTTGTCAAGCGCAGACCCATCCTGCACATAATTGGCAACATCGGCAATATATACGCCCAATTCATAATTGGTACCATCGTATGATACTGACACCGCATCATCAAGATCTTTGGCATCCTCGCCGTCAATGGTAACCATCAAAACATCACGAAAATCTTCCCTTCCTTGCATATCAGCTTCCGATACGGGCTTGGCAACTTTACTTGCCTGATTAAGCACTTTAGTCGGAAAATCAGTCGGCACATTAAATGCCTTAATCATCGAAAGTATATCAACACCGGGGTCATTTTTATGTCCGATAATCTCTGTTATTACACCCTCGGGTTTACTGCCGTTCTTAGCATATTTAGTAATATGAGCCACAACCTTATGACCTGTTACGGCATGCATATCTTTGCCTTGCGGTATGAATATATCCATACCGATTTTTATATCGTCACATATAACAAAGCCAAAATTATTACATTTCTCATAAGTACCCACAACATTAGTTGTCTCATGACTTATGATATTAACTATGACCCCTTCACGCTTATCACCATGTGAAGTCGAATATATTCTAACACCAACCTTATCACCGTTAAATGCGTCTAAAGTCTTCTTCTTACCGATAAATATTTCTTCATCGCTATCGTCTAGCTTTACAAAACCAAATCCTTTAGCATTAGCGATAAATGTCCCTACAAGCGTATCACTCTCATCATCAAACTTACGCTTACGGTCACGATGTTTATTAGAATGTCTCTTATCAACAGACTTATCTGTAGCTGCAACGTCGTCTAATTTCACATATTTACCACTACTCGAACATGTAATCTTACCACGCTCGACAAGTGTATCTAGCACCTTGTGAAGCGTCACTCTTTCCCCCTTGGAAATGTTAAGCAAACTTGCAAGTTCCTTAGCTTTCATGGGGACATATAGATCATCACATATTAAATTATATATAACATCACATCTGTCTTGAAAATCTATATCTTCATTAATGCGACCTATCTTATCATTTGTATCCATAAAACTCTGATATTAATACTACTTTCTAACTCTAAATAACAAAAAATAACCTGCGAATAAATCGCAGGTCACTAAAAAACAATGTTAACAATATTAGAAACTTCCAATATTTAAAACAATTGCAAGTACAAAGAAAATAACAACTAACGCTGTAGTTACTCTTACCAATGTACCTTCCTTTGTACGAGCCTTATGCTTGTTAAAATATGTATCGGTAGAAGCCTGTCCTGATAAAGAACCAAGACCTTGTGACTTACCTTCCTGCATAAGTACAAGTACTGTTATAGCGACACTTACGACTATAAATGCAATTAAACATACCATTCTTATTGCTGACATAATATTTCCTCCTAAACAGCCGTACACATACGACTAAGACATATTAACACAATTTGTATTTAATGTCAAAAGATTTTTATAAATATTTATTTCAAATCTGACTTAAGAAAAGCCGCCTTCATAACGAAGGCGGCATACTGTGATTTGATTAACAATTCAATCTATGGTATCCATTCAACATTTCCGGATTTGATATTATAAATTGCTCCAAGAACATCAACTTCGTCCAGATTAACTTCTTCATTGTCTTTAAGAACTTCGTTAATTCTATCAACACCATATTGAACATTAAAGCCACATGCAATGTAATCATCTTTCTCATCGCCAATTGCTTTCTTGATCTCATCTGTCAAAATCTTAGTGAACCCTTCAGCACCACCGCCTATTGTAGCACCTACTGCTCCACAATTAGTATGACCAAGTACAATTATAACTTTACATCCAAGATGTCCTGCAGCATATTCGATACTTCCCATTACACTGTCAGTAATAACATTACCGGCAACTCTGATTGTAAAAATACGACCTATGCCACATGAAAATATAGCTTCAGGTATAACTCGTGAATCTGAGCATGTAACAACAATTGCTGTAGGATGTTGTCCGTTCTCTGCTGTATCTTTTCTGATACTCGGAGACACATCACCCGGATTCATACTAGCTTCCATGTATTTGTAATTACCAAATCTCAACTTGTCTACTATTTCTCTGTTTTTTGCCATAAATATATCCCCCTTTTCTACATTTGCCCACATTATAACATAGAACTTATATTATTCGATAGTGTTTTTTAAGTGTATTAAAAAGAGACTAACATAGATTATGACGCAAAAAACTCTCCGAGACTGTGAAAGTCAAGGAGAGTTTAGGGATCCGTATTATAAGGAATCCTCCCAACACGTGGGTCCCTTTATATTACAACATCGCTTCGCGATGTCGTATGCGGTACCCCGCAGGGGTATCGCCGGTAACCATTCCAACAATTTGCTTCGCAAATTGTCGCCTGGTCATAAGGAATCCTCCCACTACGTGGGTCCTTTTATTTATACAACAATTTGCTTCGCAAATTGTCGCCTGGTCATAAG
>JAIKVT010000232.1 GCA_024685495.1 Lachnospiraceae bacterium
CATCCATATCAATTGGTGCAATGGGCCCAACTTCCACCTCATGCACTGGAATATCATCCCTTACAGAATCAATAATCATCTTAGGTTCATATTCATATCTCGAACCCTTTATATCTATAAAATAGGGCATCAAGGAGCGGGCAATTCCTCTAAGGCCAGTCTGAATATCCCTTATCCTTTTGCTATACAATACCCTGAAGGCAAATTCTACTATTTTATAGCCTCTTCTCACTTTGGAGGATATTGGACTATTATCTAAATCTCTTGTTCCTAAGACAAAATCTTCACCCTCAATCAATTTATCAGCTATAAGGGTTGCAGCCTTGGCACTCTGTCTCCCATCATAATCAGCAGTAACAGCTCCTATTGCATCTGGAATATCATCATATACATAAGACAACCCATCTTTGATAGCGGCACCTTTCCCCTGATTGTCTTCACAAGAAAGTACTTTAACGCCTTCTTCTTCAAGTTCTCTAAAAATACCTTCTTTATGATGGCTATCACTGCCATCATCCACCACGATAATATGATCAAATCCAGCTTCTTCAAGAGAATGAATGAAGATTCTTATTCTATTGTCAGGATTAAGTGCCGGTATAATCACCGGCACCTTATCATAACATGCATCCATATGTTATACCCTTGCATTTTCTAGTCTATCTGTTATATCTATCTATTATTTAAGATCACTTTGACTCTTCAATAAAGTATATTCTTGAACCGAAATCTGGAAAATGTCTGGTTTCTCCGTCGCCGTTATATCCTACGCCTGTATATGCCTGTTTAAGCTTAACACCACAATTCATAAGAGCATTACCATACACTTCATAATCCTCTTTCTCGCCATTCATAGGATTAACTTTGTTAAACAGATTCATAAGTGTATCGTTATTAGGATTAACATGAGGCTTACCAATTAACGGAAGACTAGGCATTCCTGTATTAATAAGGTCACCATATTCCCTGAGATGATACTTAAGTTCTCTTCCATAGAAATGATATTTCTTCTCAGGATCTAAACCATAAGCTTTGATTTTCTGATATCCTCTTCCAGCCTTCATTAGAATCTGTGTTACCATTCCAATTGCTGTAGATTTATCCTTAGATACTACAGTCCACTGGTATACATTGTCAGCCTTAACTCTGTAGAAATCACCAAACTGCATTGTATCTCTGTATTTCTTGTAAATCTCTATCTGTTCTTTAATTGCTTCCTTCTCATCCTTAGTTGCATCACAAAGGTTGCATTCGTAACCCAAAACCCCAAAACTAGCCACGTTGAATCGTGTATCAATTGAAGTTGTTCTAAGGGTTTGATGATTAGGACAACCTGACACATGGGCTGATACTGTAGACATAGGATAACCATAACTATATCCATTCTGTATACGAAGTCTTTCAACAGCATCTGTGCAATCACTTGCCCATATCTGTGGGAAATATGATAGAATTCCCAAATCAAATCTATTGCCGCCTGAAGCGCATCCTTCAAATAGAATCTCAGGGAATTTCTCAGTCAAATCCTTCATCATCTTATATATACCAAGTATATATCTGTGAGCAACTTCTCCCTGTCTATCCTTAGGTAAATACTGAGAATAATAGTCAGTAAATGTTCTATTCATATCCCATTTTACATATGCTATATTGCCTAAGCTAAAGACTTTAGACATTGACTCTGTCATGTACTCTACTACTTTAGGATTAGCAAAGTCAAGTATTCTCTGATTACGACCTTCTGAATGGTCCTTATCAGGAATGCTTATTGCCCAATCAGGATGCTCTCTATATAAATCAGAATCCACATTTACCATCTCAGGCTCAACCCAGATACCGAAGTCCATACCAAGGTCATTTACTCTTTCAGCAAGACCTGCCACGCCATGAGGCAACTTCTTAGTATTCTCTGTCCAATCCCCTAGCGCCTTAGTATCATCACTTCTCTCGCCAAACCAGCCATCATCCATGACGAATAGCTCAATTCCAAGCTTAGCTCCTTCTGCAGCAAGATTCAATAATTTACTTTCATTAATATCGAAGTATGCTGCTTCCCAGCTATTAAGAAGAATTGGACGAGCCTTGTCGCGCCAAGTGCCTCTTACAATATGTTTTCTTACAAAGGCATGCATATTCTGACTCATTCCATTATGACCATGACTTGAAAATGTCATTACAGCTTCAGGAGCCTCGAATTCTCCCTTTGGTTCAATCAAAAATTCAAAGTTCTGTGGATTAATGCCGGATACAAACCTTGTCTTATTGAAGCTATTAACCTCAAAAGACTCATAATGGTTCCCTGAATAAATCAAATTAAAGCCGTAACACAAGCCATGATCCTCTGTTGTATCTTCCTCTGAAAGCATAACGAAAGGATTACTTCTTGAAGAAGAACATCCAGTATATGAACTGTTAACAAATTTTCCACTTGTTAATGTCACATCATGTCTATTCATTTCCTGTGTCCATCCACCGTGGAATGATGTAATTACATATCCAGCTTCATCAAAATCAAGCTGAGCGGACATAAGTCTTCTCAATCTAACATCTTCATCGCTTGTATTGACAAATCTGGCACTTCTGGTAATAACATCTTCATCTTCATATACATAATAATGAAGTTCTAATGTGCATCCACTATTTCTATCCCTCATAGAAATCATAAGATGATCCTGATTATCCTCGTCAGAATAGGAACCAGGAAGGGTCTTATATGACTTCTTCCCTTTATTAACCATACAATAATCAAATACAAAATCTGTAGTTGTAGAGCCATCAGCAAAAACAGCATCAATAAAAGGCTCTCTTATATCACCTTTACCATAGCCTGACATCTCAAGGCAGGCATCTTCAAGAGTAATAGGATGTTCTGCATCATAAGCATTACAGTTACCTGGAGTAAGACACCTCTTCTCTAGCATAAATTCAGGTGTATCTGCATCAATTTTCTCACCATAATATAGATGCTCAACATGGCCTGTATCAAGAACAGATATACAATATGAAGTATTTTTAGTATCTAATTTAAAAAATTTAGTCTTTTCTTCGTATTTAATCATTGATTAATCCCCCTTATACAATTCTGCGTATAATACTAATAAAAGCAATATACGCACTCATATACTTTATATTATCCCACATTAAAATTTGCTGTC
>JAIKVT010000097.1 GCA_024685495.1 Lachnospiraceae bacterium
CCCACAATAACAGTTGATATCAGAACGGTTCTCATGCTTTCTTCCATTAACAGAGTATCCATAAATGCAACCAGCGTGTAGCCGTCTCTTTTGTCTATACGATAGAGCATATGCTCGTATGTTCCGGAAGGTTTATCAGAAGCCAGCATGCCTTGTGCTAACTTTATTATCTCTTTTTCAGAATGCAAATTGTTCCAGCCTTTATCAACAGATAATATGCCGTTAACGTCATTGAAAGCAACTGAATAAAAGGAAGAGAGCTGATCTAACATTCCGTCAGCCATATGTCCGTCTTCCTTTAAATCATCGGGATTTACGGGAAGGTCCGGTTTCCCCGTGCTGAACTTTGTATAAGGAGAATAATTCTCCATATATTTTTCTAACATCTCGTCACTTTGATTAACGAGTGAGCGATAACTCGTAAAATATATAGCAGAAAATGTCATTAATGAAAAAAGAGCAGTCATTATTAAGATGGAAAGGGTGATTTTATTTCTTGTCTTATGGAACATTTTTGCACCTCAATTCATAGCCCATTCCACGCACGGCTTTGATTTTAGTCGTGGCACCGACGAATTTTAATTTTTTTCTGGTAAATGTCATATAGACTTCTACATTATTATATTCAGCGTCATTGTCATAGCCCCAGATTTTGATGGCTAACTGTTCTCTTGAAAGAATCATGCCCTTGTTCGTAATCATATATTCTAAGATGCGATATTCTTTTTCGGAAAGTCTTACAGTCTGTCCTGTCGTGTTACACATAAGCTCCGCCGAAGAAGGCAGTAATGTTATATCGCCAAATGAGATGTTATCATCACGATAGTCGGCATTAGTTCTTCTTGTAAGCGCTCTAAGTCTTGCTAACAGTTCTTTTGTTAAGAAAGGTTTAGTTAGATAGTCATCTGCTCCGCTATCAAGACCTTTAACTTTGTCGTCAATTTCGCCTTTTGCCGTCAGCATTAAGATGGGTGTGGTGATTCCTGCTTCTCTTGCTTTTTCAACGACCGTGAAGCCGTTCATCTTAGGCATCATCACATCTAAGACGGCAATGTCGTATGTTCCGTTTGTGAGTGATAAAAGTGCATTTTCTCCATCCGACACATAGTCTGTGTCGTAGCCCTCTTGCTTAAATAGTTCCGTAAGAGCGTCAGCCATTCTTTTTTCGTCTTCTGCTAATAGTAATTTGATAACGCTCACCTCCGAGTAACATTATTTATGTAATTATTTTTTCTGATGGAACATCCACTCCATACAAGCGACACAATTATAAGCATAGTCAAAAGATGCCATATGATATGAAGAACTGTTAGTTTCACCTGATGAGCCTGAGCCGCTAGGTCCGCCCGAGCCGCTGGGTTTTCCTGAGCCACTTGGAGCAGAACCGCCCATGCCACCTGACTTAGGTTCGATTGTGCCTGTTTTCCATGATATGAAGTTCTGATTCTTATTTTGTGCAAAAAGTGTTTGAGCGTTAGATGATAAATCATTTACACTCCATGTTCCATCCCACTGGGCGTAGCCGTATGAGACGCCGGCAGAGTCAAACATTTTCATAACCTCTTGAGCACCGTTCCATGCGTTAGTATCGTCTTCGGCAGCGAAGTAGATAAATCTCTGACTCTGTAAGCCTGATAATTGACTGATATCCCATTGTCCGTCTACAAACATGCATGCAGCATAAAGGTCAGGATATTTTGAAGCAAGGATTAATGTTGTCATACAACCCATTGATTGACCTGTTCCGTAGATACGTGATTTGTCGACAGAGTATTCGCTGCTCATGTAGTCGATATAACGCTTTGTTAATTCTACATATTCTGTTGTAGTGTAACTGCCGTGATCGTCGAGGATTGTCTCGGGATAAGTCGGAACGGCAACAATTGTCGGATAAACCGATTGCCATTCATTTGTTGCAAATACAAGACCTCCACGTCCCTGAGTCAATGATTTTGTGGCATCATTTCCGGTGCAGCTTGAGTCGGCAATGAAAACTACCATAGGATAGCTTTTTGATGCATCATACCCTTCCGGAAGAAACAGATTATAAGTAATCGATAATCCGGATGATGAATCAGAGTAGGTCTTTTGTTGGAACTTGCTTGAGTAGTTGGATATAAGAGCGTCTTTGTCCTGTGCCAAAGTGTTGGCAACTGTTCCGATAGCAGGCGCGTCTGTCACTGCATGTCCGCCTGTAGACGTATTATTAGTCGAATTAGAACTTCCTGAAGAGGAAGTGTTAGAGCATCCGCATCCAGCCAGTGAAAATACTAAAACGGCTGTGAGCATCAGCGGGATCAATTTTTTGAACATAGTAGTTCCTCCTTAAATTTTATTTGGAGCGTTTTATATTGCGAACTACCATCCGCAGCAGTTTTGTATACTGTACTGCACAGTTTACTGCTGTAATTTTCAAAAAATTAAAATAGATTTTCTCCATTTTAACATAGAAGATACTGTTATTCAATTTGTTAAGTGCTTAAAGATGAGGGTATTCTATGATACAGTTGTCAAAAAGTAATAATTAAGAAGTGGTATAATTGACAAGATGTAAATTAAGACGAGTTATATACTCGGAAAAGAGGCTTGAAGATGACACAGACTTCTATAGACAGTAAGACAAATAATAAAACAAACTACACAGCTATTCTTATTATATATTGCTTAGGGCTTTTAATCGGCGGATTATTCGTCGGAATGATTGCTCCTGTTCGAACAGTCATTCAATTGGATTTCGGACTTGATGACAGTACGGGAATATGGATGATTAATATCTATACATTATTCTACGCAGCGCTTATTCCGATTATAGGTAAGATAGCTGACAGATACGGCAGGAATCGTGTCTTTTCGATATGTATTCTAATCTTTATGGCAGGAGCGCTTATCTGTGGGATTTCATCTAAGATAGGACATTTTCCATTGTTACTTATCGGCAGGGTGATACAGGCATCCGGCGCCGGAGGAATG
>JAIKVT010000109.1 GCA_024685495.1 Lachnospiraceae bacterium
TCTTCAGTCTGGCTGATTCCTATATCGGATAACTGGTTGCTAAGCGTACGACCGATTCCCGTCATCTCGTTAAAGTAGGAATTGTTGTGGCTTACTGAATAGTTAGCGCCAATTTGTACCATGTTGTTATATACGTTAACGAGATCATCTACACTGTCCGCAAGAGCCTGAGTGTTAGTCTTAAATCCGACATTGACACTTTCTCCCTGCGTCGGTTTATGTATTGTTACTTCGAATGCCTTATTAATTGTAAATGTATTAGACATTGAAGAGTGGTCCGTATTATTAAGTGTAAATGAAGAATTGCTTGCGGGATGGGTTATCCTGTCAATTCCAAGTCTGTTAATCTCAGCCCATGACGTATCCGTCTCTATTGAGAATAGCGAATTAGCGCCTTCCGGAAGTCCCGTATTCTTAGAGGTAAGCTGAAGTGCGCTGCGGTTCTCACCACTTGTAACTATCTCGGCTTTAAGTCCTACATCGGAAGAATTAACAAGCCTTGCCAGTTTCTTTTGTACATCTAGGTTATTATCTCCGATGTTGACATTGAATTGGAACTCGAAAGAATTAGTTGTAGTATTTAAGTCAAATGAGTAATGTCCATCTTCAAAATCATATCTGTTAGAATCAAGGAAGTTACCGGTATTAATCTGCGGTGATGCCAGAGAGTTAACCTGCATATCGAAGCTTGGACTTGTCTCGCTAGATTCATTTCCAACATAATTAACACTAACAAACTCGTCGTTAGAGGATGCGGCCACTTTCTTATCGAGCAAAGACTCTATACTGTCACCGTTAGAAGAAATCTCCGCTATAATATTCTTAGCGGCTCTCGCATTTTCCTTAAGATCGATGGCAAAGTTTTTAACAGTCTCGTCATCCATATTGATCTTATACAGAGGAGACTCTTTGTTAGCCTTGAGCATCTGATTATATGCGGCTCTTAATTCACTTTTCTTGTGGATATCGTATTTAGATCCATTACCCCTAGGGTTATAGGTAGATAGATAGTAATTATATGCAGCATCTATACGTGCCATAAGACGTCCCCTCCTTTCTTCCTTGAAATAATGCTTTGTAAAAATCCTTTCTTACATGCAATGGGGCATAAAAGTCCATTTATTCACTTATAGTATAGCAAAAATTCACGCTTTTGTCATCTACAAGATATTGAAAAAATAACCAAATAAATGTAATATGTAGTATGTTGATTTAATAAGGTTTTTACAGGGAAAAGAAGGTTTAAAATGCGACTGATTGCAGGGCTCGGAAATCCGGGATTGAAGTACTCTAAGACAAGACATAATGCGGGATTTGATACGATTGATATCATAGCTAAAAATCATGGTGTCAAAATCAAAAAAAAGGAGCATTTTGCGCTTACGGGTGAAGACGTAATTGCAGGTGAAAAAGTACTTTTAGTTAAGCCTATGACATATATGAATGACAGTGGAGAAGCGATTCGTGCTTTAATGGATTATTATAAAATCGACTCGAGCGATTTGATTGTAATATCAGACGATTTGACTCTCGATATCGGAGTCCTTCGAATAAGAGCGAAAGGGAGTGCCGGTGGACATAACGGTCTTAAGAGTATTATAAAATGTGTGGGCACAAACGAATTTGCCAGATTAAGAGTCGGTGTCGGAAAAGTCCCCGAGCACAGAACTGTTATAGATCACGTCTTAAGCAGATTCGAGAGAAAAGACAGAGTACTTGTTAAAGAAAGCTATCAGGTTGCGGCAGATGCCGTTGAGGCGATGTTAGTTGAAGGCATCGATAAAGCGATGAGTAAGTATAACGGCCCGATATCTAAATAATTGTAAATAAGCATCGAAGTATTTGCGATATCTAATAAATATTCGTAAGAACAGCGAAATTAAAACATCTAAAGGATAATTGAGTAAAATTATGAGAATATTTAAAGAGCCTTTATTAGAGCTTGCTGAGATAGCGAAGCTTAATAAGGCGCTAGACTCCGGAACAAATACATATGAGTTGTCGGGTTGCATTGACGCCGTAAGGCCTGCCGTTATCAATGCTCTGTCGCGAAATAAGACTGTCGTTATCACAAGAGACGACTCTCGGGCGAGGGAATTATACAGCAGGTTTTTGTCGTACGACGAAGCGTGTGCGATTTTTCCCGGTAAGGATATAATCTTTTATCAGTCTGATATTAGGGGAAATGCGCTTACTAAAGAGAGAATGAATGCAATTAACGGACTGCTTGGAGAAGACAAGGTTACCGTATTCTTAAGCGTGGAAGGTCTTATTAACGCTATGCCGCCGAAAGAAGTATTCTGCAAAAATTCACTGAAGGCAGAAATTGGTGATACAATTGACCTAAAGACGTGGAGAAAAGAACTTGTTAAATTTGGATTTGATAATGTAAAAAGCGTCGATCATCCCGGAGAATTCGCTGTTCGAGGCGGAATAATGGATGTATATCCTCTAACTGCAGAAAAGCCTTACAGAATTGAACTGTTTGGCGACGAAGTTGATTCGATAAGAACATTTTCACCTGAAAGCCAGACGTCTGTCAGCAAGGTGGACTCTGTAAAAATCGACCCTGCGGGGGAAGTGATTTTATCAGATGATGATATAAATAAAGGTCTTAATCGCATCGAAAAAGAAGCCAAAGCGGTTATAGAGAGATTAAAGGGTGAGAAGAAGATATCGGAAGCGGGACAGCTTAAGAAGACAACCGATGAGGCAGTTGAAGAGATAAGACAGGGCTGGGGATTTGATAAGCTTGAATCTTATATGCCCTACTTTATAGATAAGACCTATACAATACTTGATTATCTTGACGATGACGCTCTTGTAATATTAGACGATGCGAGGGGCTTTTCGGAAGAGATTAAAGTGCTTGAGATGCAGTTTAAAGAGAGCATGATAAGGCGCTTAGAGAAGGGATATTTGCTTCCGAAGCAGTTAGAGATGATTAAGGGAGCGGACGTTACATTAAGTAAATTAAAGGGATTTAAGAAGCTTATTTTTTCTGCATTTGACAATAAAATTAAAGATATCAGGGTTGATGAGAGGTTTTTAATTAAAGCGGTCCCCGTCGCTAATTACAGGGGAAGCTTTGAAGGTCTTGTTAAAGATTTGGAAAAATATAAAAAGAGTCGTACCAAAGTAGTTATAACAAGTGCGTCCCGTACAAAATCAAAGCGTCTTGCAAGAGATTTGTCAGAGAGAGATTTGAACGCTTATTACAGCGAGAAAGCAGACAGCTATGTAAAGGACGGAGAAGTATTTGTAAGCGTTGCCGATATAGACAAAGGCTTCGAGCTTACTGAGTGCGGTTATATCTTAATTACGGAAAATGATATATTCGGCGATAAAGCAGTTGTAAAAAAGAAGCGAAGGAAGAAACACTCCGGCGAAAAATTCAGATCGCTTCAGGATATTAACTCAGGTGATTATGTAGTTCATGAAAATCACGGTGTCGGCATATATAAAGGTCTACATAAGGTAGAAGTCGAGGGTGTTCAAAAAGATTATATCAAGATTGAATATTCGGGAAAGAGCTATCTGTATATTCCTGCGTCTTCTTTTGATGTAATACAAAAATACGGCGGGTCTGAATCAAGGAAGCCAAAGCTCGATAAATTAGGCGGTACTTCATGGACAAAGACTAAGCAAAATGTCGAGAAAGCCGTAGGTGAAGTTGCCAAAGAATTAGTTGAACTTTATGCACTGCGACAGCAAAATACCGGCTATGTATACAGTAAAGATACGGTATGGCAAAAAGAGTTTGAAGAAACATTTCCATATGAGGAGACTGAGGGGCAGCTTGAAGCGATTGAGGCTGTCAAGGAAGATATGGAAAGCAATAAGATAATGGACAGGCTTATATGCGGTGACGTTGGATACGGCAAGACTGAGATTGCCATAAGAGGAGCATTTAAGGCTGTGCAGGATAATAAGCAGGTGGTTATGCTTTGTCCGACTACAATATTAGCGCAGCAGCACTATAACACATTTACACAGAGGATGAAGGACTATCCCGTTAATGTTGAGCTTCTTTGCCGATTTAGAACGACGGCGCAGCAAAGAGAGACGGTAAAGAATCTTAAAAGCGGAAAGGTCGATATTGTAATTGCGACTCATAGGGCTTTATCGAAAGATGTGACTTATAAAGATTTGGGGCTTTTGATAATTGATGAAGAACAGCGTTTTGGAGTAAGGCATAAGGATAAGATTAAGGCACTAAAGAAGAATGTGGATGTTATGTGCCTTAGCGCGACTCCGATTCCAAGGACGCTTCATATGAGTCTTATCGGAATAAGAGATATGAGTGTATTAGAGGAGGCTCCGCTCGATAGAATGCCCGTTCAGACATTTGTGTTTGAATATAACGAGGAAATGGTAAGAGATGCGATTCTTCGTGAAATCCATCGGGGTGGGCAGGTATATTACGTGTACAATCGTATAAATACGATACCCGATATGGCGAAGTTTATTAAAGATCTTGTGCCTGAAGCAAACGTCGAATACGCCCACGGGCGCATGAGTGAGACGAGGCTCGAAGAAATTATGAGTGATTTTGTCGACGGAGAAATCGATGTGCTTATCTCAACTACGATTATTGAAATCGGCATGGATATACCAAATGTCAATACGATGATAATTCACGATGCTGAAAAGCTTGGCTTGTCACAGCTTTATCAGCTTCGCGGTCGTATAGGTCGAAGCAACAGGATGGCATACGCATTTTTCATGTATAAAAAAGACAAGATACTGAAAGAAGTGGCGGAGAAGAGGTTGTCTGCCATTAAGGAATTCTCCGATTTGGGAAGCGGTTATAAAATTGCGCTTCGAGATCTTGAGATTAGAGGTGCGGGCAATCTGCTCGGCAAAGAGCAACACGGACATATGGAAGCAGTAGGTTATGACTTATACTGTAAAATGCTTAATAATGCCGTGAGAGTTGAAAAAGGCGATACTGACTCGAAGAACTATAATGTCGAAATCGATATAGATTTAGATGCCTATATTCCGGAGGATTATATTACGGATGAAATCTATAAGCTTGATATGTATAAGCGAATCTCCGAGATTAGAGATGAAGAAGATTGCGAGAAAATTAAGGATGAGATGATTGACAGATTCGGGGAAATGAGTCGCTCTGTCAGCAACCTGCTTTATATAGCCATGATTAAATATAACGCTTATAATGCGTATGTTACAAGGATAAAACAACAGGGCGAGATAATTAGAATCACAATGTATAACAAGGCGAAGCTAGACCCCGGGAAAATTCCCGCTCTGATAGAAAAATATTTTCCGTATATCACATTTTCGGCAAATCCTAAAGAGCCTGAATTTGAATATAACCCGATAGCGTCGAGAAAAGAGCCAATTAAGGATATATATGATTATATGCTGGAATTTTTGAAGGATTTGCAAGAGATAAAGCTGTAACAGGTTGAAATAATCAGACAAAAAATGTATACTCTATAAGAATGACAAGCGAAGGAGAGCTTTTATGAAGAACAGGAAATTATTAGTTTTAGGAATAATATTAGTATTAGTTGCTGCTATTATAAGCGGCTGTAAGATTAGAAATTATGATAAAGTCCTCATTAATATTAATAATGGCGAGGATGGAATTACTTTAGGATATGCTAATTTTGTATTTAAATATAATCAGGCGAGATATGATTTAGAGTATGGCAGTAAGTATGGAGCATCGATGTGGACGGGGGATATGACCGGAAGCGGAGAGACTTTCGCTGAAGAAGTTAAGAATGATGTTATTGATACAATTAAAGATCAATATGTCATAAGAAAGCATGCTGATGAGTATGGTGTTACTCTAACGGATGAAGATAATACCAAGATTCAGGAAGCGACAACACAATTTTTGAAGGATAACTCTTCTTCTACATTGAACGCAATGGGAGCTGATGAAAATGTTGTGAAGGAATTCTTTACAAATCTTACCTATGTATCGAAGATGCAGCAGGCTATGACTAAGAAAGGTACTGAAGAAGGAGCTATCAACGATACTACAACATCTTCAAGTTATATCAGCAACCTTATAGAAAGCTGGAAGAGTGGAATAGAATTTAGCGTGGACGAAGACTTGTTAGCACAGCTTAAGGTAGGAGATTTATTTACTTCTTCTGCTTCAAGCAATACGACTAATTCAACAGGCACATCTAATTCCACAACTACAACGACAACTACAACGAATTCCGCAAAGTAGCCTAATCCTTATAAGCTGAAGTGCCAAGGGAGCAATTAACGGATGAGATTTATATTAAGGTATATGGCTTCATACAAAAAAGAAAGTATAATGGCACCACTATTCAAAATGCTGGAGGCAATATTTGAATTATTGGTGCCTTTTGTTGTGGCCGCAATTATTGACAACGGAATAGGAAGCAACGATACAGGCTATGTTATAAGAATGGCTCTTCTTATGATATTAATTGCAATGATAGGGGCGGGCTTTGCCATAACCGCTCAATATTTTGCTGCCAAAACAGCTACGGGAACGGCCTATGAGGTTCGAAGAGACCTCAATTCGACCATTCTTAATATGAGCAAACAAAGATACAGAGAAATAGGTAAATCTACCCTTCTTACGAGGATGACAAGTGATGTTAATCAGCTGCAAAGCGCCATCAATATGTTCCTCCGTCTTTTTCTAAGATCACCGTTTATAGTCTTAGGTGCATTTATAATGTCTCTGATAATTGACGTAAAGATGTCTCTTATTATTGGAGCTGTTATTATTGTGCTTGCAATTATCGTATATCTTGTGATGAGAATAGTTCTTCCGAGAATTAAAACAATTCAAAGCAAAGTAGACGGACTTACGACACGTATTAGAAATGATTACGGTGGTGCAAAGGTTATAAGAGGATTTGTCATTCAAGATGAAGAAGATGATAAATTTAAAGATCAGCTCGAAGATTTATATAAGAGACAGCTTGGGGCAGGAAGATTTTCTAATGTGTTAAATCCGCTTACATTTGCCTTTGTCAATTTGGGTATAATTCTTATCTTATACTTTGGCGGAAAGAGAATCGAAATCGGTGAACTCAGCACAGGTGAAGTTGTAGCTTTGTTGAATTATATGTCCCAGATTTTAGTAGAGCTTGTAAAGCTTGCCAATCTCATAGTCCTTCTTATGAAGGGAATTCCAAGTGCACGAAGAATAGCAGAAGTTATCGATGCACCTGATTCGAATAACGCGGCCGGTACAGAGGGTGATGTGGCTAATATGGATAACGCTACAATTACAGAAGGTGATGTGGCTAATACGGATAACGCTACCAATACAGAGGGTGATGTGGCTAAAACAGATGACGCTCCTATAGTTAAATCAATTAAATCTATTGCGGAAAATAATTTAAGTGATGTCTCTAAGGGAGATAAAATCGGAATAATCGGACCTACGGGTTGTGGAAAGAGCCTGCTTCTAAGCGTCTATATGGACAGCTTAGAAGACAAGTCAGGGGTAGGCTATGTCCCGCAGGATGACAGCTTCTTTACGGGCAGTATTGCCGAAAATATACTCCTTAAGGCGCACACAAATGAAGACTTTGATTACGCACTTAATATGAGCAGCTTTAAAGAAGTGGTTGATAAAAAAGGCGGCGTGGATGAGCCGCTTACAAAAGGCGCAAGTAATTTATCTACCGGTCAGCAAAAGAGATTGGCCTTAGCCAGGGCACTTTATAAAAAGCCTAAGATGCTTCTTATGGATGATGTAACTAATCCGCTTGATATGATTACGGAAAAGCAGGTTTTAGATAATGTATTAAATTCTGATATGTCGGTAATTATTGCGTCGCAGAAGGTTAGCGCTGTAATGAAGACAGATAAGATAATTGTTATAGACTACGGAAATGTGGTAGATGTAGGAACTCACGCAGAACTAATTGAAAGATGCGAGTTATACTCTAAGATGTACTATGCTCAATTTCCCGATATGAAAGCGGAAAGGAGAAAAGATGCTTAAGCGACTGTTTAGCGATTACAAAAAATACACTTTTGTATTCATAATGTCTATCGTTTCGGCAGTTATTTCGACAGCCTTTTCTCTGCTTGTGCCTGTACTTATGGGACAGGGAATGGATATGATTGCCGGCAAAGGAAATGTGGATTTCGACGGCCTTATGCGAATCATTAAGGAAATGGGAATGTCTGTTGTAATCGGTGCCGTATTCTTGTGGATTATGAACGGTCTTAACAATAGGATGGTCTATGGGGTTTCTGCAGGCCTTAGAAAAAGAGCATTTAAGAGCTTTGTTAATTCCAAACTTAAGTTTCTTGATGAACATAGTGAAGGTGAGATTATAAGTCGAATCATTGTAGATTGCGACGGCATAAGTGACGGCTTATTGCTTGGCTTTAACCAATTCTTTATTGGCATAGTGACGCTTGTTATTACACTTGTATTTATGATTAGAATTAATCTGTATCTTACAATTGCTGTTGTAATAATGACGCCGTTATCGCTATTTGTTGCGAGATTCATCGCAAAAAAATGTAATAAATTTTTTGCAGAGCAGGCTAAAGAGAGAGGCTCTCTTACGGATATGTCTTCGGATATTATTACGATGAAGCAGGTAATCAATAACGAAGGCGCGGAAGACTATTTTGAAGAGAAATTCGAGAAGCAAAATAAGGACAACGAGGAGGTCTCTAAAAAAGCGACATTTTATTCATCGCTAACTAATCCGCTTACACGTCTTGTCAATGCTATTTGCTACGGCGTAGTTACTTTCGGAGGAGCGATGCTTGCGATAGCCGGCAATATCACAATCGGCGGTCTTACAAGTTTTCTTGTGTATGCCGGACAATTTGCAAAGCCATTTAATGATATATCATCGGTTGTAGCAGAACTTCAAAATTCACTCGTATGTCTTAGAAGAATATATGAACTTATAGATACGGAATCGGAGAGGGAGAGTAAGGCGGCCTTATCCGATGATGAAATAGAGACTGATATTGAATTTAAAGGTGTTGATTTTAGCTATGTTGAAAGCGATGATGAGGATGACAAGAGTGCAAAGCTTGCCCTTACTGATATCACATTTACCATACCAAAAGGCGAGAAGCTTGGAATTGTAGGGGCCAGCGGTTCGGGTAAGACTACAATTATGAAGCTTCTTCTTCGATACTACGACTATCATGTGGGCGAAATTATGATAGGCGGCAAAGACATACGGGATATGACGGTAGACGAATTAAGGTCGATGATGGGACTTATGCTGCAAGAGCCGTTTCTTATTACGGGATCGGTAATGGATAATATTCGTATGGGAAATGATTCCGCTTCGAAAGAAGACGTCATAAAGGCCGCAAAGGAGTGCTTTGCGCACGATTTTATCATGAATCTGCCTGACGGCTATGACAGTATCGTTACGGAAGAGAACCTCTCTGAAGGACAAAGACAGCTTATTTGTATAACGAGGCTTATGCTTCGGGATTCGTCGATTGTACTTCTCGACGAGGCAACATCGTCAATAGATATACTTAACGAGCAACTTATTTCTAAAGCATTTAACAAAATTATGAAGGGCAAGACCACTGTAGTTGTGGCGCACAGGCTCTCTACAATTCAGGATTCCGACAAGATTATCGTCGTAGACGACGGCAAAATCATTGAATCGGGTACGCACGAAGAACTGTTAGACAATAAAGGTCATTACTACAAATTGTACAATGCGCAGTCCGCTGTCAGTGGGTGATGTGCAATTTTTAGCATAATAAGGCTTATTTTTATAGGTGTTTCGTTGTTATGCACATTTACAAGAAAAAGTTTTGTGATATAATTTTAATGATTATTATATAGAGGTATATGTTAAATGGAACAATATGTGATTAAAGGCGGAAGGCCGCTACAGGGTGAAGTTGAAATAGGTGGAGCTAAGAACGCGGCTCTTGCTATTATTGCTGCAGCCATTATGACGGATGACACCGTTATTATAGATAATCTTCCCGATGTTCGTGACGTTAATGTAATGATTGGCGCTATGGAAGATATTGGCGTTCATATTGAGAGGGTCAATCCTCATTGTATCAAGGTAAATGCTACCACAATCGGAAGACTGAGCGTGGATTATGAATATATTAAGAAGATTAGAGCGTCTTATTATTTACTTGGGGCGCTTCTCGGTAAATATAAGAATGCCGAGGTTGCCCTTCCCGGCGGATGCGATATAGGAAGCAGACCAATCGATCTTCACGTTAAAGGATTTAAGAGCCTTGGAGCAGACGTTGACTTAAGTTACGGTTTGATTTCCGTTAAGGCTAAGAGACTTGTGGGTAACCACATTTATATGGATAAGGTTTCGGTAGGCGCTACTATTAATATTATGATGGCAGCTACTTTGGCCGAGGGTAAGACTATTATTGAAAATGCGGCTAAGGAGCCACACGTCGTAGATGTAGCCAACTTCCTTAACAGCATGGGTGCTAATATAAGGGGAGCCGGTACGGACGTAATAAGAATTCACGGCGTAAGTAAATTGCATGGAACGGAGTATTCCGTAATTCCCGATCAGATTGAGGCCGGAACATTTATGTTTGCGGCAGCGGTAACTGACGGTGATGTACTTGTGAAAAATGTTATACCTAAGCATTTAGAGGCTACTTCAGCTAAGCTTGTGGATGCGGGATGTCAGGTAATAGAATATGATGACAGTGTTCGCGTTGTCGGAAGAGGCAGACTTAAAGAGACTCAGGTTACGACATT
>JAIKVT010000141.1 GCA_024685495.1 Lachnospiraceae bacterium
CTTGGTACACTTATCAATAAGATGACTTCGGCTATGTCTACTCCGATTACCATGAATGGCAGAGGATATTCACTTTCTGATTTTGGAATTCAGACTTTAGGATATATGAATGCTGCTAAGAACGAACAATATGCATATCACATTTACGGTGATGCTGATGACAGTACGGTATCTTCTAAAGAAGATAAATTAATGTCTATGATAAACAGCGATCCGGATACTGTTATAGAGTATATGCAGAAGCTTTCATCTAACTTATATGATGCTATAGGTGGAGAGATGAAGAGCAGTAATCTTCGTACAGCATATACGGTATATAATGATAAACAAATGAAGAAAGACTATGATAGTTACACTAAGTCTATCAAGGAATGGGAAAATAAGATAGCTGATATGGAAGACAGATATTACAAGAGATTTTCTGCGATGGAGTCAGCCTTGGCTAAGATGCAGAGTGCTACATCATCATTATCTTCATTATTAGGCAGTTGATAATTAACTATTGATGTGACAGGGAATAATCGCTAAGGAGGGAATGTAATGGCGTTACCGGGAGCATATGACTCATATAGAAGAAATAAAGTTCTTACAGCGACACCTGGTGAATTGGTGCTTATGCTATATGAAGGAGCTATTAAGTTCTGTAATATAGCTATAGTAGCTATTGAGAAGAAGGATTTTGCCAAAGCAAATATAAATATTCAAAAAGCCGAGCGAATAGTTGCAGAGCTTCGTGGAAGCTTGGATATGAAGTATCCGGTTGCTAAAGATTTTGACAATGTATATGAATATATAGGTTGGGTTCTTCTTCAGGCAAATGTTAAGAAAAGTGCAGATAGGTTAGAAGAAGCGTTAAAGCATCTTAGAACTATGAGAGACACTTGGAAAGAAGTAATGAAGACAGCCGGTACACAGGCAGGCTAAGGGTATCATATGACAAATCAAGAATATATTAAGATGATGGAAGAAAGCCTTGTTAAAAAGGTAGAATTGCTTAAACAATTGCAGGGCCTGAATCTGGAACAAAAAGGCATATTGGAAGACAATGAATCCACACCGGATGAGTTGGATGAAAATATGGATAAGAAAGCCGGAATAATCGAGAGAATTGATAAAATGGACGACGGTTTTCAAAGTCTGTTCGATAAAGTTAAAGATGAACTTAACAATAACAAGGAAGCTTACAGTGGCGAGATTAAGCATATGCAAGACTTGATTAAGCAGATTATGGACCTTTCTTCAGATGTACAGGCTAAAGAGATGCAGAATAAGGAGCTTGCAAGGAAGAAGTTTTCGTATATACGCAGTCATATAAGAGAGACGAAACACTCTCAGAAAGCAGTTGCCTCATATTATTCTAATATGACACAGAACCTCGGATACGAGAATTCTCAGTTCTGGGATAAGAAAAAATAGTCCCGGTATTGGTCGAAGAATCAAATGCTGATAATGTAAGATATGATGTAAAGTTAAGGGAATCGCAGTGGCGATTCCCTTTTATATTGTCTTTATATGTGTTATACTTTGCATTGGGGGTGTCTTTATTTTAAGGCATATATTACAGAGATTAGATTAAGCTAAATATTATATGAATTAGAGGCTTAATAACATCTGTTTAATAATCAGTGATGGGGAGGTATTATGAAATGACTGGGGTTGTAGTTACAGAGAGTTTTTCAATGAAGTATGCGAGTTTTGGAACAGGAAAAAAGAAGCTCGTTATACTGCCGGGATTATCACTTCGTCCGGTTTCCCCCATTGTATTTGCAATTGAACAGGCTTATAAGGTATTTACCGAAGATTATACGGTATATCTGATGGATAGACGAGATCACGCACCTGAAGATTATAAAAGTACTGACATGGCGCGTGATACACATACCGCGCTTTTGAAACTCGGAATTAACAAAGCATATTTTTTGGGAGCATCTCAGGGCGGTGCTATTGTAATGGAACTTGCATTAATGTATCCCGAGATGGTGCAGGGAATGGCAATTGGATCGTCAGCGGCGTATGTTAACAAGATGTCATCTAAGATATTAGACACATGGATGGATTTTGCAAAGAAGAGAGATGCAACAAACCTTGCATCAAAAATGGTAGGAGTTGTGTATTCTAAGAATATGCAGCAGGCTAATAAAACGAATTATATCAATACATTTTCAGATCTTAAAGAGGATGAATTTACACAGTTTCTTAATCTTTGCTCGGGATTTAGGACTTATGATATCAGACAGAAGCTTCATGAAATCAAGTGCCCAACGTTAGTTATCGGGTGTGAAGGGGATGAAGTATTCGGCGCTGAGGCCTCACGTGAGATATATGACGGCATTTCTTCCGGTAATGGTAAATGTGAATTATACATTTACAATGATGAGTATGGACATGCGGTTTATGACGAGGCTCCGGATTATAAAGATAGAATATACAATTTTTTTGAAAAAGTTGACAAATAAGAAGGAAATTATATGAATTCCAAGAAATCATTGATAAAACGTCTTATAATAATAAGTCCTATATCTGCACTTGCCATCGGCTTACTTGCGGGGTGCAGCTGTTCCGGATCCAATAGTGGTGTGCGTTTAGGCACCGGTGGAAGCGGTGGAACTTATTATGCTTATGGAACAAAATTAGAGAAGTTGGATTCCGGTATAATAATTAAGACTACGGCAGGTTCCGAAGCAAATCTTCGCCTTTTGGAAAAAGGATTTGTAGATGCGGCCATAGTTCAAAGTGACAGTTTAGATGTAAGTAATAAAGGTATTGCCGCGCTAACGGGGCTTTATACGGAAGCCGTACAGCTTGTAGTCAGAAAAGATAGTGGAATTACAGGTGTTGAAGGCCTTCGTGGCAAGAGAGTGTCCGTTGGTGAGGCTGAGTCGGGTGTTGTCAGAAATGCAAAGCAGATATTATTAACTGCAGGTTTAACTTTTGAAGATATAGAAGTAAATAACTTATCTTTCAATGACGCCGTGAGATCATTGAAAGAAGGAAAGATAGATGCATTTTTCTGTACGGCAGGTGTACCTACAGAGGCCGTTCGCCAACTTGCATCTACAGGAGAAGCATCCATTGTAGATTTCGATGAAGGATTAAGAAGGAGACTTCTTAATTTATCTCCGGGATATAGTGAATGCACAATTCCTGCCGGAACCTATCAGGGACAAGAACAGGACATACATACTTTAGGTGTACGAGCAGTTCTTGTAGTGGATCCGTCCCTTGATTATGATACGGCATATAATCTTGTTAAGACGGTATTTGAGAATTCACAAGAGCTTAATTCAGATATAGTAACGGACGGAAAACTTACAGGCGAATCAGCTGTATTATCAGTGGGAGTTCCTTTCCATTCAGCGGCAGTAGACTATCTTGGCAAGCAGGGTGTTACTGTGGCAGAGTGGTCCGGAAGCAAAGCCAAGGGAGTGTACGGCAGTCAGGATCAATAATGAGCGTGTGTCATCCGGGATTACAATTAAAGTGGACGGAATCAATAAGAACGATAGTAAGAATCAATAAGAACGATAGTAAGAATCAATAAGGAAGTTAATAATTGCACCGGGAGGTTGTTTGAGTGGCAATTTCATTAGATATGTATCAGACGCTGGGAATTGCAGCGGTAGTTCTGATATTTGGAGGATGGCTTAGGTCAAAAATACGAATATTGGATAAATTCTGTATACCTGCACCTGTAGTAGGTGGGCTTATTTATGCTCTTTTAATGTGGGTGTTACATGCGTTTGATGTTATTTCTTTTGAGTATGACTCTACGCTAAAAGATGTATGTATGATTGCGTTCTTTACTACAGTTGGGTTTCAGGCGGATTTTAAGACGCTTAAGAAAGGCGGAAAAAGCTTAATTGTTTTCCTTGTTTTAATTCTAGGTTTAATTTTTGCACAAAATAGTGTTGCGCTTGGAATTTCTAAATTGCTTGGCGTTGATATATTGCTTGGACTTTCTACGGGTTCCATTCCTATGGTCGGTGGACATGGAACTGCCGGAGCCTTTGGACCTATACTTGAAGATTTCGGTATGCAGGGCGCGACTACGATATGTACGGCGGCTGCAACATTTGGCCTTGTAACAGGCTCTTTAATGGGTGGACCGGTTGGCCAGAGACTGATTAAGAAGCATCATCTTTCCGGCGATATGAGTCAGTTAAAGGAAACTGAGTTTGAGACTAAAGAGGAGACGGATAAGTCTTTTTCGGGTTTTGCAACAGCGACATATCAGATTGCTATCTCTATGGCAATAGGTACAGTCGTATCAGCCTTGTTGTCGAAGACGGGAATGACTCTTCCGGCATATATCGGAAGTATGATTGTTGCAGTAATATTTCGTAATATTACGAGTTTTACCAAGAAATACGAAATTGCTTTGGAGGAAATCAGTGTTATCGGAGAGATTTGTCTCTCGTTATTCTTGGGAATTGCAATGATTACTCTTAAGTTGTGGCAGTTAGCATCACTTGCTGTGCCGTTTGTAATCTTATTACTCGGCCAGACGCTTTTGATGTTCTTATTTGCATATTTTGTAGTGTTCAATCTTATGGGGCGAGATTACGACGCGGCTGTTTTGTCGGCAGGCGCATGCGGATTTGGAATGGGTGCTACGCCTAATGCGATGGCAAATATGCAGGCTATAACCAATAAATACGGATACTCTGTTAAAGCATATATATTAGTACCTCTTGTGGGAGGTATGTTTGTGGACTTTATTAACAGTATGGTCATTACACTGTTTATAAATATTATAGTGTGACAGATTTATTGAAAATGTGTGGAGGTCAGGCAATTTATGGCAGTCAGACAACTATTTATTTGTTACAAATAATCTGAGAGACTATTGGAGGAGGATATGTTAGACAAGATAAAAAGATTTATAAGGACTATATTATTGGCGCCGGTTATAACGGGTATAGGGTATCTTCTTATGATAATGCCGAATATGACCGGAAGATCAAGATTTGCCGGATTTAAGAAATGGCTTTATGCTCACCGAGGGCTTCATGATAACGAAAGTGATGCTCCGGAGAACTCGCTTAAAGCATTTGCTAAAGCAGTTGATAAGGGCTTTGGCATTGAACTTGACGTTCAGATGACTAAGGATGGTAAAATAGTTGTATGTCATGACTTTGATCTTAAGAGAGTATGTGGTGTGAACAAGAAGATTAAGAACATGACATATGATGAGATTTCAAAATACAATATACTCGATTCGGATTCTAAGATACCACTTTTCTCGGAAGTATTAGAAGAAGTTGCCGGAAAGGTTCCTCTTATAATAGAGTATAAGCTTCCGAGTTTTGATACGAGTATATGTGAGATAGTAGACGAGATGCTATCAGATTATAAAGGAATTTATATGGTGGAGTCATTCCATCCTATGGCAGTCTGGTGGTATAAGAAGAACAGACCGGCGATTATCAGAGGAATTTTATCTAGTGACTATTTGCTTTCGGGCGGTACGGATGGTACACCGAAATTTATACTGTCGATGTCTAAGAATCTCTTGTTTAACTTTATAGTTAAGCCGGATTTCGTGGCATACGATTGCAGATATTTCTCTAATCCGTCAAGACAGCTTTGTAAGAAATTGTACAGAACTCCTTCAGTAGCATGGACAATTAAGAGTCAGAGGGAATTAGACGCAAGAGAAAAGGATTACGACATATTTATTTTTGAAGGATTTACGCCTGTAAAATATTTATAGCCGGAAGTAATGTGCATAAATAGGTATTAGGGTTTTACATTTATAAGGGGAGTAGCATGTTTTCTATGGCAAAATGGTTTAAAACATATGGGGTTCCTAAGGAACGCTTCGATAATTATCAGGAAATAATACAGCAGGGCAATGACACCAGCTTAGGGGCGGTAGTCGTTATTTCTGCGTTAGTACTGACAGTTTACACGGCAATAAAGTATTTCTTTAACTGGGAACTTGAAGCGACGGTTTTCTTCACCCTGATAGAGATTCTTATTGCGATAAGTTATTTTACGCTTGCAAAACTGACAAAAGGTTATCATTACATTTTCTTCTATCTGTCAGTGGAAGTGTTGGTTGTATTTGGTGCATATGCTATGTCTACAGGTAGAATAGGAGCGATATTCTTATATCCTGCAGTAGTAGTTCTTTTACCGCTTTTTTATATGCATAATATGGCTGCTAACTGTGCGTTTTTTGGCATAAATTATGCAGTGTTTTTGATACTCGCATATCTTGGTCCCGAGAATTGTCGGTATATGAGACAATATGCCGGAATCGTTGCGTTTTTCACGGTAGTAGGGCTAATAATTCATTATGTATACCAGTCGAATCGTCTGAGGGAGTTAATCAACTATCAGGACAGTATTGAACAAAGAGGGGCG
>JAIKVT010000152.1 GCA_024685495.1 Lachnospiraceae bacterium
AATCACATGGGACCTCATCAGGATGAGAGATTCGTAATTCCGTCATTCGTAAGAAGAATACTTGATGTAAAAGAAGGCGGAAGAGAGTCCGGAATAATTGAGACGGGAGATACTACAATAATCCGTGACTTTGTAGATGTAAGAGATGTTGTAAGAGCATACTACGGTCTTCTTATGGAAGGTACACCCGGCGAAGTTTATAACATTTGCGGTGGTAAAGGTGTTGCCTTATCAGAGATTATCGCAGAGATAGCAGATATTGTAGGCGTTGAGATTGAAGGTAAAGTCAATCCGGAATTTGTAAGGCCGGATGATAACAGACAGATTATCGGATGCGCCGATAAGATTAAGAAAGATATCGGATGGGAAGCAGAGATTCCTCTCAGACAGACATTAACAGATATGATAGAAATCATGAAGAATAATAAGTAAAAAAGGAGTACACACATGGCAAAGAAAGCACTTATCACAGGTATCACAGGACAGGACGGAAGTTATTTGGCAGAATTCTTATTAGAGAAGGGATATGAGGTTCATGGAATTATCCGTCGTTCTTCAATCCATTCTACAGAGAGAATCGATCATTTGCTTAAAGCAGGTTCAATTACAATTCACGATGGAGATTTATCAGATTCATCATCAATCGTTAAGATTGTAAATATGGTTAAGCCGGATGAAATCTATAACCTGGCTGCACAGTCACATGTAGGTGTATCATTTGATGCAGCAGAGTATACAGGTGATGTTGATGCTATCGGAGTTTTAAGAATTCTTGAAGCAGTACATATGCTCGGTATGGATAAGACTTGTCGTATCTATCAGGCTTCTACTTCAGAGTTATACGGTAAAGTTGAAGAAGTACCTCAAAACGAGAATACACCTTTCCATCCATACAGCCCTTATGCAGTAGCTAAGCAGTATGGTTTCTGGATGATGAGACAGTACAGAGAAGCATACGGACAGTTTGCAGTTAACGGAATCTTATTCAATCATGAGTCAGAGAGACGTGGTGAGAATTTTGTTACACGTAAGATTACACGTGCAGCAGGCCGTATCAAAGTAGGAATTCAGGACAAGTTATATCTTGGTAACCTCGACTCATTAAGAGACTGGGGATATGCTAAGGATTATGTAGAGTGTATGTGGCTTATTATGCAGCAGGATGAGCCTGATGATTATGTAATTGCTACAGGTGTACAGCATACAGTAAGAGAATTTACAACACTTGCATTTAAGCATGTTGGAATTGACTTAGAGTGGAAGGGCGAAGGAGTTAACGAGCAGGGTATCGATAAGGCAACAGGTAAAGTTCTTGTTGAAGTATCTGAAGAGTTCTATCGTCCTACAGACGTTGTTAACTTATGGGGAGACCCTACTAAGGCTAAGACAAAGCTTGGTTGGGATCCACAGAAGACAAGCTATGAAGACCTTTGTCGTATAATGGCAGAGCATGACTTGAAATTAGCTGAGCAGGAAGCTAAGCTTGCAGATTAATAGATAGAAGTTGGTTAGTTGGGAGCCGCTTTAGGTTCCCAACTGTTTAATTATTGATAAATGTGTGTGAAAATGAGCGAACAAAACAGTAAATTCATGAAAAAAATGGGAATATGTGCTGTAATATTAGCGTTTCTCTACACATTTACAATAAGTCATATTGACTGTAATACGATAACGACGTGGGCTTATGATTTGCTCGAATCGATACGAAACGGAGCACTTGGAGATTTTCCGGTTTATACATATGAGACACATAACATGGCAACTAATTATCCGCTGTTTTCTAATGCGGTAAATGCTTTGTGGCTATCTCCCGTGTATCTTATAGATGTGATTATCGGAGCCGGATGGTCGCTTATAGTATATGATGTCTGGTATAAAGTATTTATATTAGCTTTAAGTGTTCTTAGCATTATATTAATGGGTAAGGTCCTTCGTAAGATTGGATTTTCTGAGAATAAGATATATATCGGATTATTTATAATGGCAACTTCATCAATACTTCTTATCACGGTATTGGGTAAAGGGCAAATTGACATAATCGATATGTTCTTTGTTATTGTTTCGATATATTGTTATCTGAATGATAAGATTCAGATATCATTTCTTGTTATAGGAATCGGATGTTTGTTTAAGCCGTTTATAATACTGCTCGGTGTGCCTTATCTCTTGCTTTTGCTTAAGAGGTGTAGAGGTAAATCTGTAATTAATGCTTTACTGCTTGTAGCACCGTATCTTACAGATGCGTTACTTACAAAGCTTTTGATGCCGCGCTACGGTGAGATGAAGGCGATTACATCCAAAGAATTTGCTGAGAGATTTGAGTATACTCGAATAGAACAGATCTTTTTATTGAGAATCAATTCAGTTCTTGTATTTTTCTCAGTCGTGCTTATAATTTGCTTTATATGTCTTTATATAGGCATAAGAGGTAAAGAGAATAACTACAGACTTATTCTGTATCCGACATTGTTATTTATGTCTTATACATTATTTGTAGAATCGACGGCGGTATATTGGTATTCATGTGTATTACCGTTTTTCATAATAATGGGACTGCAATATGAACGAATAGAGGATTTTCTGTTTCTTAACCTTGGTATTAATTCAAGCATAATCGGATTTATTATTGCTGCAGAGAGAATATTTATACCGGGTAAGAACTTTACGATATTAGATTCGCTGCGACGGGCGAAGCATCCTTTGGAAGTATTTTATGATACTGAAGGTATAAGAACCGTTGTAAGATTTTTTGCGACAATATACATGGTGTGTATGCTTCTTATAATTGGTATATATATTTATGAGAGAAGGCATAGTATACACATTTTCAATAAAAAAGAAAAAACAGACGCTTCCGTAAAATGTGATAATCAGGAAAGCGACTTTAATGTAATAAATGATGAGCTAAACGATACGAACTATAGTATGTGGACTAAGGGTCTAATGATTAGTCAGATTGTGGTGCAGTTTGCATATCTGGGATTTACGTATGTTATAGGATAGAAGTTATAAGAGGGAGAAAATGGAGTCATTATATATTGTGATGCCGGCGTACAATGAAGAAGATAACATAGAAAGTGTTATCAGACAATGGTATCCTCTGTTAGAAGGAAAAGGAGAAAATTCCAGACTCGTTATTGCAGACAGCGGATGCAGTGACAACACACATAATATTATTCTTCGAATGCAAAAGGAAGGTTTTTCCAAATTAAAAGCTTTTTCAAAGGGCGATAAACAGCATGGGCCCAAGGTTTTGAATTTATACAGATATGCGATTCGTCACGGAGCAGATTATATCTTTCAGACTGACTCGGACGGACAGACTAATCCGGCAGAATTTGATAAATTCTGGGAGCTTAGAAAAGAAAATGACGCTGTAATAGCATATCGACCTGTTCGCGGCGACGGTGAAGATAGAAAATTTGTGGAAAATGTTGTATGTCTGCTTGTCAGATTGTTTTTTGGAGTTCATGTTAAAGACGCCAATGCACCGTTTCGACTTATGAAGAGCGAGCTGGTGGATAAATATATCGGTCGTTTTCCAAAGAATTACAATATTCCCAATATAATTTTTACAACATTTTTTGTTTATTATAATGAGAAGGTGACGTTTCTTCCCATAACATTTAAACCAAGACAAGGCGGGAAGAATTCAATTGATGTAAAGGCGATAGTTAAGATTGGCCTGAAAGCATTAGGAGACTTTATGCGATTTAGAAAGGGCATGAGGTAGAAAAGCATTAATATCAGTATTATAGGAGTACATTTATTATGGGAAAGAAACTATCAATTGTTATACCTTGCTATAATGAGAAAGATTCTTTGTTAGAGATATTAGATAAGGTATTTAATTGTCCTATTAAAAATAAAGAGATAATAATTGTTGATGATATGTCAACAGACGGAACGAGACAACTGCTTAAAGATAAAGTCGAAGACATGGTAGATAAGGTAATCTATCATGAGGAGAATACCGGCAAAGGCGGAGCTTTAAAGACCGGATTTATGGCTGCGACAGGGGACGTTGTTATTATTCAGGACGCTGATATGGAATACGATCCCAATGAATATCCGAGAGTTGTTAATCCAATAGCAAGAGGTGAATGTCAGGTTGTATACGGCTCGAGATTTTTAAGACAAAGAGCTAAAGGTTACTTAGCCAACAGACTTGCGAATAAAGGTCTTACCATGCTTTCTAATATCATGACGGGACAGAGATTAACCGACATGGAGACTTGCTATAAAGCATTTGACAGAGAGCTTATTCAGTCTATTGATATAGAAGAAAAGAGATTCGGATTCGAGCCTGAGATTACAGCGAAGATAACTAAGATGGGAATTAAGATTAAAGAGGTTCCAATCTCATATTATCCGAGAAGTAACGAAGAGGGTAAGAAGATAGGTATAAGCGACGGATTTAGAGCGCTTCATTGTATATGGCATTACAGCAGGTAAATGCGCATTTGGCATTATAGCAGGTAAATGCGCATTTGGCATTACAGCAGAATAATAGTGCATCACTTTGATATAAAAAATAAAGAAAATTAAAAAAGCGATAATATATAGTAGAGGTAAGAGTCATTTCTTCAGCAGTAAAAAAACCGAGAATTGAATATTTTGATATTGCTAAAGCTGTGGCAATTCTGGCGGTGGTATGGGGACATTTTCTCTATCCTGTAATGTTGCAGGAAGTATATATTTTCCACGTGCCCCTGTTTTTCATGGTGTCCGGATTTTTCCTCAGCAAAAAAAGAGATATAGGAACATTTACAGTGCAAAAGGCAAAACAGTTATTGCTACCGTATTTTCTGACGGCGGTAGGTATGCTTTTGGTACTGTATTTTCAATTAGTGCTCAAAAACGGAGACTTTAATGAGTCAAAGACTCTTTTTATGAAAAGAGTTTTAGCACTTATATACGGAAGCGGATCACCTTATGAATGTGACGCTTTTTCAGTACTCGCAACAGGACCTATATGGTTTCTGTTATCTTTATTTATTGGACTAATTATTGTAAGAGTCTGTGCTGATTTTAAATGGGGATTTATACCGGTAATAATCTGTATGGCAGCAGGATATATTACAAGTACTTTTGTGTGGTTACCTCTCAGCATTCAGGCAGGAATGGTAGATGCGGGATATATTTATCTTGGATATCTTCTTAAGGTTGCCTCTAACGCCGTTAAAGAAAAAATAAAAGACAGCGAATCGAAAGCCCCCATAATTATCGAATATGTTATTGAAGCGGTAATTATGATAGGCTGCTTTGTGGCGCTTTGGTTCTATCTTGGAAAATATAAAAACATCGTACTTTTAAGCAGCAATACATTTGACAACGGATACATCGACTTTTTAATGACAATCGGTGCATCACTTGCGGTGCTTTTATTCTGCAAACTTATTTTGTCACATATATGGGGTCTCAAGCACGCCCTTATGTATATAGGCAGAAATACGCTTTTGATTTTATGCTTCCATTCAATCGATACAATAATGTTTGACTGGAGCTTTATATTGGACAGATTCCCGACCGTAACGGGCTATGTGTTACTGCTAATTTATGCACTCAAAATTGCTCTTTATATAGTCCTTGTCGTTATCTGGAACGGTTGCAAAGCGTTAATTAATAAATATTTGATTAAACAGGAAGAGGCCGGTGTCTAATGAGTGTGGAGAATAAAATCGGTCGTGTAATTAATACGATAATAATTGCAGTATATATAGTTGTTGCGGGATTGTTGCTGCTTAACAATTTGGTTTATGGCGATATGCTATACCCTTTAAAAAAATATTTCGTGTGGCCTAATATCGATGTATTTTTAATTGGTGTGGCAGTAATATTACTTGGATTTTTTATCTATAAATTCGTCAAATTCAGGATTGCCAAGCCTGTAATATTTATATTGACGGCGCTTTTATTTATCGCGCAGTGTTTTATATTTTATAATATTTTATTCATCACACGTACGTGGGATGCGGGGCAGGTTTTTTTACAGGCAAGAAATCTGGCGCATGACAGAATGTCGCTTGTCAATCTTTTTTACTTTTCTGCGTTTCCAAATAACATGTGGATAATGGCAATTATTACAGGAATCATAGAATGCGCAGAATTTTTTGGAATTAAAACAATTGAAAGTCAGCTCTATGTGATTGTAATTATTCAAAGCATATTATCGACTGTGACGGGATATCTTACTTACAGAATTGTCGAGAAAAAGACTGACAATACTAACTATGGAATTATCGCCTGGTTAATCTATGTGGTTTTAGTCGGGCTTTCCGCACAGACAATTGTTCCGTATACGGACATGATGTCTTTGCTTTTCCCAACGCTTGTCATATTCATCTATCAGAAGATGGATAACGAGCGATTTGCGGTTGTCAAATGGGGCCTGATAGTCCTTTTATCATACATAGGATATAAGATAAAGCCGACGGTTATAATTGTGCTTATAGCAATTGTCGGAGTAACTTTTATTAATGAGATTTTTTGTCTTAACAAAACAAAACTTATTAAGACAGCTAAGTTGTTAGGCGCGAGCGTCGTTGCCATTGCAGTAGGACTGGGACTTAATTTGCTTGTTAATTTGTCGCTTAATATTCCGGTGATTAATGAATTTAACACCGGTCCTATTCATATGCTGATGATGGGATCTAATGAAGTTACGAACGGCTCTTTCTATATTAGGGACGCTGAATTATCTGAAAATATATTGGATAAAGAGCAGCGCAAAGGCACGCAGCAGTGGGTTTTAAGTCAGAGATTTAACAGTCGAACAGACGAAGATATATTTAAGTTTTATCAAAAGAAAGCGCTTATGATATTTAACGACGGAACTTACGCCGTAGGTGAAGAGGCCGGGTATTATAACGTGATGTTTCCCGATAAAATACCGGAGGTCTCATTTAACCTAAAGTCCTGGTATTATAAGGGCGGCATGTATTTTTATATATCTTCCATGATTCAGCAGGGCGTTTGGATTTTTGTCCTTCTGTTAAATGTGTTATTGATCTTTACTAAAAAGAACAAGCTTAACGCAGTACTTGCAACTTCACTTATCGGAATTATTTTATTTGATCTTTTATTTGAAGCAAGAGCCAGATACCTATTAATATATGCACCGCTATATATCATGGCAGCGGTTAGTGCATTGCAAGGGGTGTACGATAAAGTGGACACATTTTTTGTGTGGTGTAAAAATCGCAGTGCTAAGAAAAAAGAAGAAGTAGATATATTTGATTAACAGTCTGTAAAATAAATTGGAATAATAAGCAAGATGAGTAAATTAAATTACAATAACAAAAAATTGTATATGCTTCTTATGATTGTATTGGCAGTTATTTGTTTCTTAAGGTATTACACCGGAGATACTGACAGCTATAATACAACTATTTTGGCGCTTAATTATACTATCGGATTTACCTCAAGAGGTTTAATCGGAACAGTCTTTTTAGGGCTTGATAAGATAACGCCGTTTTCGATTATGAATGCAACGGGAGCCAGGATGTTCTTGCTTGGCTCTACCGTAGTGTTTTTCATAATCGTGTTTTTGTTTATCGCAATGATAATAAAAAGGTGCGAGGAAAAACATTTAGCCAAGATAGAATTACTTCTTATGTTCTTAGTGATTGCACTTGCAACAACATTCAGTGATTCGGGTAATTTCGGTCGTGTAGATATGTACATGATTGCAATAAGTTTAGTTTCTGTAATGCTTATTGTTTGGCAAAAATGTGAGTGGCTTATAATTTTGCTTACCGCAATAGCTGTGATGATTCATCAGGGCTATGTATTTATGTACTATAATATCGTACTTGTCTTACTCTTAGTTAAGATAATAAGTGATAAAAGTAAAAGGATAAAATATATAATTATATTTGCCCTTAGTCTTATAATATGCTCTGTTCTGTTTCTCTATCTTGAATTATTCTCACATGCTTCTAACGGAGCAGAGATCTACGATTCTGTTGCCGCTTTGGCATCGTCTCTTGCAAGTGACGGAGAGTTTCATAAAACTTTATTGGCGCACGAATTACTTGGCGTTGATTTGTCGGGCGTAGAACATGAATTTCATATGAAAAATTTAGCGGAAATAATTCTTCTTTCCGTATTCTTACTACCCTATATTATTATGTTTTTCAAAGTTATGGTTCGGACATTTAAAAAGGTCGAAAGCGGTGCTGATAAATTTATGTACCTTGCAGTTTACGCCGGCTCTCTTACGATGCTTCCGGATTATTTAATTAAAGTAGATTACGGCAGATGGGTTATGTCAACCGTTGCATATTACGTAGTTGTATTTGCCGTTATGTATATATGGGATGAGAGATTTAAGACGGTACTTGTATCGTACTTAGATGAAGTCAAACAAAGATACAGCTTTTATCCGCTTCTTATCTTATATCCCGTTTTATTTGTGCCGTTTCTCGATGTAAATATAGATTCTATAACGGCAATAATCGGACATGTAGCTAACAGAGAAATTCTTCATTGGTGGACGTTTTAATGAATAGTAAAAAGAACTCTTTAATTTTATATGGTTTTATAGCCCTCATATTTATCATGATATATTTTAGAAGTACGTCCTTTGCACTCGGATATGAGAACTTCATTGTATATATCAATAATTATGATGACGGCTTTAGAGCAGGCGGACTTGTCGGTGCTGTATGGGGCTTTTTAGATTCTGTTACATCTTGGGATCTGATGTCTTACGTATGGGTTTATCGTATAAGTAAGATAATGCTTGTTATCTATTACGCCCTTATGCTTCTTATAATTGTAATTGCAATCAGAAAGTCTGCGAAAGAAGATAAGAAGTATACACAGATTATGGTATATCTTTTTATTGCATTAGTTGCAAGTATGTTCTGCAACTTCATATCTTTAGGAAGCTTTGATATGTATATGTCAATAATCATGCTTTTGTCATTTATATTATTGTTAAGCGGCAAAGCATTGTTTCTTATTCCGATATTGTCAATCGTAGGTGTGCTTATTCATCCTTCGTATTTGATAAAATGTATGCCGTTAATAATTGTACTTTTACTTTGTACAAAGACTTATAAAGCCGGAAAAATAATGGGAATTATCTCACTTATTGTATCTGCAGTGGCGTTTGTACTTTCGGAAGTATTTGCATTTTTAAATCCTATTAATACGAACGAGGTTTTAATTAAGGGTAACTTTATGACTGAAGGAACCTTCGATTATGGAGAGCATTATGCATTAATAGCACCATCAAAATGTTCTGCCATAACCTTTAACTGGTCGTTCTTTGACAGAGCGGGAGTTAACTTAATATTATATACAGTAGCCCTGATACCATTCGTAATTATTATGATACAGTTTTTCAGACGACTTAATTCATCTCTTGATAAACAAGACAGCCTAAGATACAAAATTATGGAGATAATGGGCCTTGTAATAATTGTGGAAGCATTTTTTAAAGCTGACTTTATCTTTGTTTTATATTTCATAATTATGTATTACATCTTGATGCTGATTTATTTAAACAGCACGAAAGATAAATATTATGTAGCTCAGATTAAGGATACAATCGAGGGACTAAAACAAAATGTTCCCGTATCATATGTGCTGCTTATTTATCCGATGATACTGCTTCCGATGGCAAGATAAGATATAGATTATAAAGGAATCATGAATAACAAAAAATCAAATGCAATCAACATTACAATTTTATTATTGATTTTTATAGGTGGAGTTATTTTTCATTACGTATATGGAACCTTCAGCAAAAGCGTAGAAGTGCTTCCCGATGAGATTCGCTACTACTCCATCGGTAGGAGTATATTCCAAGGAGACGGTCTGACTTTCAGAGGAGTAGCGACAGACTATCAGAAGATGGGTTATGCTTTTGTTTTGCTTCCCTTTTATTTTATAACTGACGGCGTTCTTCGAATGAAAGCCATAACGCTTTGTAACAGTATCTTAATGATGCTATGCATATTTCCTTTATCCGGAATTATGAGTCGCCTCAAGGTATCGGATAAAGTCAGATATATGGCACTTGCCCTTTTTATTATTTTTCCTGATTTAATGTATTCGGCAACCTTTATGGCGGAGGTTCTTTACTGGCCGGCTCTTATACTGTTTGTATATCTGTGGATGATTAACAGGGAGAAAAAAAGCATTCTTATATCTGTAGTATTAGGTGTTGTGGCATACATAGGCTACATGACTAAAGAGATTTTCCTTGCGGTTATACTAAGCATTGTAGCCTTTGAAATCGCATTTCCCATAATCCAATTCTTAGTCAACAAAAAGGATGCAGGCAAAGAAGGCGATAACAAAAGGGTTAATATTAACAGAGGCGACAACAACAGAGGCGATAACAGAAAACTTCGAAACTATTTCGACAAAAAAACCATAATCGACACATTGATAATTTGCGCGGTTTTTGTCGTGCTTCATATTGTAATTAAGTTAATCTTTTTCGCAGGCATGGGCAACTCATATAATCAGATGAGCTTAGATGTGCTCGGCTCGGGAGAGAGAATAGCATATCTTTTGTATGGATTTGTATATTATATTGCGGCGATGATGATAGCATGTCTTGTTGTCCCATTTATCGTACCGTCTTTTGCATACAGACAAATGCGTGACAATGCCCGCGGCCTTTATATATTTAACGTGCTATGCATACTTGCATCCATGGCAACCATAGCATATACGATAACTGTAAGGGAAGATTTCCCTCAGATAATGCCAAGGACACATTTTAGGTATCTTGGACCTTACATCGTTATAGCGCTCGTTGTTTTCCTGCTTGTAATAGATGCAAAATACATTCATATACATATAAGCAAGTCGGTGATTATTACATTGATGGTAACGTTTCTTTTGACATTTGCGATATTCAGAGGCGTTCAGGTAACTACGGGTGTAGATCAGTTCGTGCTTGATTGGGTTCACAGTATACACACCACGATTACAGGAAGGTGGGGGCTTTTCCTGGTAAATGTAATAGTTGTGATAGTCTCGACTCTGACAATCGTAATGCTTGTAACCGAAAGAAAGAAAGCGGCACTTATAATTACTGCGGTTGTTATGATTGTACTTGGCATCGTTAATACGGTAACGGCTAAGAACAGACTTGTCGATTATATGTATCGCGATGAAGCGCTTGTTCAAAGTGCGATGGCAATTAACGACTACATGGCCGATGTCGACGGCGGAATATTATATATTGCCGACTATGGCGGCTATGAATCAAGATGTAAATGTATAGACACATTTCTTGATAAAAACAGCAATACGTATTACACGACATATCATATGACGGATAACATGAGTGAGGGTACTTATGACGTGCATGATTTGTCTATCCCAATGCAGTTTGATTTATGGGAAATGCGTTATAACAACATAAATACCATAGATTATGTTATCAAGAATAATAACGGCGAATGTCTGGGACTTGATATAGATAATCTTACGAGGATAGCTGAACTGAGTAATGAGTACTATACGGTTTATAAAAATAATGAACCGTCCACGTTAGTACTTAGAGCAGTTGAAGGAGAATAAATTGTCAGCAAAAAAGCCTTACAAAATAATGTTTATAATAGGTGCTGTCATTTCCCTGATGTATATATTTTTTATAGGTCAGTGGGATATGAAGACAATAACGGGCTGGGGATATGATATGCTCGATTGTATTAAGCAGGGGATTTTTTCGGAATTTCCGTCTTATACAAGCGACTTAAGACAAATGCCCAGTAATTATACTATGCTCGCAAATATGACGACGGCACTTTGGCTTAGCCCCGTATTTATAATACAGACATTAGCAGATACTGTTTTTGCAATGGAATTCTATCACCTGTGGTATAAGGTGCTTTTTGCAATTGTTCATTTTGTAAATGTGTATTTGATAGGAAAAATCCTGCGTAAGCTAAATATGCCTAAGGATAATACGACAATTATATGTTCGCTTTATATGCTGTCATCGGTAGTACTGCTTGCAGTAATCGGACATGGACAGGTCGATATGGTATGTATGCTGTTCTTTCTTCTTGGTGTAAATGTGCTACTTAGCGATAAGTATTATCTGTTCGCGCTATTTACCGGAATAAGTCTAATATATAAGCCGTTTTCAATGCTTTTAGTTGTACCGATACTGCTTCTTCTTATAAGTAAGAAAAAGTCGAAGGTTATATTATATACGGTAGTATTTGCCCTGCCGTATGCATTTAATATGTTGCTTACTAAGATATGTATGCCAGAGTATAACAGATACGTGGCACTTGTTGATGAGCAGTGTAAAGAAGTAGTGGGTACTAATCGTATTGAAGAGTTATTTGCAGTCAGATTTAATTCAATTCTTTTGTTTTGGGGTTCGCTTTTAATTGTATGCTTTATATGTCTATATCTTGGTACACATAATAAAGTTAAGAAATATCATTACTTCGTAATGCCCGTACTTGGCTTTATGACATATGCGGTGTTCGTTTCACCGTCAAGCTACTGGTTTATTCTCATCATTCCTGTTGTCCTGTTTATGGGACAGTACTTTGAGAATTTATCGGAGCTTTACTTACTGAATCTAGGAATTAATATAGGAGTTACATCAGTAATTTATCTTACGGAAAAAGATTATTCACCTAATCCGGAATTGTCAATTTTATCTGTAATATTTTCCCGTAAAAGGGAATTACATATATACGAATACTTCCCTGAGTCGATGCGTTACTATGCAGTATTTATAGCAACGACATTGTTTGTATTGTGCTTTTTGATTATCGTGGGTATGTACATTTTCTATAATAAAAAGAAGTCGGAAGCTGTAATATGTCAAAACACTTTGGCAAGCACATACGAGAAAGTGTTGTTTTATTTACAGCCGGTACCTGTAATCGGGTATTTTATAATTGCAATGATTGAATTCTTTGTGTAGAGATTTACACATCGGATTTTTTGAGTAGAGGATATATATTTGAAAGCAAAAATCAGTAAATTAATTAAAGAAAAAGCAATCATAACATTTTTGGTTGGGGCACTTATCGGTGTAATAAGTTTTTTATTACAGTATGGGATAGATGTCGTAAGATTTACCAATACCGAGTGGTTGACTCACAGTAATAACTTAGAAGGATTGTGGGATTTAACACAGCATTATTACGGATGGGTGTTATACAGAAACACACCGTGGACATTTCCGATTGGTTTATTAGAGGGTGTGGCATGTACGCCAATCTCTGTGGCATATACGGATTCCATTCCGCTTTTTGCAATATTTTTTAAGATTTTATCACCCATACTTCCGGCGTCTTTTCAGTACTTTGGACTGTATGAATTGATGACATATGCGCTTATGGGTGGACTTGGAAGTCTCATTACATATAAGTTTAGCCGTAATCTAATGAGTAATTCCATCAGCGCAATGTTCTTTGTGATGTCACCCGTTCTTCTTAAGAGAACTTTTTATCACAGTGCGCTTTCGGGACATTTTGTAATTTTAGCGGCAATATGCTTATGGATATACAGAGATGAGATCAGTAAGAAAAAATACATTGTATATTGGAGCATATTAACGGTAATCAGTACATTAATTAATCCATACTATGTTCCTATGGTAATAGGAATACTAGCTTGCAGTGTGGTGCAGGATTTAATTGTTAATAAAAAATGGATTTATTCGATACTGTCAGTTTTAATACCGGGTGTTGCGTCTCTTTTTATAGGTTGGATAATCGGATTATTTTATGGAGAAGTAAGTTCAACCGGAAGAGGAATTGATAAAGTATCCTTTAACTTAAATCAACTCGTCAATCCTTACAATCCGCTTCTAAGTCACGAGGATTATCATTTTGATGATATGAGTTATTCAAGCATAATGCCGAAGATGGAATTAAGTACACCATGGCAATCGGAGGGTTTTTCATATCTTGGACTTGGAATGATAGTGCTTTGTGTATTTGTCCTCGTGTTATGGATAATTTCTTTATTCAGAGGAAAAGAAAAGTTTGCAGATAAAGAATATAAGAAGACATATATCTCTTATATAATCGGAATCGCAATTGGAGTTTTGGTATTTACTTTGCTTGCGCTAGGTCCGGTTGCATGTATCGGAAGCCATCAGATATATTCTATCGATTGGCCCGAATCAATATATAATCTCTTCGCTATGTTTAGAACGGCGGGAAGATTTATCTGGCCGGTTTATTATGGAATAATGGCATTGACCATGATAGGACTTATGAGACTGCTTAAGGGTAATATGCTATGTACAATAGTCTTATTCGTAGCACTTGCTATTCAGATAATAGATTTATGGCCGTCCTTTGTATATAAGCATTCGGTTTATCAAAAAGCTGAGGTGGGCTATGAGTCAAATTACAGGAATGAAATATGTGATTCACCGATGTGGCAATATCTCGCAGATAAAACTGATGAAATAATATTTGCAACGCCTACCGAGACATCTATATGCTTTTTGGCAAAATGGTCCTGCACATTTGAGACATATGCAGTTAATAACGGAATTAACATGAGTGCATCATATTGCAGCAGGGATGTGTCTGCTGTGGCTGACAGATATGCCAATGATAATTATGAGCAAAGAAGACAGGGTGAGAGATTCCCGAATAAAGTATATGTCCTGTTATGGCCGGATATGTTAGATCAGTTAGACGGTACGGGACTTAATATATATCAGATTAGTAATTATTATGTAGCTTCGGATTTGGATCTTAGTATGTTTGAAGAAGCACATCCTATTGTAAAATAGTTCGACTTATAAGAAGAATTAGTTGTTGGATGAAAGATCTTACATGATAAAGAAGCAATTGCCTGAAGAAATATTTATATTAGAGAATTGGAAGTAGTCATACGATGAGAGAACTTGCAGATATACAACCGAACAGACAATTTTGGAATGTAGTCAAAGGGCTTGGCATCTTACTTGTTATTATCGGACATAGCTGTGCCTGGTCAGTTGAGTATGTCTATATTTTTCATTTGCAGCTTTTCTTCTTTGTGTCAGGGTATTTATATAACGAGAGAAAATACGGTGACAAACCGTTTGTTCCGATTAAGAAAAGATTCTTTTCATTATGGGTAGTTTATATTGTCGTATCACTATTTCTCGTCTTACTTCATAATCCATTATACGACATAGGAATGCAGAGGCTTGATTGTATAAGGTATACGCCTAAGGAGTTGCTGCTTAATATACTTTATTGTTTTATAGGTAACAGTAAGGAATTACTTGGTGGTACGGTATGGTTTTTACCTGTGTTATTCCTTGTAATGGTTATTTTAATCTTACTTATTTATGTTACAAGACTAATCGAGAAAGCGACGGGACAGACCTGGCTTAAGCTGACTATTCAGGGAATAGTTATTGTATGTCTTACATATATAGGATACAGACTTATTGCAGGTGGCAAAGACTGGATTGCCGATTTTCAGGTAGTATGTGCGGTAATGTTATATACATGGGTCGGATATCTGATTCGCAATTACTATAACGGCGTTTCTAAGATAATGGATAAAATGCCTGTAAGAATTATTATAATCATACTTGCCGCCATTGGACTGGTGTACGTTTATTGGTACAGCACAAGACATTGGGTTGATTTGATATTCGGCTCTGTTCAGCTACAGATGTATATTCCGGGACTTGTTGGAATATTTTCATCACTTGTTGTGGCATGGCTTATCAATAAAGTGCCCGTTGTCAACAAAGCGTTTAATTTTATGGGAGATAATTCACTTGTAATTATGATTGTTCACTATCCCGTAATCAAGATTGTTGATAAGATAGTATGCTTAAATATCGGCGATCCCGACAAGACGCTTTATGATAAGATACCTATGAGTTTTCCGGAGATTTGGCCGGTGTATCTGGTTGCATGTATAGTTGTATCTGTTATATGTGTATTTATAGTAAAGGGAGTAAAGAAGCTATTAAAAAGGAATAAGAAATGATTGAGAAAATAAAGGCAATACCAATATATAAGTTAATAATTGATATAGTCTGTATAGTTATTGCACTTTTCGGTGTCATCGTAAGTATAAAGATGAATTTTGTGGGGAGAAGTCTCTGGTTTGATGAGGCGGCGCTTGCATATTCTTTTGTTCAAAGGGGTTTTTCAGACCTTACCGCTACGGGACTTGATCTTGTTCAGTCTGCGCCTGTTGGCTGGCTTTATGTTCTTAAAATTATATGTGCGATATTCGGATATACCGATTTTGTGATGAGAGTGCCTTCGATACTTGCGTATCTTGGGATGCTTTGTCTTACTTATTACATTTCCCATAAAATAATTAAGATATATTATGCGTTCGCACCGGTGGCTTTTGCTGCATCGCTTCCTTTGTTATTACAATATTCGAATGTTTTTAAGCCATATATATCAGATGCTTTTTTTGCCCTTTTAATATTATGTCTTTTTTATTGGTATAAAGAAAAGAAGCTTAACATTTTTGTTTTAGCTGTTATTTGGGGTGTGATTTTATGGTTTTCAAGTACTGCCTGCTTTGTGGAAGGCGGTGTGATAATTGCATCATTTATTGTGACGCTTATAAATCGTGACAAAAAGACCATTAAAAAAGATATTATTAACCTTGTGATAATAGGTGTAATAATAGTTGTGTTCTTTGGAATATATTATATTTACTGGCTTGGAAAAGTCGATGACGGAATGCATGGATTCTGGGCGGATTGGTCTTTTAAATTCATTCCGCTTTCGATGGACGATTTGAGACATATGAAGAAAATGATCTCTACATTGTTTGATCCGTTTTATTATTTTAAGGCAGTAACATTTATTCTTTTTATAGTCGGATTTATTGTAAGTATAATTAAGAAGAACCAATACATTCTAAGTGTA
>JAIKVT010000157.1 GCA_024685495.1 Lachnospiraceae bacterium
GTCTGCGACAGCACTAAAATCTTCTCCGGATATTTGCTCTAATACGGATCTCTTCGCGGATACACGGAATGTAACTGTCTCTCCGGATACTATCTCATAATATTTATCCTGACTTAATATCGTATCCTGATTAATAACCTGAACGTTAGTCGTAAACGTCTTAGTCTGAGTCGGATCGTTAAAATTCATAACGAGGAACCAAAGTCCAAACGCAAACGCGATTGCAAGTAATTTAAGTCCTATATTATTAAGGAAAATATTCTTTAATCTATTCTTCATGACCAGACCTCCTTCTTAAAAAGGTCTTGCCTTTATCTTTACCGTCTTCATCTACTTCTTCCGGCTGCTGAATCGATCTTAAGAAATTCGTCAAATCCTCCGGAGAAATATCATGAATAAGCTTACCCTGATGCGTTAGGGAAACCTTACCCGTCTCTTCTGAAACAATAATTGTAGTAGCATCCGTAGCTTCACTTATACCAAGTGCCGCTCTATGCCTTGTTCCTAAGTCTTTGCTTATCGAATTACTGTCGGATATAGGCAAATAACAGGTTGCAGCCACAACTCTGTCACCCTCAACAATTACTGCTCCGTCATGAAGCGGTGTGTTTTTCTCAAATATATTAATAAGCAACTGACTAGAAAGCAGTGAATCTAATCTGATGCCTGTTCTCTCATATTCATTGAGCTTAACCTGATTCTCTATAACAATCAAAGCTCCCGTCTTAACGGCTCCCATCTCATAGGAAGCCTTAACCATATCGTTAAGAGTTCTGTCCGTAAATCTTTTCTCACCCGCTTTACCGAGTCCTATATTACGAAACATCGAAGATAGACTACGAGATCCTATACCGTCTAACGCTTTACGAAGCTCGGGCTGGAACAAAATAACAACTGCGATTAACGCAACGCTTAAAAGTCGCTCGCCCAACCAAAGAATAGTACTCATCTGTAAGATCGCTGCCAATACAAAAACCAGCACGATAATAAGAATACCTTTAAGAAGAGTCCAGGCCCTTGAATTCTTACACCATACTAAAAATCTATAGAAGACGAAAGCAATAATTATCATTTCGATAACATCAATCAAAGTGATGTCAGGTATATATAGTCCGAGATAATCACCTGTCCATGAATCTAATTTTTCTTTGATATTATTAATTAAATCCATATTGCTTCCTCCTTTCCACAGTTTTTATCAGTTGAACCTTACATAGTTTTATATTCGTTTTCAACTTTGATATATTCTTCGACAGTCAATTTTTATGTCTCACCATCGTCCGGTTTTTCTTTTTTATCTTCAGTCTCTTTCGGTTTTTCTTCTTCTATCTTGCCGGCCTTGTGAAAGCCTTTACCGATATCCGTAAATCTTGTAATTCTTTTCTCTTCCTTCGCCAATTCAATCTTAGGTATTGCAGTTACAAAATACAGATAATCATCATCTTCAAACTGCACTTTCTCAACTCTCTCATAGTCGAGGTCTCTATAGACATATGTTGAGGCAACGCCTATCGCAAACGCTAACACATTTGCAATAATTAACATCGGAACCTTACTGATATTACCGGTAATAATATAGCCAAGAAGCATTATTACCATTTCCACAAATATACCGGATGCAATCGCTACTATCCAGGCATGTCTGATATTGACATCCTTAACAAGCACTATAATAACAAAAAGTGCGGTGATTGCAATGAGATATACATATAACATCGGGTTAACAATCATTCTCTTAGATATCAAATCTATAACCGTAATGTCTTGTGTCTCTTCGATAAAAATCAACGAATTCTCTCTTATTACCTTAAGATAAAAAGAAAGAACTCCTCCACAAATTACTGATGTAACATAATTGATTTTACCAAACAAAGCAGATACAACCACTATAGGATAAGGCAACTGCACCTGCAATGCAATCGGAATATAGTCTATGTTAAACATATGGCCTGAGCCGTAGAACATGCTAAGTCCATATGAAATCAGCAAAAGAATTAATGCAACAATTGCCACCTGTCCGGAAAGACCGGTCAGCTGAACAAACACGTACACCATCACCAGCAGACCGCCTGCCCTCATAGGGATAAATGCGCAGCCTACTGCCATAATTAAAGCAAATATGGGATTTGCAAGAAATGAAATATACCCGAAATAGTAATTGATTATTAAAAAGCTTACAAAGGCAAGAGCCCCTTTTCCAATTATTTTAAGCCATCTGCTGTTGGGAATTATGAAATTCCTTGCAGCTTCTCTGATCTTAATTGTTCTATTCATATTCCTAAGAATGTTCCTCGTACATTTCTTCTAATATCTTATATTGTTCTTCTATATAATCACTTTGTTGTTTGCTCTTATCATATCTTGCCTCGGCTTTTTTCCTGCTGATTTTGACATAAAAATAAATATGACACACAAAACCCACAATAGAAACAACGCCGAACAATATCCACCATATCGTACCAATCCCATCAGGATTGAGAGTTATAATAATATACCACGCCGCAAAAATATACAACAGGCCAAGCAAAACAGCTGCAATAGTATAGATAATACTCCATAGCCCTACATACTCTTTCTTATCATGCCTGACTGTCGTCTTATAATCCTCTGAATGATGACTTTCATATATAGCCATCTTAGTCATCTGACGCGTTCGTCTTGTATCAATCATCGAAAGCTCCTTAAAGTCCAAAAAAATCAAGACAAGTCAAGAAATATTATAGCATAAGCCCGTATTTAATAACAAGCCTTTGGGTTTTGATTTTTCTGTGAAATGTGATATAATTCGACTTTAGATTGGAGACATTATGATTAGATTTATTTTAACACTTCTTTATGTAATTCTTTTCTTAATTTTATTACTTCCCGTAATGTTGGTTGAATGGATTATAGGTAAGTTCAACAGACATGCCGGAGACATCGCTTCACTTCGAACAGTACAATGGGGATTTAAATGTTGTCTGTTCTTAAGCGGAGTAAAAGCAGAAATCAGAGGACTTGAGAATCTTACTAAAGATCCCGATAAGCCTATGCTTTATATCGGTAACCACAACGGCTTTTTCGATGTAATTCTTATGTATACTTTATTCCACGAAAGAACGGGATTTATTGCTAAGAAGTCATTTAAGAAAGTTCCTTCTCTTAACCTCTGGATGATGAGACTGTATTGTCTCTTCTTAGATCGTAAAGATACAAAGCAGGGACTTAAGACAATTCTTACAGCAATAGATTATGTTAAGCAGGGAATATCGATGTTTGTATTCCCCGAAGGAACGAGATCTAAAGACGGCAAGATGATTCCTTTCAAGGCAGGTCCTTTTAAGATTTCCACTAAGACAGGATGTCCTATTGTTCCCGTAGTATTTAGCGGAACAGCAGATGTCTTAGAGAATCATATGCCATTTATCAAAAAGCAACATGTTGTTGTTACAATCGGCGAACCTATCGATCCTAACAGTTTAGAAAAAGAAGAGAAAAAGCACATCGCCGAATATACACAAAATATTATGCAAACAATGCTTGATGAAAATGACGCATTACTCGCCGATATAAGAAGCGGACAGAAGCGTATTGAAAGCAGTAGCGACAAAAGTAGGAACCGTTAAGGCTCCTACTTTTTTAGTCTTTATTCTCTTGCTTATCAAATAACTTCCTATGCTAATTTCCTTTATATTCTTTAAGCGCCTCCACTATCTTTGGAAAATCCATAAAATGTGAAGCTTTAACTAAGACAGTGTCGTTTGGCTTAAGCATTTTACATAATTCTGAAACCAAATCTTCCTTGGCATTATCGCCCTTGAAAGATTTAGCGACAATATTCTTCGCTTCAGGTTCATTGTGCAAAGCATCTACTATCGATGAAGACAAATCTCCTGCCGTAAATATCACATCAATGTTATTGTCAATTACACTTTGATAAAGCTGTCTGTGAAGATTTAATTC
>JAIKVT010000179.1 GCA_024685495.1 Lachnospiraceae bacterium
TATGTGAAATATATAATAATTTATAAAATAGGAGAAAAAATATGCTTAATTCTAAGCAGAGGAAATATCTTACAGCACAGTCTAACAGCATAAAACCAATATACAATATAGGAAAATCATCCATAACACCGGAAATGGTTAAAGGAATCGACGAAGCATTAGAAGCACGAGAGTTGATTAAAGTTGCCGTTTTAAAAAATTGTTTTGATGATCCTAAAGAGTTAGGTCAGATTATTTCAGAGCGAACTCACAGTGATGTTGTCAGAGTTATCGGAAAAAAGATTATTCTTTACAGACCATCTAAAAATCCTGTTATAGAATTACCACAATAATTGGTTTATCTATACTTCATATAAAAGAATTAATCTCTATAAAATATAGTCTATCTATAAAATATAGTCTATCTATAAACTAGAACATAATATAAATAATATAGGAGTTTTTTATTAATCATTATGAATAATATAGACAATTGTATTAAAAACGATAAAAAAATTGGTATACTCGGAGGCACATTTAATCCAATTCACGAAGGTCATCTAAAAATCGCAAAAGCCGCTTTAAATGAATGTGAATTAGATGAAATATGGTTTATACCTAACGGTTGTCCACCTCATAAGTTAATTAATAATGATATTACTGCGATTTCGAGATATAACATTGTCAAAGCCGCAATTTCTAATGAGCCTAATTTTTATATTAAAGACCTTGAGTTAAGTTCTATTGATTACAATTATACCCATGAAACATTAAAAAAATTGTGTGAAACATATCCTTCATATAGTTTTTACTTTCTAATAGGGGAAGATTCATTAAAAAGCTTTGATACATGGAAAAAACCTGAAATCATATGCAAATATGCAACAATATTAGTTGCAGTAAGAAGTAATAACAGAAAAAACACTGAAAAACTCGTTGTTAAATATTCCAAACGTTTTGAAGGAAGTTTTATTCTGTTAGATTGTGATTTTATTGATGTTTCATCTACTGAATTAAGAAAACAGCTGTCAGAAAACAGGAACCGGGAAAATTCAGGAATTAATAAAGAAACTGCATCATATATCAACGAACATTGCATATATGAGAAAATTGATATGAGTAAATATACGCCATATTGTGATATTAAAGAAGATCTTAAGACAATACTCAAGCCTTCCAGATATGATCACACCTTAGGTGTTATGCATACAGCCATAAATCTTGGAATGCGTTATGATGTTCCTATTGAAATGTGTAGATATGGCGGTCTGTTACATGATGCAGCTAAAAGCTATTCAAAAGAAGAGTTAATTGAGTTTTGTGAAAAACATAAATTAGATATTTCTGAATCAGAATATAAAGCTCCTCATTTGTTACATGGAAAAGTTGGTGCTTATATCGCTAAAAACAAATATAATGTAACAGACGAAAGAATTCTTAATGCTATAATAAATCATACAACCGGCCGGCCTAATATGAGCCTGTTAGAACAGATTATTTTTGTAGCCGATTACATTGAACCACGCAGGCATAAAGCTAATAGGCTTAATGAAATAAGAGCAATGTCTTATTATAATCTGGACATTGCTACAGCTATGATTCTTAAAGATACAATCGGATATCTTAAAGACATTAATGCTTTTATCGATGAAAAAACAATAAACACATATGATTATTTCAATAAAATTATCAATAAAAAGATAAAAAGAAACCGGAAAGGACTTCACATGGATTCTATAAAAGAAAGTATTAAAGAAAATGTTAAGAAAATCTATAAAGCCATTGATGATAAAAAGGCTATAGATATTACTATAATAGATATTGGAAATGTATCAGTTGTAGCAGATTATTTTATAATTGCTTCAGCTTCTAATCCAAATCAATTAGAAGCTATTCTTGATGCTGCCGATAAGGTAATGTATGAACAAGACATCTTGCCAAAGCAGGTAGAGGGTGGCAAGAATTCCCCTTGGATTCTAATGGACTATGGCGATATAATTATCCATCTTTTTACTGAGGAAGGACGAGATTATTATGATCTCGAACGCATCTGGAGAGATGGAGAGGAGGTAGATATCGATTCACTGTAGTGGCTATCTGCAAACCGGTATTACCAAATACTCTCCAGCGTGAATAACATCATTACTTATATGATTAATTGAACGGATTTCATTAATATAATCATTAAAACTACCATATTCAACAGTATAGTTATTCTTAGCAATATCCCATAATGTATCCCCGTCATCAATACAAAGGTTAGTATAATACGTATCTGTTGAATATGTGTTATGAGCTGATGAAGTCACATTAAATACCAAAATCAAAGATATAATGGCAATTATTAAACAGCATAGTATAGCTATGCTCTTTTTTAATTGTAATAAGTTAACCCTTCCTACCTTAGAATATCCTGCCTTGTAATGTCTTGTTCTCATACCTTATTCCCTCTTTCTATTAATAATACAAATCGAATAAATGTTCACGAACATCTGTTCTGGAATTATAATATCAGACGAACGAATGTTTGTCAACAAGAAATCGAACAAATTTTCGCAAATGTATGTTTCGAAAGTTTGTTTGCATTGATAGACATGTTGTGTTATTATTAATGAAGTTAGGACAAACATCAAATTGACATATTAATATACAATCAGAAATTTATACATATAACGGAGGTGTTATCTATGGCATACGGTAAAATATCAGAGAAGCAGCAAGAGATACTCGATTATCTTAAGAACACAATTCTTTCTACCGGTTATCCGCCTACAGTTCGTGAAATCTGCGAAGCTGTTCATCTTAAGTCAACTTCATCAGTTTTTCAACATTTAGAAAAGCTTGAAAAAAACGGATATATTAAGAGAGATGAAAGTAAACCTCGTGCAATAGAAATTGTCGATGAGAATTATAATATGTTAAGAAGAGAAACCGTTTCTGTTCCCATGGTTGGACAAGTCGCAGCCGGTCAACCTCTTTTAGCAGTTCAAAATATTGAGAGTTATTTTCCGATTCCTGCTGAATATATGCCTAATGCACAGTCATTTATGCTTAAAGTCAAAGGCGACAGTATGATTAATATAGGAATATTTGACAAAGATACAATTCTTGTTAAACAGCAAAATACAGCTAATAACGGAGATGTGATTGTAGCTCTCGTAGACGACTCCGCAACAGTAAAAACATTTTATAAAGAATCTGATCATATTAGACTTCAACCTGAAAATGATGATATGGATCCTATAATAGTTGACAACTGCCTTATACTCGGCAAAGTTTTTGGTGTTATGAGATTCTTCTAATATTGCAAAATTACAGATAAAACTTTATAATTTTATTATATATTTCATTGTATACATATTTATGTATATTTTAAGTTGTTTTCCGTAGAATTAACCATTTTATTAATATCTGAGATTTTGCACAGATCTTTTGCACATATTTCGGCCAATTAAGAGGATACCATGTTTCGTTTTATACACGTAATTCTTTTGAATTTATTCAGAGCGCCTTACTTACTTTCCAGACTTAGGAAAATGGCCTCGCACCCTGAAAAATATTCTGAAAAAATGCGATATCTTATGGCGAAAAAAGTCTTTAGATACGTAAGAAGAAGCGGACTTATCAAAACCGAAGTAATCGGCGCCGAAAATCTTCCTAAAGAAGGCGGATATATGATGTTTCCCAATCATCAGGGTAAATATGATGTACTAGCTATAGTTCATGGCCATGAAGAGCCATGCTCATTTGTAATGGACAAAAAGAAATCATATACGCTTTTTCTTAAGGAAATTGTTGATCTCTTAGAAGCAAAAAGAATGGAAATCGACAACGTAAGACAGGCAATAACCGTTATAAATGAATTAGTTGAAGAAGTTCAAAACGGAAAAAAATATATTATTTTCCCGGAAGGCGGATATACAAACAATCACAATACTTTGCAGAAATTTAAGCCCGGAAGCTTTAAAAGTGCAACTAAAGCAAAAGTTCCCGTTGTTCCTGTATGTCTGATTGATACATATAAACCGTTTAATACGTTATCTATTAAGCCTGTAAAGAATAAGGTAATCTTCCTTAAACCAATTATGCCGGAAGAATACGAAGGCATGACAACAGGACAATTAGCCGATGAAGTTAAAACCCGTATAATTGATGAAATGTGGGAATACGGAATAGAGCAGTAGTAACAATTAATTTATCAGTCATATAACATTAAACATTATCTTTTCTACTAAAATCTACTGCATTTGCAGCCTGGCGTTTATGTTCATCTTCAATCGCTGCATAGTAGTCAATGGTTGTATTCACATTTTCATGACCAAGAACATCCGCCACAAGACGAATATCACCGGTTTCGCGATAAAGAGCCGTTCCGTAGGTGCTTCTTAGCTTATGAGGTGTGATTTTCTTGTTTGGAACCGCCATTTTGGCATATTTCTTAACCAGATTCTCAATGGCATTAACGCTGATTCGTTTCCCTTGAAGTGAATAAAACAACGCTTTTTCGTGGTTTTCAGCAGGTATTATTAATTTTCTTTCAGTCTCGACGTAATCACTTAAAACTTCTTTAACATCATTTCCAAAGTAGATTATATCCTGACCGCCACCTTTTCTTACTATTGTTAAAGAATTAACAATAAAATCAACATCAGTAAGATCGAGGCCGTTACATTCACTGACACGAATACCGGTATTAAGCATCAAAACAAGTATTGCAAGGTCCCTTTTCTTGGTTTTTTGAAGATATTTACGTTGTCTGTCGCTCATATTGACATTTCCGGTCTCAATAGCCTGTAATATGGATTGAACCTCGTAATTATTCATTCTGACGATGTTTTTATCCTTTTTTATATGTGGAAGAGGCACCAAAAGCATCGGATTATCGGAAATGTTCTTGTGCATATAATGGTACTCATACAAGCCACGAAGACTGGTCATTTTACGAGCTATGGCTTTTTTGCCGTTTTCATGGACCTCACCATCGACATTTAACTCTAAATAACGCTGATATTCGATAATATCTTCAGAGGTAATAGACTGCAGTATATCAAAATCGTAGTTAACGATTTTAACGTCTTTTAATGTGGGATTATTAGCTTCCATAAACCTAAAAAACGTTAAAAGATCATAACAATAACTTATAAGCGTACTTGTTTGCGCAGAAATCTCTTTGCTATGAATATAATCCTTAGCAAAGCCCGGTAATTCATTTATAAGAGAACGTAATTTGATTTTCTTGTTTTTATTCTTGTTTTTATAAAATTCTGAATCTTTACCCATGTAATTAACCTCATTGAATAGTAAATAAAAATAATATATAAAACTATGACCATTAGATTATCAATTAAAATATCCATTTACTATATAATACGTGCAAACCGCATAATTAAGCCATTTAACGCATATTACAGCTATATTACGATTAATATATTTAAATGTACTATCTATGGGATAAACTGATATTTATCACATAGATATATATTAAATCATTACTTCTCTTTTGTCAAAATAAATCATCTGAATCTA
>JAIKVT010000194.1 GCA_024685495.1 Lachnospiraceae bacterium
GAAGAATCTCGTGGTCGTAAAGTATATAACATGGCTGTTCAGATAAAGAAAGCGGCCAGAAATCTCTTATCTATTATCAATAACATTTTAGATTATTCTAAGATGGAAGCTAATAAGATGGAGCTTGTCGAAGACGAGTATTACCTTGAGGAAATGGTAAAGGATACTTTTAATCTTCTAAGTATCCCTGCAATGGAAAGAGGGCTTACCGTTAATTTATATCTCGATGAAGAACTTCCCTGCAAACTGTATGGAGATGACGGCAAGATTAGTCAGGTGCTTATTAACCTTTTGAATAATGCTATTAAGTTTACTAAGGTAGGTCATATTGATTTGACCGTAAACGGCAGTGTGGAAGGTGATTATGTCGACCTTATATTCTCTGTTGAAGATACAGGTTCAGGTATTTCAAAAGAGAACCAGGAGACTATATTCGAAAGCTTCTCGCAGGTTGATAAGATTAATAATAAAAGTATAGAAGGCACCGGCCTTGGACTTTCAATTACCAAAGGACTTGTGGATATGCTTGGCGGTAGAATCGCACTGTCATCCGTATATGGAGAGGGTTCGACATTTTCGGTATCACTTGAACAGCGAATTGTTGATAATCGTTCAATCAAAGAATATAGCATAGAGGACAGGGGAGAACAAAAAGAGAGAAGACTCTTTGTATCTCATTCCACGAAAGTGCTTATATGTGACGATAATAAGATTAATCTTCTTGTTATCGAAGGAATGCTTGATTTATATGAATTAGATGTTACGTTATCTTCTTCCGGTAGAGAAGCAATTGATAAGGTAATGAACGAAGATTATGACATTATCATGATGGACCATATGATGCCGGATATGGATGGAATTGAGACTACGGCTCATATTCGAACCATTGTTTCATCAAGAGTTCATAAGCCTTATATAATTGCACTTACCGCTAATACTTATGAAGGCGCAAGGGAAATGTTCTTAAGCAGAGGCTTTGATGATTTTTTGCCAAAGCCGGTTGATAAGATTGTATTATACGAGAAACTATTAAGTATAATTCCTGCTAACGAGATTGAGTTTATCGAAGATGAGATAGCACCTCCGTCTTATACGGAAGATGATTTGGCTGAACTTTTCATGGAGGATGTCGATGTCAGGAAGGCGATGGAGAACAGAGAAGGTAATATCAATGATTATCTTAAAGTGTTAGAGTTATATTGTCTTGAGGGAGAAGATAAGCTTAAAGGAATTAGGGATACATACGAGGCGAAAGATTTTAAGAATTATGAGATATATGTTCATGGACTTAAGAGTACTTCGCTTTCAATAGGAGCCGAAAAACTCTCAGATATGGCCAAGGCACACGAATTTGCCGCTAAGGATAATAATATTCAATTTATTGACGGAAATATTAACAAACTCTGCGAAGAATATGATAAAATACTTCTTGAGATTCAGGGAGTATTGGTTAAGAAAGGTATTGTTAAGAAGGTTAATGAAGAAGACAGACTTGAAGGCATGGACAATAACCAATTGCAATACAGATTAAGACGTATTCTATCATTGTCGGAGGACTTTAGAGGCAGAGATGCATATAATGAGTTAGAGAAGTTGTTGCAATACAGATTAGACAAAGATGTGCAGAGATCACTCGAAGCAATTCTTATTCAGTTCAAGATGTATGATGACGACGGAGCCGAAGAAGCAATTAAGACTTTGTTAGATAATATAAATGGTGTTAAGGGAGAGGGCAATGAATAGTAGAATGAAAATAATGGTTGTGGATGATAATACCGTTAATCTTGCGACATTAGAACAGGAACTCAGTGATAAATACGATATTATTCCGATGCTTACAGGTCGGCGAGCAATTAAATATTTATACAGAGAGACTTGCGATATGATTTTGCTTGATGTTCAGATGCCTATTATGGATGGAATTGAGACACTTCGTGAGATTAGAACTCAAGAGAACGGAGTCGATGTTCCTGTTATTTTTCTTACAGCCAGAAGAGATTCGCAGACTGTTTTGGAAGGCTCGAAGCTTGGTATAGTAGATTTTATAACTAAGCCGTTTGATGCTGACAATCTCAGGATGAGAATTGATAATGTATTTAAGAAGTTAGGAATTCTTCCTCTTGAGAATGAAGAGTTGTTAGACAGAATTAATGATATATATAATCGCCTCTTAGATCTCGATGAAGAAGGCGTTATGAAAGAGATAGACGAGATGCTTCAGTTCAAGATGGATGAAGACATACTTGGTCGTCTTCATAATGTCAAGCATAAGTTAGAGCAGGGGAATGTCGATGGAGCCATCGAGATGACTGAGCGTATCAGAGATATGTTAGATCACATAATGGATAATGGCGACGGAGGCAATCTCATACCGATTAGTATGGGTGAGATAATTACTGCTTTAAATGCGACGCTCGAAGATTTAGAAGAATTCAAGACAAAGGAAGCGGTTGAGAGACTTAAGAACTTAAAGGGATGCGATGTTCCGAGTGATGTTAGACGTAATCTCAAGGAAGCGATGAAATATCTTAAAAATTATGATGATATCGAAGCAAAGAAAGTTATAGAAAATATGATAATGTTTGTTCGTGAGAATGAAGATTCTGAGAAGCAAGACTCTAGGGGTGGAGGATATCACAGTTCAAGGTTGACTTAAGATTTTGATTTAAGATATTGACTTAAGATTTTGATTTAAGATTTTGAATTAAGATATTGAATCTGAATATATATGATGTTGGTTATGTTTGCGGGACAGCCCTGTTATTTGTGGGACAGCCCCGTCAGATAATATATTTTAACTATTAAGAAAGAAGGTATGAAATGGCTGATTTATCAAAAATGGTTGAGGCTTTAAAGAAGAGCCCGAAAAAAATTGTATTTACGGAAGGTTCAGATGAGAGAATTCTCGAAGCAACAGAGAGACTTTGTGAAGACTCATTTTTACAACCTATATTGGTTGGTAAGAAAGAAGAGATTATTGAAGCTGCAAAGGAACGTGGATTCATAATTGATAAAGCATTAATAATCGATCCCGGCAACTACGAGAGATTTGATGAGATGGTTGATGAGTTCGTAGAGCTTCGTAAGAAAAAGGGAGTAACAAAAGAGGACGCAACTAAGATGCTTAGCCAACCAAATTATTTTGGTACAATGCTTGTTAAGATTGGTGTTGCTGATGCCCTGCTTGGTGGAGCTACATATTCTACAGCAGATACAGTAAGACCGGCTCTTCAACTTATCAAGACTAAGCCTGAGAATACAATAGTTTCTTCTTGCTTTATTATGACAAGAGAAGCTAACGGTGTAACAGAATCAATGTGTATGGGAGATTGTGCTATTAATCTTCATCCTACAGAAGATCAGTTAGTTGAGATTATGTATGAATCTGCAAAATGTGCAGAGATATTCGGAATCGATCCTAAGGTGGCATTTCTTAGTTATTCTACTCTTGGTTCGGGTAAAGGTGATGATGTTACTTTGGTTGCTAATGCAGCAGCTAAGGCTAAAGAGAAATATCCTGATATGGCTATAGAAGGTGAGCTTCAGTTTGATGCTGCAGTATCTCCGGAGGTAGCTAAGACTAAGGCAAAAGGCTCTAAGGTTGCAGGTCAGGCTAATGTTTTCGTATTCCCTGACATTAATGCAGGTAATATCGGTTATAAGATTGCTCAAAGATGTGGTAATTATGAAGCTTTTGGTCCTATCCTTTTAGGCCTTAATGCACCAATTAATGACTTGTCAAGAGGCTGTGTTGCTGATGAAGTATATGCTATGGCAATTATCACTGCAGCACTTGCGTAGATTAGTAAAAATTTAATAATAATTTAATAAAAATACTTGCATATCATGTGGTTGTTTAGTAAAATAGCACTATATGTTGTAATATTAATAGGAGGAGCATGATATGAAGTGTCCTTTTTGCAGTAGTGAGAACACCAGAGTAATTGATTCAAGACCTGCAGATGATAATAATTCTATCAGACGACGCAGATTGTGTGATGAATGTAACAAGCGATTCACTACATATGAGAAGGTCGAGACTATTCCAATGAATGTTATTAAGAAGGATAACATTCGTGAGCAGTATGACAGATCTAAGATTGAGGCGGGTGTATTTCGTGCATGTCATAAGAGACCACCTTCAACACAATCAATTATAGAGATGGTTGATGATGTGGAATCAGAGATTTTTGCTAGGGAAGAGAAGGAGATACCGAGTCAGGCTATAGGTGAAATCCTTATGGATAAACTTAAGGATCTTGACGAGGTTGCTTATGTAAGATTTGCTTCAGTTTATAGAGAGTTTAAGGATGTCAACACATTTATGAACGAGCTCAAGAAGATGCTGGACAAATAATTGTAATTGTGGAGTATTGTTTGAGGGGGTTAAGTAAAAGACTTATGAGCCGATATATTTATCGTAGCGTTTAAGGCTTAGATAAGGAGATTACTTTATCATGAATATTTCAGGAATACGTCCAACTGCCGGTTTTTACAATCATGATTTGATGGCCGGTGGCGTGAATAATTATAATACAATAGATACTAAGACAGCTTTAAGTGAGAGCATCGGACTTGAAGATGTACAAGCCGAAGCTCCTGCTAAGAGTGGTTCTCAATATGTTAAGCAGGATGAGAATAGTGACAGAAAGCTTCTCGATTCTTATGATTATGCTTCTGCCTACGATGCTTCTAAGGAGTATTCGATGAAGGGAAGCGAAAGTGAACTTAAGAATCTGGATGTTGTTAGAGCTATTTCAGACATGCAGAAAGATAGAGCGATTTCGCAATATCAATATTTTGTGGGCGATAACAATAATAAGCCTGCAACTACTGTTATGGAAGATTTCTCATTATAGTATTTTTGATTATTAACCTGTGGCTTTGCTGCAGGTTTTTTTCTTTGTAAGCAATTTGTAGAATTAATTATGTAAAATGTGATATCAATAAGGAGGACGATATGAAAATTGCAATTGGTAACGATCATGCAGCAACAGATTTAAAATGGGTAATCAAATCTTATGTAGAAGATTTGGGTCATGAAGTAATAAATTTCGGAACAGACGATAATAAGTCTTGTGATTATCCTGAATTTGGCAAAGCAGTAGGTGAAGCTGTAGTTAAAGGTGAAGCAGACTGTGGTATCTTAATATGCGGTACAGGTGTAGGAATATCAATAGCTGCGAACAAAGTTAAGGGTGTAAGAGCAGCAGTGTGTTCCGATGTGACAACAGCTCATCTTGTAAAGGAACATAATAATGCTAATATCATAGCCTTCGGTGCAAGAATTGTTGGAGAGGAATTAGCAAAAGATATAGTAAAATCATACCTTGACGCTGAGTTCGAAGGTGGAAGACACCAAAGAAGAATAGATTTGATACACGATATCGAGAAATAGTATTAAGTACGTTAAAAGGTGTAATATTTTATTAAAGGAAACTGCTTGACAAGTTAGCATACATTAACTATAATGTTTTCTGTAGTTAGTGTGTGCTAACTTTTGTGTGCACACGTTAGCATTG